>NZ_JBFJPY010000037.1:0-30605 GCF_041616895.1 Arsukibacterium sp.
CCGGCGTACTTAATTGCTATCGCCGCCGGTGATTTACAATTTCAAGCGATGAGCGAACAAACCGGCGTTTATGCAGAATCTTACATTCTTAATGCTGCTGCAAGCGAGTTTGCCAGCACTCAGGCGATGATTGACGCTACTGAAAAATTATATGGTGAATACCGCTGGGGCCGTTACGATTTACTGATTTTACCGCCAAGCTTCCCGTTCGGTGGCATGGAAAACCCGGTACTGAGCTTCATTACTCCGACGGTGGTGGCCGGTGATGCCAGCCTGGTTAATCTTATCGCCCATGAGCTGGCACATTCCTGGTCAGGTAACCTGGTCACCAATGCTACCTGGCGCGATTTGTGGTTAAACGAAGGGTTTACCTCTTATGTTGAAAACCGGATTATGGAACAGGTTTTTGGTACTGACCGCGCCATAATGGAACAAGCGTTGTCAGTGCAGGGTTTAAAGGACGAATTAACCGCATTAAGTCCCAACGACAGTATTTTGCATATCGATTTACAAGGCCGCGATCCGGACGATGCCTTCAGCGGTGTCCCTTATACCAAGGGCCAGCTGTTTTTAATGTATCTGGAGCAACAGTTTGGCCGCGATAAATTTGATCCCTTCGTGCGTCAGTACTTTGCTGACCATGCGTTTCAGAGTATTGATACCGAAACCTTTGTAAATTATCTGGATAAAAACCTGCTGCAAAAACATCCGGGTGTGGTGTCCCTGGAGCAAGCCAAGACCTGGATTTATCAGCCTGGCTTACCGGCAAGCTCGCCACAGCCGCAGTCAAATGCTTTTGTGAATGTGCAGCAACATATCAATAGCTGGCTTAGCGGCAACACGCCACTGACAGCGCTGCCTGCAGCTGGCTGGACCGTGCATGAGTGGCTGTATTTTATTAATAACCTGCCACTTAGCCTAAGCACCGAGCAAATGGTTGCGCTGGATAATCGCTTTACGCTCACCACTTCGGCCAATAGTGAAATTGCCCATGCCTGGTATTTACTGGCGCTGAAAACCGGTTATCAGCCTATTATGCCGCAACTAGAGCAATACCTGATCAATATTGGCCGGCGCAAACTGATTATTCCACTTTATAAACAGCTAGCCACTACACCCGAAGGGCTGGCATTTGCCAAAGCCGTTTACAGTAAAGCACGACCGGGCTATCACCCGCTGGCACAGGGCAGCGTAGATGAACTGTTATTAAAATGAGATTGATCGAAATAACCATGGCACCGTAACAGGTGCCATGGTGGCTAACTGGATCTGATGATGAAAAAACTGTTTTATGATGGCAGTTGCAAAATGTGTCAGCGTGAAATAAGCGCATTAGCGCCAAAATTAACGCCTCATCTGCAACTAGTCGATATAAGTGCTGACGACTTTACCGGTTTCTCCGGCGTAAGCAAAGGTGAGATGATGCAGCAAATTCATTTATGGGATCAGGATCATTTTATTGTCGGTATCGACGCCAGCCTGCATTACTGGCAACTGGCAGGCTATCGCAAACTGGTTGCTTTTTTACGCTTTGCTCCCTGCTATTGGCTGGCCAGTAAAGCCTATGGCATTTGGGCACGAAGCCGCGCCAACTGCTCTGATGGTAACTGTGCTTTGTGAGACCGCGCAGAACCAGGCTTAACCGCGTCAGGACCAAAGCGCATGAGGCTACCGACAAACACATCTTAATCCTGCACAAGGCCATGGTTGCCAAACTATTGGCTGAGCCCTCAAGGGTAACTGAGGTGTATCAGCGGCTGGAGCAGCGCTATCAGGCAGGCCAACTGCGCCACAGCGCTTATATTCACTGGCACAGTATTCTGGATTGTATTGACCAGCCCGAGTTATTCCAACGGGAGCTGCTGGACGAGGGTGAGCGCATGTGTAAACTGCGCCGGCGCACAATTTTAACCGGTATATTAACCGAACAGGAACGCCTGGCGTTGCTTTATCCCGAGCAGCCATAGCCGCAGCAGCGATAACTCAACTGATCGTTAACGGGGAATAAATAAAGCGGTTCGCACGCTGAGCAAAGGCAAGGTATTTTGCCCGCATTACATTAAACGCTATGAAAGCGAAATATTTTTCGGCACACTGCGCTAATAAAGTAAGCGGAGCCTTATTATGCCTGATGTCGTTATTGCCTTTTTTGCCCTTGGCCTGCTGGCCGGTTTAGTTAAATCAGATTTAAAAGTTCCACTGCCGATTTATGAAACCCTGTCGATATTACTGATGTTAACGTTAGGGTTAAAAGGCGGGATGGCGCTGCATGGTGTGCCGTTACTGCCAATACTGCCAGAGCTTGGGCTGATTGCCGCCACCGGCGTGGCACTGCCATTACTGTTGTATCCACTGCTACGCAAGCTGGTAAAGCTCAGCAGTGCCAATGCTGCCAGTGTGGCAGCGCACTATGGCTCGGTTAGCGCCGGTACCTTTGCCGTGGTAATGGCCTTGGCTATTCACCACAACTTACCCATGGCACCACAAACCACCTTGTACCTGGTATTGCTGGAGCTGCCTGCTATCGTCACCATGCTGTGGTTGTTTCGCTATCTTAACGGCAGCAAAGCCGGCTCGCTGGCCATTTTGCATGAAGCACTAACCAGCCGTGGCGTGTTGTTGCTGGGCGGTGGCATGCTTATTGGCTGGTTATACGGCCCACAAGGTTTGTCAGGCATTACCCCGGTGTTAATGGGTGGCTTCAGTACTTTATTAGCGCTGTTTTTACTGGAAATGGGCCTGTGCACCGCTAAAGTTTGCTCGCCACTGCCGTTAAAACAATGGCGGCTGATGTTATTCGCTTTAATTACCCCATTTATCTTGGCCTGGTTTGGAATTGCACTGGGGTTAATGCTGGGGTTAAGCAGTGGCAGCATTTTGGTGCTGGCGGGCTTAATGGCCAGCGCATCCTATATCGCGGCACCGGCAGCAATCCGCGCAGCAATCCCCGAGGCGGATATTGGTTTGGCGCTGCTGGCGGCACTGGGTATTACTTTTCCGCTTAACGTACTGATAGGCTTGCCGCTGTATCTAAGCTGGATTAATGCTTTGCTAGTCTGATCACTGACCAGGTTGCTGGCGTAATAGCTGAAAAGTAGAGGTTAACCATGAAACTGATTAACATGCTGGGCTACGCAGGCTTGCTACCTTTTGTTTTACTGCCGCTGGCCTTTCATATGCAGTGGCATATGCAATGGCTGGCTGGCAGCGCTCCGCTACTGCAGCTATATCATTTATACAGCGCACTCATTCTGGGATTTATGGCTGGTGTACTCTGGCCAGTGCTGTACCAGCAGCAAAACACCGCTGCAGAAAATAAGCTCGCCTTACTGGCAGTGAGTTTTCCGGTAGTCAGTATTATCAGCCTGGCGCTGCTACCGGGTTATTTTCTGATGCTGCAAGCGTTGTTATTTTTGCTGCTGCGGGTAGCAGAGTTCGGTTCGGGTATTAACCGGCATTACAGTAAAGATTACCAAAACCTGCGTAATGCCCTGACCCTGGTAGTAGTGAGTAGCCACATCGTTATGTATGCCGTGCTGACGCTGTCAGCAGCATAAGGTACCGTGTTACTGCTGGGTTACTACTGGATTTTATCGGCCAGCACGGCTTTTACTTTCGGCTCCAGTGAACTTAAGCCTGCGGCGCGGCCATACTCCAGCGCTTCCTTAACAGGTTTACCATTAATGTCATGGGCGCCAATAGCCAGCAAGGCTCCCACTCGGTTACCCGACGCGCAGTGCACAAACACTTTTTCATCACCTTGTAACAGCTGATAAAGCGCCCGGGCATTGTCAACAGTCACATCATCGGCGCCGGCAACCGGCAGCGCACTATAAGTCATGCCAAGCGCTTCTACCTCTGCTTGTTCATCATAAGCAACCGACTCGTCTGCGCCCCGCAGGTTAATAATTTTAGTAACGCCAGCTGCTTTTAGCATGGCCAGCTCGGCCTGCGTCGGCTGGCCACCGGTTACCAGCTTATCTGCGGGCTGGTTAAAATTCTCCGGAATATTCGAACCCGCCATACTTTGCGAATGGTAGCTCATTACCATCAGTCCAAATATTATCGGGGTTAACATGTGTTTAAGTAAGCTCATTAAGCTCTCCTTGGTTATTGGGTTATTACTGAAGCATGCTGTAAATATCGCTTTCATCTTCGGTAAAGCTGCGCATTCTGCTATAAGTCTGTTCCAGACCCAGGTGCGCAGCGTGAACCAGCTTCAACGGCAACTCATCAAACTTCCCTTCGTTAATCTGATCCTGATAAACAATCATATAGCGGGCCAAATATAACAATGTAGGATAAGGTAATAATGCGCCACTGCCGGCGGGTTGTTGTTGCCATAAAATGGCATCAGCAATTTCATCGGGAAATTTCCAGTACCTGGCCAGTTCACTTCCCGCCATAGTGTAGTCAAAACCAAATAATTCAAGTTGGGTTTTACGTCGGGCCGCACCCTCATTTACTTGTTGATCAATAGTTTGTGCCAGCTCTGGTTCGACAATATGTATTAAATACTCGCCAATGCCGTGTAATAATCCGCAGGTATAGGCAACTTCAGCATCAGCCTTGTTTAGTTTAGCCAGCCATTTCGCCCGGTTGGCCATCATAAAAGAACGGCGCCAATAGGCTTTTAAATCAAAACTGGCCGGAGCTTTAAAACTGGATACCAAGCCGATTGATAACACCAGAGTGCGCAATGCATCGCGACCTGAAACGACAAGGGCATCTTTAACTGAGCCAACCTTGCGTTGCCGACCAAAATGCGCAGAGTTAGCTAAACGCAGTACTTTTGCGGTGATAGCCTGATCGCCGCTGATAATATTAGCCAGCATTTCCGTCGAGACATCGTCATCGTTCATACTGGCAATAAGCTTTTGGACAACTTCAGGAATGCTCGGTAAATTAGTCGCCTTCTCAATCATTTGCTTCATAACGATTTGATCCACCGGTTAGCTGAACAGAGTTATGCTTTCACTGAGCTTAATGCCTGGGCCTTAAGTTAACAAGTCATTGCAGCCCGGATTTTGCCAGGTGTTTAATCCAATACTCTAGCATTCAGATGCAGCAGTCTGCTGTTTTATCCAGGCTTCTGTTTCAGACGCGGGCGCCGGACGGGCAAATAAATAACCCTGATAGCAAAGACAGCCGCTCTGGCGCAGTAAGTTATGCTGTACTGCGGTTTCCACCCCCTCGGCCACCAGCTTCATGCCATAAGTATTGGCAATACCAATAATGGCATCAACAATCACCCAGTCTCTGGGGTTGCCTGAACTGCCACTTCGAACAAAATACTGATCAATTTTTACTTCATCAAACGGCAGTCGTGATAAATAGGATAAGGATGAGTAGCCGGTACCAAAATCGTCCATTGAAAATCTGACACCCAGTCGTTTAATCTGCAGCATGCGTTCTACGGCATCGTCAAGATTCGCCAGGATTAAACTCTCTGTCAGCTCCAGAATAAGTAACTGTGGCGCCAGTTCATATTTATCCAGACATTGGGAAATGATGCTAACAAAATCAGGCAAATAGAACTGTCTGGCACTGATATTAACTGACATGGTTAACTTTGCGAGCTTAGGATCAGCCTGCCACTTTTGCAGTTGCTGGCAGGTATGATGTAACACCCAGTAACCAATTTCCTCAATCTGGCCGCTTTCCTCTGCCAGTGGAATAAAAAGGGCCGGTGATACTGAACCAAGCTCCGGATGCTGCCAGCGCAAAAGCGCTTCCACACCGCTGACTAAGCCATTGTCAGCAATTTGTGGCTGATAATGAACACTCAGCTGCTTTGCTGCTACCGCACCGGTCAGTGCTAACTCAATAGCATTGCGGTGCTGCTGTTGCTGATACATTTTGGCAGCAAATAGCTGCTGGCCATTGCCACCGGCAGCTTTTACATGAGAAACCGCCATTTCAGCCTGCTTTAATAGTTGATCAGCGCTAACCGCGTTCTCATTAATGACGCAATATCCCAAACTGAAATTATTTTTAAAATAATGACCATTAATATCATAGGGCTGTTGCAAATGATGCCGCAGCGTCAAAGCAAACCGTTCCAGCTGGCTGGTATAATCAGGCAAATGTCCAGGTAATTCTGTTACCAGAATAACAAATTCATCACTACTTAAGCGGCCACATGCGCTGCCAGCGGGCGCATGCTGTTGTAACCGCTCAGCAACCTGGCGCAGCAACTCATCGCCGGCTTTATGGCCCAGGGTATCGTTGACACGTTTAAAGTGATCAATATCAATTAACACCACTGCGCGCTGCTCACCGGCTTCTTTAGCGCACAACTCCTGTAAACACTTCTGAATTTTTCGTCGGTTATACAAACCGGTTAGGCCATCATAATAGGCCAGCTGATGCATTTTTTGCTCGGCGGCCTTGCGCTGGGAAATATCGGTAATAAAACCACTCCAGCTAACACCTTGCGGGTCACGCTCAGGTATCGCATTACCGAATAACCAACGTATGGTGCCCTGCTCGGTCAATACTCTGTATTCATGGCGCCACGGTGTCATATTTTCAGCAGACTGATAAATAGACTGCAGCATGCCTTCCCGGTCGTCTTCATGGATCACTTCCAGCGCGGGCAGAGCATCCCGTTTAGCGTCTTCAGGACTCATTAAATAAAAGTCACGGATGGCATCGCTGGCATAAGGAAAGGTAAAGCTGCCGTCGTGAGCCAACCGAAACTCGTACACCATGCCGGGTACTCTGGCCGCGATACGATGTAACCGGTCCGCCAGTTGTTGCACCTTGGCGTTGGCTTGAGACTGGCTTTGCTCTGCGCTTTGTACTTGGCGGCGTAACAGCACCGTAACAGTGGCCAGTAATAAGATGGCTACCGCCACCACCACCGCTAAGGTACCCAGGGTTTGCCGGGTCATTACCGCCGCCGTTGACACGATCGGCTCGCTTAGCGGCAGATAAACTGTCGCATGCATAGCAATATAGTGCATGCTGGCGATAGCCAGGCCCATCAGTACCGAGCTAATGAGATCCAGTAGCGCTCGCCGTTTTACCAGCGGTGCCAGCCATTGCCTGATGCTAAGGGCTAATGTGGCCAGCACAACAGCACCCACTATTGAAACAGCAAACATCAGGGGCTGATATAGCCGGGTTGCCTGCATTTCCATCGCCGCCATTCCGGTATAATGCATTGCGCCAATACCGGCGCCCATCAAAATACCACCGCCAATGATATGCCAACCGCTGGGAGCGGGCATGGCGACCACGTACAAGGTGACGAAAGCTGCCAGTATGGCAGGCAGCACTGACAACAAGGTTAGTGTCACCTGATAATCGACGGCTACCGGCAACTGCAGTGACATCATGCCGGTAAAATGCATGGCCCAGACACCCAGCCCCATCGCCACCGCACCGCTGCTTAACCAGACGAAACGTGTCTGGCGAAGGCTGGCCTGTTGCACCAGAGTGCGATGACTAAAACTGGTATAGGCTGCCAGAATAGCGATAAGTACAGAAAGCAAAACCAGAGCACTGGTATGGTGGCCATGATAAGCCACACTTAAATCGGTCTGGGCAGTGGTGAAAGCTAAAAATGCCATGGCCTATTTTGATCCTTTCGCTTAAAACGGCAACGGATGCTGTTGCAGGTACTGGTTAACATCATCGATGACCGCCTGACTGATATCGGTTTTGAAAGCGCCGATATTCTGCTGCAACTGCGCCATACTGGTGGCGCCAATAATGGTGGAGGTAACACCATCCACATTATCGACCCAGGCTAGCGCCAATTGTGCCGGCTTCAGATTATGGCTTGCTGCCAGCTCAATAAATGCCGCTATGGCAGTATTCGATCCTGGCGTATCCCGAAACAGTCCATTACGCTGTAGCATACCCCAGCGGCTCCCTTGTGGCCTGGCACCGTGCAGGTATTTGCCGGTTAACGCGCCGCCTGCCAGCGGCGACCAGGGTAAATAAGCGATATTTTCGTGAATACACTGCTCAATTAAATAGGGCCAGTCTTTGGTATGCAGCAGGCTGAATTCATTTTGAATAGAGACCATTCTGGGCAAATTGTGCTCACGGCTTAGCTGCAAATATTGGCTAATGCCCCACGGTGACTCGTTAGACAGACCACAAAAGCGAATTTTGCCCGCTTTGACACAACTGTCCAGCGCCTGTAGTAAGCTCAGCATTTGCTCGGTTTGCTCGGCGGCATCAACGTCTGAAAAACCAATGCGCCCAACGCTGTGCCTGCCAAAATGCGGCGAAACACGGTTGGGCCAGTGCAGCTGATACAGGTCCAGGTAATCGGTTTGCAGCCGGGTTAGCGAATCATCGACTGCCTGCAATAACGTTTGCGCAGTCATGATGCCGCCATCGCGAATATAAGACAGGCCACTACCGGCCATTTTAGTAGCAATAATAAGCTCTGAACGCTTGCTGCGGTTGCGGCACAACCAATTGCCAATTATCCGCTCTGTAGCCCCATAAGATTCAGCGGTAGGTGGCACAGAATACATCTCTGCCGTATCAATAAAGTTGACCCCTTGCTCCAGCGCATATGCTAATTGTTCATCGGCATCTTGCTGAGTATTTTGGGTGCCCCAGGTCATGGTTCCTAAACACACGCGGGAAACATTAATGTTGCTGCTGCCAAGTACTGAATATTGCATAAATAATCCGTTGTTAAACTGTCAGCTTATCAAAAAATGAAGACGTTGCTGCACAACATAAAATAATGTTAATTCTAATTAAGGAGCTGGCTGGGTTTCGGGACGGTGCACCTGTTCAGGTACTACCGCTTGCGCCATCATTTTATCCTGTGCCAGCTGTTTATCGTCCTGATCGGGTTCAATACCATCCTGTGCTTGCTGCCTGCCGGTATAACATAACCTGACCAGCATTGGAAAATGATCTGAGCCAATAGCAGGCAGCCGTTGTAAATGCTGCAAGGTAAAATGGCTGCTATGAAATATATGGTCCAGTGGCCAGCGCATAAAAGGGTAATCCGCATGAAAACTGTTAAACATGCCCCGGCCGATGCGGGGATCCAGCAATCCGCTGATTTTCCGAAATAACCGGGTTGTTTCTGACCAGGCAACGTCATTTAAATCTCCGGCAACAATAACCGGAGTTGTTACATCTTTAACACTGGTTGCTACCACCAGTAATTCGGCATCACGCTCTTCAGAACTCGGGTTCTCTGTAGGGCTGGGTGGCGCAGGATGTAAAAAGTGGACGGTAATCCGGCTGCCATCGGTCAGCTCTGCTTCAGCGTGAATAGAGGGCACCCCCTCTTCAACCAGAAACTGCAACGAGGCATTATGTAATGGCAAACGCGAATACACATGCATACCATATAAATTATCCAGCGGGCATTTAACACTGTGCGGGTAGTCGTCACTTAACTGGTCAAGTTGCTGTTGCCACCAACTATCGGACTCTAAAGTCACCAGAATATCGGGCTGATGCTGTTTAACCAAATCAATAAGTGCTTGCGCATTACGATTTGGCCCCAGCACGTTCGCGTTGAGAATAGCAATGCACGGATGAGTGTTATCGGCCGCCGCTGCCATCACTTCTTTAGGAAACAGGGGTGTGTAAGGCAGTATCCACCATAGCTGGAATAACAGGCAGCCACCGCTTATCAGCAACATCGGCCACTGATTTACCTGAGTTAAATCGGTAAAAAGCAGCTGCAGAATGACAATCACCACCGCCAGCACCGCCAGTTGTAGCCTTGGGAAATCCAGACCGCGCACCCACCATGCCTCAAACCGCCATAACGGTAATAACGTCAGCAATGCTAATAACAGGCTGGCCAGCCATAACCCGATAACCATTTATCCGCCTCATAAAATTGCGACACCCTGCCACTTTAGGGGCTTGGCCGGTAAAACTCCAGTAAAACCCCGATACCTGGCAGAAACACACCACGCTAATAACAACGGCACCTGAGGGTGGCGTTCAGCTAATGCGGCTTACTTATAAAACTAACGCTTCTACCGGATATCCCAGCGCCTCAAGTTCCGGGCGTAATACGACAGAGTCACCCACCACCACAATCACCATGTCCTTCGGATTAAAGTGCTGCTTTGCCAACAGGTTAATATCTTCTTTACTGATAGTGGCAATAATCGCATTGCGTTCATCAACAAAGGTCGGCGCCAGATCATGCTGCAGGATCTGGGCTAAAAAACCCAATTTAGCGTTCGGTGTTTCGTATTTTAAGGCGTCACGCTGATTCAGCGCCCGGCGCATAAATGCCAGCTCAGGATCGGTAACACCTTCGGCACTAAAGCGGTTCAGCTCGTCGATAAACTCTTTGACCGACGCTGCAGTGGCATCCGCCCGCACTGCGGCGGAGGCAATAAACACCCCGGTATAGCCATCTGCGTTAAACCCGGTACGGGCACCGTAGGTATAACCTTTGTCTTCGCGCAGGTTAAGGTTTATCCGGCTGTTAAAGTTACCACCAATGGTAAAGTTCGCTAAGCCTGTTTTAAAATACTCACCGGTAATGTCTTCAGATAAGCTGCGCTTACCAATGCGAATTTCCGATTGCGGTGAATCATCTTTATGCACCAGATAAATCACCGAGCCACGGCTAGTATCTACTGGCACCTGAACATTTACCGCCGGTGCTTTACCGGTAAACTGAGTCAGCGGTGTAATAGCTTGTTGCAGCTTATCTTTTGCTAAATCTGACACCACGATTAACTGACCACCATCTGGCTTAAAGTGGCTTTGATAATACGCTTTTACATCTTCCAGGCTTAGGTTAGTGATACTGGCTAAGGTACCACCACCTGGCTGACCTAAAATGCTGCCGCCATACATCAGCTTACGAAAGGCATTGCTCGCCAGGTAACCCGCATTCTTTTCGGACTGCTGAATGCCCTGCAAACGCTGTTGCTTCAGCCGATTGAAATCGTCTTCATTAAACGCCGGTTGCAGCATTTTCTCCATCAATAAATCGATGGTTTTATCCAGGTTTTTGCTCAGGCTTAACACATAAAGCTGAATATGCTCATCGCTGGCACTGATACTGATATAGCTACCCAGTTTCTCTAATTCCAGGGCAATTTCTTCACCCGTGAAGTTCTTGGTATCTTCATTCAGCATTGCAGTTAGCATACTGCTTAAGCCGGTTTTATCCGGGTTTTCATAATACAAACCACTGTTTAGTTTCAACAGCATAGCAGTAGTTGGCGTTTCATCACTGGCCGCACCTAATACCTTAATGCCATTGTCCAGGCTGCTTTGCCAGTAAGCGGGTACCGTTACTGCGGGGTTAACACCGGCTTGTGGCTCCACGCTTCGGTCAAAATCATCAACTGCACGACGTACCTGTAAATCGTCGGCACTGGTGGTGGACGGGCCACCAAAATCCTGTACTTGCGGGGTAAAGTTATCCGCTGCAGCAATTAACTCCAGCTTACCGCGCGGCACCACTGACATCACTACCGCACCTTTACCTTTAAGGTAAGTATTGTAAACCCGCATTACGTCGTCTTTGGTGACTTTATTAACCCGGTTTAAATCGTTCTGCAGATTATCCGGATTGCCGGTCAGGGTTTCATTGATTGCCAGCTGGCTTACTTTACCCGATACGCTTTGCAGACCATAAATCGTGTTGGCCTCCATTTGTGCTTTCACTTTTAGCAGGTCGTCGTCATTCACGCCACGCTGCTCAAACTCGGCCAGACTGTCCCGGATTAATGCTTCAATATCCGCCAGGTTTTTACCCGATGCCGGGTGTGGCAAGGCTAATAAGTTGAAGGTACAGGCCAGCTCAGCACAAGGATGATTGACCGTAGCTTGCACCGCGACCTGAGTTTTCACCAGATTTTTATAGAAAATAGAATTTTTACCGCCACCGAGGATCTCGGCCAGTACATCGAGCGCTGCTTCATCTTCGTTACGCAAATACACGGTCGGATAAGACATATAAATCAACGGCAAATGAACGTTATCTTCCATTGAAATATAACGGTTGCTATCCAGTGATACCGGTTGCTTCGCCGCTGCGGTTACTTCAGGGCCACGGGGAATTGAACCAAAGTACTGCTCTACTAACGGCAGCACCTCTTGGGCTGTTACTGCGCCGCCGATGGTAATAGTGGCATTATTCGGGCCGTACCAGCGTAAAAAGAACGCTTTGACATCGTTAACATTGGCTCGGTTTAAATCATCCATATAACCGATTACCGGCCAGGAATAAGGATGCCCTAACGGATACATCGCTTGCGATACCCGTTCACCCAGGCGGCCATAAGGCCGGTTATCTACACGCTGACCACGTTCGTTTTTCACGGTTTCGCGTTGTACTTCAAACTTCTCTTCCGTTACCGCATCCAGTAAAAAACCCATCCGATCTGCTTCTAACCACAACATTTTCTCCAGCTGGTTTGAAGGTACTGTCTGAAAGTAGTTAGTGCGATCAGAGTTTGTAGTGCCGTTAAGCGTACCACCGGCTTCGGTCACAATCCGGAAATGTTCTTCATCAGCCACGTTTTCAGAACCCTGAAACATCATATGTTCAAAAAAGTGCGCGAAACCCGACTTACCTAGCTCTTCCCGGGCAGAGCCGACGTGGTAAGTAACATCTACGTGCACCAAAGGATCAGAATGATCTTCATGCACAATAACTGTTAAGCCATTGTCCAGCTCATACTTCTTATAGGGTACAGAGACACCGCTCTTCTGCTGGGTATGCTCAGTAATGAGTTTAACGCCTTGCGGTAACTGTGGTGCAGTCGGTTGTTGGCTGCATGCTGACATACCGGCTACCAGGCCGATGGCCAGAACAATTTTCGAAAATTCCAAATCTTTTCTCCGGATGAACTCTTGTTGTCATTTTATTTACACAGCCATGGTAAGTGTTAAAGGCAGCAGAGTCATTAGCCTGGTAATATTTTGAAACACTTTAGCCACAATTTGCGGCAAGCCGCGTTATTTTACAGTTTGTAAATTTTATTCCGCTTTACTTGGTTAAAATATCAGCTGCCTGCTACGCTTACTCTGATAATGCTAAGCTGCTAAATTATATTTAGTTTATATAACTCCAACTCAGTTCGGGTAAGTGCCAGCCAGTACTATGAATTAAAAGTCAGGGAGACAAGCGTGAAAGTAGTAATGCGGTTTTTATCGGAGTTACGCCGGCGTAAAGTTATTCAAACCCTCATTCCTTTTCTGGGCGTTATCTGGCTTCTCCTGCAAATTATTGCCGTGGTTACTCCTCTGTTAAATTTAAGCCCCTTTGTTGCCACCAGCCTGACGATTTTCCTGTTTGCCTGCTTTCCGGTGGTGTTTTATCTTTCCTGGTATTTTGATATTACGCCCCAGGGTATAAAGGTTACCGCCGTTGATTACAGCGACAACCCCAAGCCACTTGGGCTTAAATGGTGGCTGGGTTTAAGCGTCGTTATGGTGGGTTCCTTAATGCTGGGCCTGCATTATTTTGATAACGCCCGTACCGACTTTGTAAAACGCACTGAAGGCCTGATAAACAACGTAAAAGCCAGCTCTATCGCTGTTTTGCCATTTCGCGATCAAAGCCCTGAAAGTGACCAGCAGTATCTGGCGGCTGGCGTTACCGAAGAACTGGCCAGTTTACTTGGTCAGGTTTCGGGTTTACAGGTGGCATCGGCCAGCGCCGGTTTCAACCTGGCCCGGCAAAACCTGCTGCCGGTGGATATTGCCAGACGGCTTAAGGTTGATACCTTACTAAGTGGCAGTATTCATAAAATTGGTAATCAAATCCGGTTGCGGGTAGAGCTGATTAATGCCGAAGACGGCATGACCTTATGGAGCCAGAGCTTTTCACGGGAACTTAGCGATATTTTTGCAGTAGAAACCGAAATCGCCCGGGCTATTGCCAATCTGCTGCAACAGCGCTACCTGGAAGCCGGCAGCCTGAGCAGCCTGAACAGCACCGCCAGCACAGATGCCTATATGATGTACCTGCGCGGCCGCGAGCAGTACCGCTTGCAAACCACTGAGTCTATTAAAGAAGCCCGACGCTTATTTGAACAGGCCATAGCACTCGACCCGGAATACGCTATGGCTTATGTTGCTTTGGCAGATACCATTATTTTACTGGCAGAAGGCAGCGCCAGTTTTGGCGTATTAAAAGCTGATATTGCCGCCACCCTGGCTGAGCAACATTTAGCCAAAGCGCTGGTGCGGGCGCCCGAACTGGCCCAAGCCCATGCCGTGCGAGGTTTAATGCTGTTTTATTTACAAAGTGATTACGACGCAGCCTTGCCGGCGCTGGATAAAGCGCTTAGCCTTAACCCTAACTTAGCTCAGGTGCATTTGTGGCGTTTTGCAGCGCTGGAGCAACTGGGCCGCAGCCAGGATGCCTGGCAAGCATTGCAGCAAGCATACAAACTCGACCCAATAGCCATTACCCATCAGTACAATCTGGCGTTTAAACTGGCCGAGCGAGGGGAGCTAACCCTTGCAGAACAACAATACCGACAGTTAATTGCCGATTTTCCCGACTCGCCAATGGGCTATGCCGGCCTGGCCGATTTACTGACTCAAACCGGCGAGCTGGCAGCGAGTTTGGATTACTGGCAGCAGGCATATAACTTATCGCCGGAAAATAACAATTTTCAAGTCAACCTAATAAGTACCATGTTGGAATTACAGCTATTAGATAAAGTGGAACAAGTAACTTCAGACAAACATTACGAGGCTACATTGTTATTGCGTCGCGGAAAATATAACGAATTAATTGAATTAATGACTTTTCAGTTGGCGGCGAACCCGGAAGATCCTTGGGTAGCCTTTGAAGCTGGCTGGTATCAGTTATTAATCGGTGATAAAGCCCAGGGTATTGAGCTGCTGCTGCAGGCGCATCAGTATTTTCAGCCAGCTGATTTACTGAGTTTGCCAATGTGCAGCCCGGCATTAGAAATTGCCTGGGCTTATCAGCAGCGCCAGCAAGCTGAAGCCGCGGCCAAACTTCTTCGGCAATGCACGGATACCCTACCGCCAGCTGGTCCCACGAGTTATCAGGATATTTACCGCCGTTACCTGAATGCCCGGCTGGCAGCTTTGCAAAACCGGCCGGAACAGGCATTAGCTGAACTTAGTGCGGCAGTAGAACAGGGCTGGAGGCAATGGTGGAGCCAACACGACCCGTTGTTGGCGCCGATAGCCGATACGACGGAGGCGAAAGCATTATTTAGCACCATTGAGCAGGCATTGCAGGTGCAACGGGCTAAAGCGGCGGCTAAGCTGCAAAACACATTAAATAACCCGCCTGACTAGCTTCAGTTTTCATTAAAGCCGCCCTGCCCGGCGATACAGCAATAATAACAGCAACGAAAACAAACCAAAGGTTGCCGGTTCAGATACCGCCAGCGGCAGCACCACAAACCGCTCAGGATCGCTTGTTACCCGCCAGCTATCACCAAAACTGCTACCAAAACGAAAGCAACCTCCCAGCTCCGGAATACAGGCTGGCTCGCTGATAAAGGTATCAATATTATAAAATACGAACCCCTCGGGGGCGGTCATATCCAGGCTGGCTGTCAGCGAATATTCACCCGGCAGTAAATCAGCCGGCATGGCGGCATTCATATAAATCTCGCGCCGGGTTTGCCAGGCTAACCCCTCTTCTACAGCCGTATCAGCCCCGCCAAATACCCAGGAGTCAGTGCCATTACTGATAGTCCAGCTTAATAGCGACTGCGCCTCAGTAAAAAAACTCTGGGTATAACCAAACAGATCTAACATTTCACCCTGATAAAACTGCCAGTAGCAGGGTTCACCTTCAAAGGGGGTATTGCCATCCAGATAAACAATACAGTCTTCCTCCGGAACCGCTGAAATATAATACTCACCGGGACCTCTGCTTGCTTGCGGCACCCCGGCGGCATAATATTCTTCCCGTAATAAACCAACTACCAGCTCACTTTCCGGCACCATAACCACCCAGGTCGGAAAACTAATCGAAATACTGCCTTTACCGCCATTACGAATTAAAGCGGCTTCGGCTACTGCGCTATACACTAATAAAAATACCTGACTAAACGCCAGGGTAAGAAATAACAATACTGCCTTAACATTTTTCATATTTAACTCCTTGTTAAATACAGTGATGACGCTAAGTGCTAGCGGCGCAGTTTAAACACAGCGGCATCGACGCTGCGCTGCATCACCACTTGCAGTAACACCGTTTGATGTGGGGTAAATAACCAGTCAATTTCATCGGGTTGCAGCTTTAACCCTGCGGTGTCGGTCGCCGCAACACTGGCGTACCCTACGGGCTGGCGTGGTGGCTTATAATGCGGCTCGGCATTAAAGCTGATGTACAACTTATTGAGCTGATAGCGCTGGCGCAATTCGTTCAGGCTGGCCAAATTAAAATACAGGGTACGGTAAGCACCGTTATCGCTGTAGGCATGCACCCCGCATAAAAACTGCTGATATAGCTGCTGCTCAAACTTCTCATCTTTTTTACCGGTGCGGTAAAACTCGACAAAATAGTCCTGCACATTATTCGCCAGATGATCGGTCAGCTGACACACTACCTGACTGCGCTGCGGGCTTTTGCCGATAACGGCCGGGTCCAGTGCATTAATCTGCTGCTGCCAGTTAAAACTGTCGGCGAGCGGCTGGTAGTCAGCATCTCCTACTTGCAACGCTTTCTCTAAAATTGTCCGGGTAAGCGGGTTGTTTGGCCCTTTATCTTTAAAAACCAGAGAGCTGTGGTTTTCATTGTCTAAGATAGCCAGCGCAATATCGCCTTTGCTGCGGCTAAACTTTAAACTGCCGGGTAACACACATTGCTGCTCGTCCAGCGCTACGGTAATGCGGCTGCAATTTAAATTAGCGCCACTGATCCGCACGGTGCCATCGGAGCCGGCTTCATTGGCAATAGCACTGATACCCGAGTAACCGGTATTACCAATCATTACGGTTGCCAGAATTTTGCCGGCGCCATACCAGCTCTCTTCGGCAAATAAATCGTTAAACGCCAGTTGCTGGCTATACGGAGAGGCCAGTTCCAGCCCTTTTAGAATTTGGGTACCCGTCTGAAAACCCGGCTGGCCCCAGCCTTTAACCGCACGGCCAAAAAAGCTGCGGCCTTTGTGCGCTAAATGCGAGCCAAAATTAGCCGGCGCCATCATCACAAAACGTTTTACCGGATTATGGCTGGCGCTGTAAAACTGGGTAAGCCATTGCCTTGCGACAAGGGAGCCGGTGCTGTGCACCACCAGATCAACGCTGCGATCACTGGTTGGCAGGCCCATTTCATGCCAGGCGCGCTGCATGGCGGTGCCTAAATCGGTATAAGTCACATCATCGTGCATCGACAGCCAGTCGCCAAGATGCAAATGCACCGTTTTTTTATTGGGTAACTGTTTGATAAATTTGCTGATAGTGGCAAAAGAGCGACTGTTGTCGCTCCAGCCATGCAAAATAATAACCGGGTTGTCCATAACGTTTTCCTTGTTGCCAACCGGAAAACCAGACTTCACCCGCAACTTGCGCAGATCTTGGTTATATTTTTAAAAACCTGATGAGTATAGCAAGCTTTATTAATAGCCTTTATTTTTCAAAAATTCCAGTGCCCCTATAATAGCCGCCATCTGAGCCATAATGCACTGCTCCGGGCTGGCATTGGGACTGTCAGGGTAAACCTCAGTGGTGGTAACATAAGGCGCATCAGTAATGCCGCCACATAAACCAAGGGCTTTTTTCGGATAATTGACCACTCCGGGCTGGCTGATAGCCTCGCCAATTAAGCAGCCATTGCCATCAGCTGGGGCTATCTGGCTTACCTTACTCACTGCCTGGTTAATGGCTTGCTGAAATTCAGCCGCAGGCTTGGTACTGTCGCCCACTAAGTAAAAGCCGTCAGGGATATCCCAGTTAGTATTCACTTCGCCATCACGCGCCGCTTTCGCTGGCCGAAACTCGCTGTTGTCTGAATCAGTAGTTTCATGCAAGTCAATATGCGCCAGCACCGGCAAGCTTAATTGCTGCAGATAACCCACTACCGCTGCCGATTCGGCAACCGGGCTGTCAGTAATAAAATTGCGGTTAGGATCCAGCGCCAGTGGGTTCCAACGGTTAATGGTTTCATAGCCCCAGGGGCTGATACAGGGCAACACCACAATATTAAAATGATCACGGTAATCCACTGCTGCCGTTTGCAAAAAACGAATGGCGCCCTGCACACCGCTGGTTTCGTAGCCATGTACCCCACCGCTGATTAGTACTGTCACTTTGTCAGCATCTAATCCATTACTAAATGCATAAAGCGGGTATATGCCACCACCATACTGGCGATAATCCAGCTCACCGTATTGCTGGCGGGTGAAACCTGGCACAACTTGCTCTAATTTCACCAGCACCTGCTGCTGATAGCTGCGCTGGATCTGTTGTCGGGTCAGCCACTGTGCTTTTTCGGCATCGCCCCACTTTTGCCCTGCTATCCCAATATCGTAATCCGGATTTGCTGTCATTTTGTCTTCTCTATCGTCATTTTTACCTTACGCTAACGCTTTTTAGCACAGCAGGCAATTTACACACGTTGCTCTGCGCCGCAGCTGCGCTCAATGACAGCCTAACCGGCTATCTTCTAATTTGTAGGACAAACCTGCCATTATTATCAAATATCGCCGCGAGTTAAATTTGGCTAAAGTAAAGCATAAGATCACCAGCAAACAGATGCTGGCCAGATAATTTTTGCAACAATAAGGAGTCTGACATGGGGTTACTGGTAGACGGTAAATGGCAGGATAAATGGTACGACACTGACAGCAATGATGGTAAATTCAAACGAGAAGATGCCCAATTGCGTAACTGGGTTACCAAAGATGGCAGCGCTGGCCCAACTGGCAAAGCGGGCTTTAAAGCTGAGAAAGACCGCTATCATTTGTATGTGTCACTGGCCTGCCCCTGGGCACATCGAACCCTGATATTTCGTCAGCTGAAAAACCTGACCGATTATATCAGCGTGTCGGTGGTCAGCCCCGATATGCTTGAAAATGGCTGGGAGTTTAATACCAGCAATCACAGCAGCGGTGACAGCCTTTTTGACTACGATTTTTTACATCAGGTTTACACCCGCCACCAGCACGATTACAGCGGCAGGGTAACGGTGCCGGTACTGTGGGATAAACAGCAAAACTGCATCGTCAGCAACGAGTCGGCTGATATTATCCGGATGCTCAATACGGCCTTTAACCATCTTACCGGCAATACTGACGATTATTGTCCAGCGGATATCCAGCCACAAATCGATCAGATTAACGAGCTGGTCTATAACAACATCAATAATGGTGTATACCGCTGTGGTTTTGCCACCAGTCAGCAAGCTTATGAGGAAGCCTATTCACAGTTGTTTACCGCGCTGGAACAGGTAGAAACTATCCTGAGTAAAAACCGTTACTTAACCGGTAATTTACTAACGGAGGCGGACTGGCGCTTATTTACCACGTTAATTCGCTTTGATGCGGTATATCATGGCCACTTTAAGTGTAACAAGCAGCGACTGGAAGACTACCCAAACCTTGCCGGCTTTACCCGCGAGCTTTATCAGTGGCCAGGTGTCGCTAACACCGTCGATTTTTATCATATTAAGCGCCATTACTATTTCAGCCACACCATGATAAATCCAAGTCAGGTCGTACCCGTCGGGCCCGATATCAATTATCATGCTCCCCACCAGCGCAATAGCCGGTAAACAAACTTCCGTTCTTCAGTTGTTACCAAAATCTGAAGAACGGGCTTTACGACAGCTTACCAGCGACTACCTGATTAGGTTATATTGCTGAACTGCGGTATCTGTTTGCAAACCAAAATGGCCTAACGCATAAGTATAGGTAGCGTTTTCACCCCAAATCCGGCTGCTATGTACGCCGTAAACCAGACAACTGCCGGTAGAACATACTACCTGATCAATATTACTTTTAATGGAGTACACCCGCTGGCCAAACCTTACACCATACAAGCGATCCAGAAACGGACTGGATACTGATAAACCGTTACTCCCGCACGTCGAGTTCCAGACATTATAGGGATAAACCCCACAACTTAATAAACCGCGAAAAGCGCCTGCTACACCAACAAAAGCATCAACCTGGGAGGCCACACCTAATTTATCAATTTGCTGGGCAGCCAGAGTAGCGCCCATCGAATGGCCGATAACATCAATTTTACCGGTGCAGGAGCTATTAATTGCTGATGTGATGGCATTACGTACCGGCGTTTCTTCACTGCCACTGTGATCATTGCAGGCAGCGCACGTTTTCGATCCCCAGTTGGGCCGGTATATGTCAGCAGCCTGGTAGCCTTTGCTTCGTAAATAATTGTAGGTGGTGTCCCAACTGCTGGTGCTGGCAGTATTACCGTGTACCAGTACAACAGCGTCAACACAGGCGTGTAACTTGGTCGCTACCAGCAGCGCGATGCTGGTGATGAGGACCAGCAATGCTTTTTTAATTGTTATCATAGGTGACTCCTTGGTTAGGTCACAGATAACTTAAACAGCTGTTCAAATTTCAACCATAACACTTTAGTGTTACTGCGCCCGGATAAGGTTAACGTAAATTAAAAACCGGAGCCCGGTTGCTTTAAAAACTCAAGCTCTTCTGCCGTCGATTCCCTGCCCAAAATGGCATTGCGGTGTGGATAACGACCAAACCGATCAATTATCGCTTTGTGTTTTAACTCAAACTGGTAATTGTTATCCGGCGCATGGTGTTTATAAAGTAGTTCAGCCAACTGATGAATATGGGGTGATTCACTGTGCATATAGGGTAGCAATAAAAAACTACGCTCATCGGCAGTTAACTGCGCTAAGGCGCCGCCGGCCACAGCCTCTTGCGCCAGTACTAACGCCATCGCATCCTGCGCAAATGCCGCTGGCGTATCGCGGTGAATATTGCGGGAAAATTGATCAAGCACAATAATCTCGGCCAGCCGCCCTTTTGCATCGCTGCGCCAACGATATAATTCGCCGCGGCTGGCTTGCTGCAGCAAATCGCCAAAACGCTCGTTAATCAGCTGATCAAACTGGTTGTCTTTAGCCCACCATTGTTTAGGGCTGATTTCATTAAACCAAAAATCCAGGATCTGAGATGGCATCGTTGTTCCTTGTAATCCAGGTGGTTAGTCGTAAACGTTTGGTGTTGGTTCAGTCGGTATTGATCCGCGACCAGCATCTGATTCAAGCGCTAACTGTTGTAAATGCCGTTGCAACTGCGGATAAAACTGCAAAAAACTCTGTTCCAACTCGGCATAGCGTGGGGTGATTTCGTCAATAATTCCGCCAAAATTGTTTGCAAAGCGGATACGCCCGGCAATATGATCCAGTGCCTGGCCCAGCCCGGATAAGTGCTGGTAACTGGCAAACCAATCATAGCGGCACACCCTCAGCATGGTCTGTTGCATTGGCAACGGCATTAAAGGCATCGCCTCAGACAAGTGTTGGTACAATTTCAATTTATAGTCGGCAAAAGGCGCGCTGTAAAATTGCTGCCAGTGCCGAATTAAAAAGTGATCAAACAACACATCCAGTGCTACTCCGGCAAAACGGCGACGCCCCTGCGAAAACCCGGCTTTAGCTGTCCTGACGATAATATGACTGTCGGTAAAACGATCGGTGGCACGGTGATTGTCCAGCCCTGCTTTGATATCAGGATGCAAACTGCCAACCTGAACGCCTTTGCAAAAATCGCCAAGTAAATTACCGGTTAACGAATAAGGATTTTGTTTTGCCAGTACCGCATGGGCCAGGTAGTTCACACTGCTCTCCTGTTTTTGGTATACTTGCGCCGATTTTCCTTTAGCTAAAGAGTACGCAATGCGTTTGTTTATCCGTTTGTTCTTTAAGTTGGTCCGGCTTATCTTAACGCCTTTTATGTTACTCAGTGAATGGCTTACCAGACCAAAAGCCATTGGCCGTGACGCGGCGCAACAACGCAAAGTTGATGAAAGCTGTCAGTACCTTGCGCTATATCAGTTTAGCGCTTGCCCTTTTTGTATCAAAGTTCGGAAAGAAATAGCCCGCTTAGGCCTTAACATTGAAAAACGTAATGCGCAGCATAATCAGCAACACCGGAATGAGCTGGCAGAAGGCGGCGGTAAAGTGAAAGTGCCCTGCCTGCAGATCAGCCAGCCAGGCCAGCCACCAATCTGGCTATATGAGTCAGCCGATATTATCAGCTATTTACAACGTCACTTTGACAACAGCACGGTCATAGCGAAGTAGCACCTTAGCGGGAAAACACAATTAATACGCCACTCCAGTCCAAGCCCCGGCTTTTGCCAGCATGCGGCGCAATTTCTACCCCGCAGTAAAAGCCCAGTAGCGGTATTCTGGCGTTGTTAAGTAAATTTTGTACTTCAACAGCCTCTTCCTGGCCGAGCTCATGCTGTTCATTATCATCAAACCGGGCCACCCGGCCGGCGCAATCCATATAAAGCGCAAATAACGGCTGCTTGCCATCCTGCTTAATGCGCTGTAACAGTGTCTCAGTGCTGGTTCTGGCCGAAACCCTGCCCAGAGCCGGACTGCGGCGCATTAACTGAATTTGCATACCTTCGTGCATATCAGGCTCAAACAGGATCAGCCCTTCATCATTCGGTAAAATGCCACTGATCAACCGGTTACTAAAGTCATTTTCGCTGGCCGCCGCGGTGCTATCGGTCTCTGGAATGCCAAGACACAGCTTGCTGACCGGCGAACGTTGTCGCCAGGTGCTGCTACCAAAAGCCTGATCGATAACTTCAACCGCAGGTTTACCATCCAGCGAATATAAATACTGGCCAAAAATGCCGGTGACCGTGTAACGCTGGGTGCTTAGCGGCTGACAACCATGCATAACTCCGATATAAGACGTTAAATTACCGCCAAACACCAGCGCTGTAGCACTTTGCTGAGCGATACTTTTGCCACAAAACTGCTGAGTATGGCCAAAGCCCTGATCGCCCAGTAATCCTGCGCCAGCAACCGGCACCACACTGGATAAATTCATCTCGAGGCCACGCAATAGCGGCGCCGAGGGGTTCATCACCGGCGCGATGTGCTCTGAACCTGCAAATTTAATGGAATCATAAAGCAGCAGCAATAGACTGGCATCTGGCATGTTGGGTAACGCCGCGGCTAACTGCTCGCCGGCGTTAAACGGACTGTTAAACAAGCCACTGGCTATTGCCATCTGACAATAGTTATCTTCAAACTTCACTACGGCAACCGCCGCCGGAAAGCCTTGATAGGACAATTGAGAATTGGTGATCACCCCAATTGCAGAGCCTCCGAAAATATTTACTTCCGGCCCTAAGATCAGCCGCAAACCGCGGTAAAACTCCTGATGATCCAGCCTGCCACTGCAAAAAGCCAGTACCAGATCAGGCTGACCAAACAGCGCCTGCGCTATAGCAGCTTTTGCTGCCTGCTGGCCAGCAACACACGCATCCTCGCCATTACTATATCCAATGCCAACTTTCATAATCCCTCATACATCAGCCTTCATTTATAATCCTTTACGCATGATCCATTCTATATCGCCTTTCACAACAAGTCTTTTATAGAAGGTCTCTGATCCTGCTGCACTAACGTCAGCTACTCACAACATCAGCAAACGAATATTACACGGTATTAACCATTGCAGGAATAAGTTAAATAACAAAGTTTCTGATTTGCAGACTAACTTGGTATAGTGCAGTCATTCAGCATAAGTAATGTGTTTGTTGTTGCGAGCGGTGAAGGTAAGCAGATGCGGTTATTAATGGTATTAACACTGACAGCAGTTGTGCAGACCGTTTTGGCAGGTTGTGCTGCACTCCCCGATCCCGCTGCACCAGTAGCAAGCGCACAACCGCTGACGGCGGCCGAGCAACTGGCACTGGCAGAGCAGGCCGGCCAGTATTATCTGCAGTGGCCGGAACAACAAAGCAGTCGCGTTGGGGTAAATAACCGGCGACGCTTTAACAGCTGGCAAGGTCAGGGCCTGCTGCTGGTAGATATGGCACAGGCAAGCTCTGCTACTGTCGCCGTTAATAATCAGCTGATAACGCTGCGCCGGCAAGAACACGGCCAGCCGTTTAAAATAGATCTTAGTGCGTACACCCGGGACGGTGCGAATTACCTGCAACTGATTGAGGTAACGCCAGCCAGTGCTCAGATCATGCTGGCACTGCCCTATCCAGAGCTTGATGAGAAGCCGCTGCATGCCGACATTAACAGCCCGCGCTTTGCGAAAGTCGATCGCCTTATCAATTCAGAAATTGCCGAAGGCTTTCCAGGTGCCGTTTTACTGGTGGTAAAAGACGGCAAAATCATCAAACAAACTGCATATGGTTATGCCTTGCGCTTTGCCACAGACGGTACCGAGCATCTCAGCCCAGAGCCGATGCAGACCAATACCTTATTTGATATTGCCTCTAACACTAAAATGTACGCCACTACCTACGCCATAATGCAGTTAGTCAGTAGCGGTATGCTGGATATTAACCGGCCGCTTAGCGATTACCTGCCCGAATACCTGGGAGATGGCCGCGAACAACGTCTAGTCAGCGACCTGCTTCATCACACCAGTGGTTATGCACCAGAAGTCCATTTTCATCGGCCTGACAACAGTAATGGCTTATTATTTTACTCTCTTAATAAAGCTTATACCGATCAGCTTTTGCTGGGACAAGTTCCTTTTATCAGTAAGCGCGGCACCACTGCACGCTATAGCGACGTAAACTTTATGCTGCTGGGTTTGCTGATAGAGCGCCTGACGGCGATGCCGTTAGATCGCTATTTGCAGCAGCAGTTTTACCGGCCCCTGGGCTTAAATAACCTGATGTTTAATCCGCTGCAACACGGCGTCTCCCCTAAACGCATCGCCGCTACTGAGCTTGATGGCAACAGCCGTGGTGGCCGGGTAAGCTTTCCGGCTAACCGGCAAGGCGTGCTGCGCGGCGAGGTACACGATGAAAAAGCCTTTCATGCATTGCAGGGCGTGGCCGGCCATGCCGGATTGTTTGCCAGTGCCCGGGATCTGGCAGTGGTAATGAGTGTCGTGGCACAGCAAGGGGGTTATGGCTGGCAACGATTTTTCAGTCCGGCGGTGGTGCAGCAATTTACCCGGCCATCCGGCTATGATCATCGTTTTGGATTAGGCTGGCGCACCGCCGCTGGCGGTGATTTAAACTGGCATTTTGGCGCTTATGCCAGCGATTATGCTTATGGCCACACCGGCTGGACTGGCACGGCTACCCTGATCGATCCGCAACATAACCTTATGGTGGTGCTGCTGACTAATAAAAAACACAGCCCGATTGTTACAAACGGTAAAAGCTACGAGTTTAGCGCTGACAGCTTTGAAACCGGCCGCTATGGCACGATTATGACGTTAATTTACGAAGCGATACTGCCGTAAATAACGCCCTTGTCCTAATCAGCACTGTCCGCATTTAAAAACTGCAACTGAGCAAGTTGCTGATACAACGGGCAGCTTTGCATCAGTTCGCTATGTGTACCTACCGCAATCAGCTGGCCTTTATCCAATACCACAATGCGATCAGCATGTAATACGGTACTTAACCGGTGGGCAATAATTAAGGTAGTTTTGCCTTGCATTAACTGCGCTAGTGCCTGCTTAACCAGGTGCTCACTGGCAGCATCCAGCGCACTGGTTGCCTCATCTAACAGCAGCAGCGGCCTGTCGGCTAACATCGCCCTGGCGATGGCTATTCGTTGTTTCTGACCGCCGGATAAACGCACGCCCCGCTCGCCCAACTGGCTGTGATACCCTTCACTCAGTTCCTGAATAAACGCATCAGCCTCTGCCGCTTTGCAGGCGGCAATAACGTCTTGCTCACTGGCACCGGGACGACCATATCGCACGTTCTCCAGCACGCTATCGGCAAAAATCACTGCATCTTGGGGTACCAACGCAAACTGCGCCCGCAGCACCGCTGGATCAAGTAAGCTAATATCTACCCCGTCCAGCAAAATCCGACCCATTGGCACGTTATAAAAGCGCTGCAGTAATTGAAATAACGTGGTTTTGCCAGCGCCACTGGGGCCAACTAACGCTACGCGCTCTCCCGCGGCAATATGCAGATTAAGCTGCTTAAGCACAGTTTGCTCGGGCAATTGCGGATAGTAAAAACTGATATCGTCAAACACCAGGCTGCCCTTAACAGGCATGGCTAAGCGGGCGGGTGTGGCAGGTGCAGCGATTTCCAGCGGTATGCTGGCTAATTCGATCAAACGCTCGGTAGCGCCCGCCGCCCGCTGTATCTCGCCAATCACTTCGCTGATGGTAGCAACAGAGCCAGCGACTACCACAGCGTAAAATAAAAAGGCAGTTAACTCCCCGGCACTAATCTTACCCGCCAGCACATCCAGCGCGCCAACCCAGCCAACCAGGGTAACGGCACTGATACTAAGCAACATGACCAAACCGATTAACAATGCACGGTAAAAAATACGCTGCCTCGCCGCAGCCATTACCTGCTCAATTTTGCTGGCAAACTGTTGCTGATCCAGCGCTTCATGGCCATAAGCCTGTACAGTATGAATTTCATGCAGACTTTCATCAACATGAGCACCAATGTCGGCTAGCCGGTCCTGGCTGGCCCGCGCCATATAACGGACTCGCCGCCCCAATACAAAAATCGGCACCAACACCAGCGGTACCGCAATTAACACTAAGCCGGTCATTTTTAAACTGGTAAACGCCATCATCAGTAAACCGCCTACGGCGGTAACAACCGATCGCAGCGCCATCGAAAAGCTGGAGCCCACCACGGTTTGCAGTACGGTGGTATCGGCAGTAAAACGGGAAATAACCTCGCCGGTTCGGGTTTCACCATAAAAAGCAGGTGATAACAGCAGCATATGCCGGTAAACATGGTTTCGAATGTCGGCGCTGACCCGTTCGCCCAGCCAGGTCATTAGATAAAACCGACAAAACACTGCTGAAGCACTCACGCAGGTGATCAATAAAATCAGCAGGATAATTGAATTAAGCCGGGCGCTATCGCCCTCGACAAAGCCCTGATCAACCAATAAACGTACACCCTGACCAAGTGCCAGCCAGGACAGAGAACCAATCAATAAAAACAACATGGCGCCGGCTACCCTGACGCGATATGGTTTTAAAAAACCGACCAGCCAGGGTAAAACCGACTGTGTGCTATGAGTTGACTGTCTGGAATTAGAATTCATATCACCTTAATAATTCTGGGATGGTTAACCGGACTATGCCGGTACCGGAATTTGCAATTTTGCGGTCATCATAATAGGTTATTTACCTGTATGGCGAAAGATTATCTACGTTGTGGCAACTTCAACCAAACTTGCTATGCTCAGTTTTACGTTGCGGCGTTAAGCAGATGAAATACCTGCAAAACTAATAAATAAATCTCACAGAGGTATCCAATGGGATTCTGGAATACGGTAGGTGGACGGTTACTCAGCATGCCTATACTGGCGTTAACTGGGTTTTTAATTTTAGCAGCTGTTGCCCTCAATGCACTTAGTACCAGCCTGATTGAAGGGAGGCAAGATCGGGTAGTTGCCGTTATCGACAGCGGTATGAGCCTGATTAAACATTATCAGACATTAGAACAAAGTGGCGCCCTGAATAAAGAACAAGCTCAGCAGCAAGCGATGGCCGCTATTAAAGCTATCCGTTATGACGGTACTGAATATATTTGGATTAACGACATGGGCCGGCCTGTTCCAACAATGATTATGCACCCAACAGTGCCGACGCTTGATGGCACCATCTTGAACAGACCAAATTTCAACTATGCGACGCTAATGCGAAACCGTGATGGCAGTGAGCAAATCGAACTTAATAACGCTAATTTGTTTGTCAGTTTTGTCGATGTTATCGACCGCTTTGGTGCTGGCTTTGTTGAGTATCAGTGGACTAAACCAATAGCAGGCGGTGGTGTTACTGAAGAACGCTATACCAAATTGTCCTATGTAGCAAAGGACGATAATTGGGGCTGGGTGCTGGGTTCAGGAATTTATATTGATGATGTTAAGGCCGCATTCTGGAGTATGGCGACACGAGTCGGGCTGGTTGTGATTGTCGTTATTGCTCTGACCATCGGTATTTCGTTATACATCCGCCGCTGGTTGCTGTTGGAATTGGGTGGTGAAGTAGCAACTACCAAAAAATTGGTTAAAAAAGTGGCCAATGGTAATTTCTCAGTCAATATTGAATTACGCAAAGGCGATACAGGCAGCTTGCTGGCCGCGCTAAGTGTTTTAATCAAACGATTAAGAGAGATTATCAGCCAACAAACTGCTATGGCGGAGCAATTAGCCGAGCAGTCACGCGAGCTGGACGACACCAGTAAACATACCCAACATATTCTACATAGTGTGATGGAACAAACTACTCAGGTAGCCACGGCAGTTCATCAAATGGCAACCACTTGTGAAGATATGGCCAGAAGCGCTACTACTGCCGCAAAAGCAGCTAATGACGCGACTGGCGAAGCGCAAAATGGCACAGCCGCCGTAGCACAAACCATTAAAGCTATTGATGATTTGAAGATAAAACTGGAACACGTGTCAGAAGTCATCGCTCAATTATCAAAACGTGGTGAGGAAGTCGGCGCAGTTACCGATGTTATTGGTTCAATTGCTGAACAAACTAATTTACTGGCACTTAATGCCGCCATTGAGGCAGCGCGGGCCGGTGAAATGGGTCGGGGTTTTGCCGTTGTTGCCGACGAAGTGCGCACCTTGGCCAGCCGTTCACAAGCGTCAACTCATGATATCAATCAGCGTATTCAGGGTATTCAGCAAGACTCTGCCAACGCTGTTGAATCGATGGAACAAAGCAAAATTGAAACTGAGCAAACGATAATCCGTTCTCAGCAAGCCAGCACTGCACTGCTACAAATTAATACTGCGGTTTCCAGCATTACCGATGTAAATGATCAGCTTGCAAGTGCTACCGAAGAATTAGCTGCCGTAGCTGGCACCATTAACAAGAATATGGAAACTATTGCTAACGCGATTGAGAGCACTACTGTCAAATCAACTGAGTTATCAGGGTCGAGCGAGCAACTGCGTCAAATGGCCAATGACATGAAAAAGTTACTGAGCGGTTTTACGGTTTAACCAGTATATTTGCTGACATTACCCGCTTCGCAAAGCGGGTAAACTGCTATAAAATGCGCCACCTTAATTTAACGTCAGCAGCTATTATGTTGTCACCCAATGCCCTGTACACCGATTTATCGGCCTATTATGATTTAATGTGTTGCGACATTAATTATCTGGCCCAGAGCAATATGGTGCACCGGCTTCATCAGTTGCTGGGAAATGGCGGTAACAGGCATCTTGATTTAGCCTGTGGCACCGGCCCGCATATCCGGCATTTTATTGATTATGGCTATCAGTGCAGTGGTCTGGATCTGAACCAGCCGATGCTGGACCTGGCCCGCGCCCGCTGCCCTGAAGCTAATTTTATGCTGCATAATATGGCAAGCTTCACGCTGGATTCACCGGTAGATCTGGTAACTTGTTTTTTGTATTCCCTTCATTACAATCCTAGCGTCAATGCTCTAAAACATTGCCTGGCCAGCATATACAATGCGCTAACGCCGGGTGGATTATTTGTTTTCAATACCGTAGATAAAGATAAAATTTGTAATTTGTCGACCATTCGCCATGGTACCCAGCTTGATAACAGCCAGTTTGTTTTTGAATCAGGTTGGCACTACCAAGGCGAGGGTGAGCAACAAGCCCTTAACCTGAGCATCGCCAAGACTACCGCAGCAACAACCGAATTATGGCGGGACCAGCACATTATGGTGGCGGTGAGTTTTAACGAGTTGCAAGCACTGCTTATACCTTACTTTGAAGTGCATGTTATGGCCCATGATTACGACAAAATAACCCTATGGGACAACACCTCTGGCAATGCTTTGTTTGTATGTGTAAAACGTTAAAACATTCTTATAACTGCATGAGTAAAATCAGACCTTATTTTATCGTCTGGCCACAGCCAAATGGCTGCTGCCGAATAGTCACACTGCCCTGCTGGCCCAATTGTACCTGGTAAAGCAGGTTATATTGCTGCTCTGTCAGTGGCGCAACCTCGATACCGCTTAGCAGCTTAACCAGTTCGGGTACCGTGTTGCTATGCCCCACCACCAATACTGGCTGGGTATAGGCCTGTAGCTGCTGTTGTAACAGCTCTGGCTTACGCGCATCGTATTGTTGAACTGGCAGTTTTTTGTTATTGGCAACGGCTGCCGCCGTTTGCTGGGTACGCTTATAGGGTGTGGCATACACAGCGGCCAACGGAATGTCGGCAAAGAAAGCTGCCAGGGTTTGTGCTCTTTTCTGACCGCACTCGGACAGCGCCGGGTCTTTGCTGTCGTCTTGCTTTTCAGCGTGACGCACCAGATAAATGGTATTGGCACTGACCTGCATTGCCAGCGCGCAACTGGCGGCGCCAAACCAGGGTAAAAAACTAGTAATTTTCATCAATATTCTTCCTGTATAGCACCGCATCAACTTCACCCAGTGCGTCCTGATGCCGGTAGCGCTTAATAAACTGCATGCCCAGTTTAACCATTACGCCAATTGAACCGGCATTGTCTGGCGTGGTGATCGCTGATACATA
>NZ_JBFJPY010000038.1:0-30162 GCF_041616895.1 Arsukibacterium sp.
CAGTCCATTCTCTATTTTGCCAGCAGCACAGGCTCGCTGATCAGCAGTACTATTGCGACATGCTTCGTTACCAACTTACTTACCGCTGACCAGTATATGTCGATTGTCATGCCTGGACGTATGTTTAAAGAAGAGTATAAACGTCGCGGTCTGGCTCCGGTAAATCTGTCACGTTCATTGGAAGACGGTGGTACGATAACCAGTCCGTTAATACCATGGAACACCTGTGGTGCCTATATGCATAGTGTATTGGGTGTCAGCCCGTTGGATTATGCATTCTATGCCTTCTTTAACTTAATTAATCCTCTATTGTCTATAGTTTATGCTTACCTGGGTATAAAAGTGCTGCGATTGTCGCCACCGGAGTCGATGCAACCGGCAGAATCGTTAAAAAACTAGCACAATCTGAAGCCTGAACATTTTCAGGCTTTTTTAACTCTGAACCAGAGTGTCTTATCGGTCTCAAGGAGAAAATATGAGTAGTAATTCAGCCCGAAACAGCCGTCGTCTGGCCGATTATCGACAACCCGATTTTCTGATCCCTGAAATTGAACTTACCTTTGAACTAGTTCCTGAGGCAACCCGGGTAACGGCGCTGATGAAAATTACCCAGCAGCGCGCTGGTGCTCCGCTAGTGTTAGATGGTCAGCAGCTCAGCCTGAAATATATCGCGCTTGATAACGTTGAACTTAGCCCGGAGCGCTATCAGCTTACTGATGATCATCTTATTATCTCAAGCGTGCCTAAAACGTTTACACTGCAGTTGGTGACTGAGATATCTCCGGCCGAAAATACGGCACTGGAGGGTTTATATCTGGCCAACAATGTATTCTGTACCCAATGTGAGGCTGAGGGGTTTCGCAGGATCATGTTTTATCCCGACCGACCTGACGTATTATCGGTCTATACCACCCATATTATTGCTGATCAAAAGCAGTATCCTTATCTGCTTGCTAATGGCAATAACATCGCAACAGAGCAACGTGCTGATGGTAAAACCCGGGTTAGCTGGCATGATCCTTTTGCTAAGCCCTGTTACTTATTTGCCTTAGTTGCCGGGAATTTCGATTGTCTGTCGGACCATTTTACGACCGCTAGCGGTCGGCAGGTAAGTCTGCAACTTTTTGTAGAACCTGGCCAGCAGACAAAAGGGTACTTTGCGATGGCGGCGCTTAAACGGGCGATGCGCTGGGACGAAACTCGCTACAATCTGGAATACGATCTGGATGTGTATATGGTTGTTGCCGTTGATTTTTTTAATATGGGCGCAATGGAAAATAAAGGTCTGAATATTTTCAACAGTAAGTACGTATTGGCCGATGACAGCACCGCTACCGATAAAGATTACTTTAATATTGAATCAATAATCGGCCACGAGTATTTTCATAACTGGACCGGTAACCGGGTAACTTGCCGCGATTGGTTTCAGCTTAGCCTTAAAGAGGGGTTAACGGTATTCAGGGATCAGGAGTTCAGCGCAGATATGGGCTCTGCTACTGTCAATCGGATTGATGCGGTTAAGCTGATCCGTACTGCACAGTTTGCCGAGGATGCTGGGCCGATGGCACACCCCATCAGGCCAGAGCAAGTACTTGAAATGAACAACTTTTATACCGTCACGGTATATGATAAAGGTGCTGAAGTTATCCGGATGCTGCAAACCCTGCTTGGTCAGCCAGGGTTTAACAAGGGTCTGGCGTTTTATTTAGAGCGCCACGATGGCCAGGCGGTAACCTGCGATGATTTTGTTACAGCGATGCAAGACGCTAACAGCATAGATTTGACTCAGTTCAGGCTTTGGTATAGTCAGTCTGGTACGCCGGTTGTCACGCTAAACCAGCACTATGATAAGCAAACGTCAACTTTGCATCTTGAAGTAAAACAGCATCATTCGGCAAGTGCAGTACAAACAACTCAGCAAGCGTTGTTGATACCGCTGCAATTACAACTTTTAAGCCATGATGGCAGGGTAGATCAGCAACACCTTATTACCTTACGCCAGCACACAGAACATTTTAGCTTTAGCAATCTAGCCAGCGAACCGGTTGTGGTATGGGAAAATTTTTCTGCACCAGTTAAGTTGCAGCAAGATTATCAGTTATCCCAATTATTATTGATTGCTGAAAAGGCAAATAACGGTTTTGCGCGTTGGGATGCCATGCAGGTATTCTGGTCTGATTTTATCCGGAAAAACATAGCGCAACCCAAAACCCGGCTAGAATTACCCACTGAGTTAATGACAATACTTCGCCAGTGGTTGCAGCATCCATTGCCTGATCAGGCGCTTACTGCAGAGCTACTAACCTTACCTGATTTTGATACCCTTGCCGAACAATATCAGCATATTCCGGTATCTGGCATCATCAACAGCCTTAAGGCGATTAAACGGCAACTGGCGAACCAGCTTGCGGAAGATTGGCGTCGCTGTTACCACGCGTTAGAACCGGCACCGTACCATTACACAGAGCAGGCTGCAGGTGGCAGGGCGCTGCGAAATTGTTGTTTAAGTTACCTTGCACTGCTTAGTGATGGCTCTGAACTGCTCAATCAACATTATCAGAATTCAGACAATATGACCGATACGCTTGCTGCATTAGGGGCCGCGCAGTTTGCTGCGGTAGCGGGATTTAACGATATGGCAGAGCACTTTGCGCTGAAGTGGCAAAATAATGTACTGATTACAGATAAATACTTTTCGTTGCTTGCCAGTAATCCCACCGAGAAAGTGTTTGATAGTTTACAGCAATTAAGTCGCCATCCGCTTTTTAGCTGGAAAAACCCCAATCGGGTCAGAGCATTGTATGGTGCTTTTAGTTTGCGCAACCCCGAGCAATTTCATCGTGCAGACGGGCAGGGATATCGCTGTCTGGCAACAGTAGTCGCCAGAATGGACTCGATAAATCCGCAGGTGGCTGCACGCTTAATTACCCCGTTGCTTGCCTGGAAACGCTTTAATGATCAGCGTCGTGACCATATGTTGGCAGCACTTCAGCAGCTAGCAACACAGGAGACATTAAGTAATGATCTTTATGAGAAAATTACTAAAAGCTTGTTATGAAACGTCTATTTGTGTTTAGTGCTTTTCTGGAAAGGGAAAAATGCTTGCTCTATTATCAGGGCAGTGTGCGCTATGTGGTGGTGACCGCAGACAGTGGAGAGCGGATCCAGCTTGGTTTAAAGCATTTCCAGCCTTTTTTTTCAGAGTTGGGTCTGCGCGGTCGGTTCAGGCTGTCATTAACGCAAAGCGGGGCTTTTGAAAGGCTGGAAAAAATTAATTAGAGTTATTACTTTAAACATTAGATTAAAACGAAGACTTGCAGCTTCATCTGGTTTGACCTTTAATTTCATTAGCTTATGATGTGGTCTTAACATGCTTAAGACAATGATTAAACTGAAAGTGGGATTATCAGATCAGCCAGATGCTGCAATAAGTAAAAATTGAATAAAAATCAATAGAGATACGCGAGGAGAAGCCTTGCTAACACCCTAAAATGATGTAATTATTTCCGTGATGCAAGCTGAGCTCCGAGCAGTTGGTTCAGCATAATAATTAAAAAGACATAAAACATACCTGCAGGGACAGGGGGGAGATCACAAGATGAATAGAAGGCCTGATACTTTTTATAAAAGTCCGTTAGCCTTGGGGGTTGCGTCTGCATTACTGGCATTGTCCGTTGTGCCTGCTCAAGCAGCAACCTTTAAAGTTGGCAATTTCGATGTCGTATTCGACTCAACCTTTTCTTACGGTGGCAGTATCCGTACCGAAGAGCGTAATTGGAATACCATTTCTAAAGTAAACCATCCGCGCTTTGATTGGACAGGTTACGGTTATATCGTTGACGGTAGTGGCAACCCCAATTTCAACAGTGTTTACGCAAACTCTCAGATATGGGATCAACCGGGTTCCTACTCCAGTAATGGCGATGGCGGTAATCTGAATTTTGACCGTGGCGATATGTACAGCAGTTTGTTTAAAGGCTTACATGAGTTATCAATCAGTGGTGATAATATTGGTTTGTTCACCCGGTTTATGTATTTTTATGATTTTGCAGTCGCAGATCAGGACTTTGCTTATACCAACCCTTTAAGTGGTAATCGGGTTGATCCTTGCGCTGATAGCGGTGCCAGTGAGTTGGCATGTAAAGATTTGCGCCTGTTAGATGCCTACGTTTACGGTAATTTCAGTTTTAACGATGGCATGACCCCAGTGACAATTCGAGTGGGTAACCAGGTGTTAAGTTGGGGTGAAAGTACCCTTATTCAGCACGGTATTAACATTACCCCAATAGATGTCGGGATTGCCCGAGCGCCAGGTGCTGAATTAAAAGAAGCTTATATCCCGGTAGGCATGATTACCTTGTCTATTGGTTTAACCGAAAACCTGTCAACAGAACTTTTTTATCAATACGATTGGGAGCAAAGTTACTTACCAGTACCTGGTAGCTACTTCTCAACCAATGACTTTGCCGGTCGGGGTGGTTATGCCCAGAATGTGCAGTTAGGTTTTGCAGGCAACCCGGATATCGACATGGATTTTCTGGTTGACCAAATGAATACGTTGTCGATGTTTGCACCGCAATTGTTACAGGTTATTACTAACCCAAACAGTACTGCACAGCAGCGTGCTGATGCCGTAAACCTGGCAATTGCTTACCCTACCAAAGTAACGTTGCGCCCAGAAGGCAGTGCTGGTGAAGTGAAACCGAAAAATGGTGGGCAATACGGTATAAAATTTGAGTATTATGCACCTGAACTTAATGAAACCGAGTTTGCACTGTACTACATGAATTACCATAGCCGTGTACCTGTGATTTCAGGTATTGCATCTGATTTCAGAGTGGGTGCAGATCCTGAAAGTGGCGAATTGTTAGGGGTGCTTCAGTCGTTAAGTTTCCTGTCGCAAAACCAAGGTCAGATTACCAGTGACAATGTTGCTAACATGAATATGTTTTCACAGGCATTACTGGAATACCCGGAAGATATTAAGCTATATGGTTTTAGTTTTAATACAACGGTAGCCGGAACATCTATTGCAGGCGAAATAGCCTATCGCCAGGATGAGCCACTGCAGATTGATGATGTTGAGATTTTGTATGCGGGTATGCCAGAGCAACTAGCTAATGCAGGCCTGCGTCCTGATTTAGCAGGTATATCTCAGATCGGGCGTGTTTTTGGTGAGAAAGTAGGCCCGGGTGATTTTGCCCAAGGCTACATTCTGAGTGATACGTTGCAGGCGCAAGCTACCTTTACCCATTTATTTGGCCCTATGTTAGGTGCTGATAACTTTAGTATGTTAGCTGAAATTGGTGGTATCACCATTAATGATATGCCAGCATACGATGAGCTGCGTTTAAATGGTCCAGGCACGGATCGTAGCGGCGGCCCTCTGATTGGTGTTAACGGACCATCACAAGGCCTGCACACTGGTTTGTCTGACGGCCCGGAAACGAATCCATTTCCAACTAAATCTGCCTGGGGCTATCGTATTCTGGCGAAAGCAGACTATAACAACGTATTTGCCGGCGTTAATATGTCTCAGCGGTTGGTATTTTCACATGATGTCAACGGTATCACCCCTGATCCATTATTCATGTTTGTCGAAGACAGAAAATCAGCAGCTTATGCGGTTAGTTTTGATTACTTGAGTAAGTGGTCAGCTGAGGTTTCATATAATTTATTCTGGGGTGGTAAGGGTACAACTAACAACGTAGCCGACCGTGATTTTGTATCTTTTAATATTAAATACTCTATTTAAGGGACGAGAGCCGATTATGAAAAAACTCACCCTATTATCTTCAGCGATTGCTCTGATTGTCAGCTGCAACGTCCTGGCAAAGATAACACCAGAACAAGCTGCCAGGTTGGGAAATGATTTAACGCCGCTTGGTGCTGAAAAAGCCGCAAACGCTGATGGCTCCATTCCAGCATGGACCGGTGGTATTACAAGTGCGCCAGCAGGCTATAAAGCTGGTGATCATCATGTTAATCCATTTGCTTCAGATGAAGTTGTATTAACCATTGATAAGTCTAATGTTGCAGACCATCGGCAGTTTATCAGCCCTGGTATGATGCAGCTGTTTGATATTTATCCTGATACCTTTAAGATGAATGTCTATCCAACGCGTCGTAGTGCATCATTTCCTCAATATTTTTATGATGCTACCAAAAAAATCGCCACTGAAGCTGAGTTAGTTCAGGGTGGTAATGGCTTGGTTAACGCAGCAATAGGCATTCCATTTCCAATACCACAAAACGGTCTGGAAGCGGTATGGAACCACATTGTTCGTTATCGTGGTGTAGCTGCAAGCCGCAATGGTGGCCAGGCAGCGCCTACCTCTAATGGTGCCTACACGGTGATCGGTTTTGATGAGCAAATTATGTTTAAGTATTCTCATCCGGATGCCACGGCAGACGCGTTAGAAGCTGAAAATATTTTGTTCAGATTTAAGCAAAGTGTCACTTCGCCAGCACGTCTGGCAGGTACCGCGTTGTTAGTGCATGAGACGATGGATCAGGTGGCAACACCCCGTCAGGCATGGACGTATAATACCGGTCAACGTCGGGTTCGTCGTGCACCAAACGTCGCTTACGATGCACCAGGTACCGCATCAGATGGTTTACGAACCACCGATGACTTTGACATGTTTAATGGGTCACCTGACCGTTATAACTGGGAGCTGAAAGGCAAACAGGAAATGTACATCGCGTACAATGACTATAAATTACACAGTAAAGAAGCAAAATATGCTGATATTCTGATGGCCGGTCATATCAATCCTGATTATGTTCGTTGGGAAAAACACCGGGTTTGGGTCGTTGAAGCAACTCTGAAAGAAGGTACCCGGCATGTATACGGTAAGCGGGTATTCTATATTGACGAGGACAGCTGGCAAATTCATATCGCCGACTTGTACGATAATCGTGGTGACATGTATCGGGTAGCGGTTGCGCATGGCTTGAACTATTATGAAGTACCGACCCATTGGAGTACGCTGGAAGTTTATCATGATCTTAACTCCCGTCGTTATATCGCCATTGGTCTGGATAACGAAGACAGAATGTATGACTTTTCAGTTCAACTTTCTGACAATGACTTCACACCTGCAGCATTGCGCCGTGAAGGGACTCGTTAACCAACGTTAGTGGTTAAACGGCTGGCATTAGCTGGCCGTTTTTTTTAGCTTTAATTTTTGCCGCAACAGTGGTTCTGGCACAAGTTAGTTTATAAACCCATTTTAAAGAGTAATAACGCTGCCTATGTTTAAGAAACTTTTTTTGGCTTGCAGTTGCGTTTTGTTAAGCAGTACAGCATTGCAGACGCGGGCCGATGTCAACTCTGTCGAAGAAGCTAAGGCAGCATATCTGATGCCGCTTGCTGCACAATCGTTATTAACCGACGTGCAAAAGGTCAGTGACAATTTTTATGTGGCAGTGGGTGAACGTGGTCATATTTTATTAAGTAACGATGGTACACAATGGCGACAGGTGCCGGTGCCTACCCAAAGTATGCTAACCGCAGTTTTTTTTGTTGATGAACAACACGGTTGGGCGGTGGGGCATGATGCATTAATCCTGGCGACCAGCGATGGTGGTGCCAGTTGGCAGCTGCAACAATTTTTACCTGACGACGATAAGCCCCTGCTGGATGTTTACTTCCGCAATGCCCAACATGGTATGGCGGTAGGCGCTTATGGCTTATTTTTTGTGACTACTGACGGTGGCGAAAATTGGCAGCAGGAATTATTCGTCGAGCTCGCAGCTGAAGAAGACAAAGAATACTTGCTGGATTTGCAGCAAACTGATCCTGATGTTTATCGGCAGGAACTAAGTTCAATTTTGCCTCATTTTAATCGACTATATATCGATGGTAATACGTTATACATGGTTGGAGAAGCGGGCTTTATCGCAAAGAGTTTAGATTTTGGCGCCAGTTGGCAACGAATGGAGGAGTTTTATAATGGTTCCTTATTCGATTTGCATCGTACGCCACAAATGGGATTGTTAGCCGTCGGGTTGCGCGGTCACGTGTTTCGAAGCGATGACAACGGTCAGAATTGGCAACAAATAGAGATTAGCGACGCAGCGACATTAAACAGCGTATTTAGTGATGCAATGGGCAATGTTTATCTTACTGGCAATTCCGGTACATTATTGCAAAGCGAAGATGACGGTGTCAGCTTTACTGAACGTTCGCAGGACGACGGCAAAGCAATTTTAAATGGCGTGGCTCTGGATAACAGGATGTTACTGGTTACTGAGGTTGGCATTAAAGTATTAAATCTGGATAAGTCTGAATAATATGAGTGTAAATTCACTGGTTAATAAATTTGAATATGCGTTATTCCGGCACCGCTTATTGGTGCTTGTTGTTTTTCTGCTGGTAACTATCGGTTTACTGGTAAAAGCGACTGACATCAAGCTTGATGCAGCGTTTACCAAAAATATCCCGCTAAAGCACGAATATATGCAGACCTATCTGGAGCATGCTGAAGATTTCGGCGGTGCTAACAATATTCTTATTGCGGTTTGCGATGCCAGTGGTGACATTTTTAATCCAACCTTTTTTGAAACGTTTCGCCAGGTACATGATGACGTATTGTACACGCCCGGCGTAAACCGGGTATTGGTCAAGTCCTTGTTCAGTCCCAGCACGCGTTTTATCGAAGTTGTTGAAGACGGTTTTGCTGGTGGGCCAGTGATCCCTGCCGATTTTGTTGCCGATAAGCGTGGGCTTGCCAAGGTTAAATCTAACGTAGAAAAAGCGGGCATAGTTGGCCGTATGGTCGCGGATGACTATAGTTGCGCTATGATCACGGCCCAACTGCTTGAAGTCGACTCTGACACCGGAGAGGCGGTCGATACCCTCGAGTTTGCCGCTACGTTAGAGCAAAACATCAGAGCCAAGCATCAGAACGAACAAATTAGTGTCCATATTATTGGTTTCGCTAAAATGGTCGGTGATGTTGCTGAAGGTGCCAAGGGTGTGGTGTTGTTTTTCCTGGTAGCAATTGCCGTTACTGCACTGATGGTCTTTTTCTTCTCTAAATCAATCATGCTGACGGTGTTGCCGATTGCCTGCTCGCTGATAGCGGTAGTCTGGCAAATGGGTTTACTGACGATGCTGGGTTTTGGCATTGACCCAATGTCTATCCTGGTACCGTTTCTGGTGTTCGCTATCGGGGTCAGTCATGGTGTGCAAATGATTAACTCTACCGGCAAACGTGTTGCAGCGGGTATGGATGCGAAAACGGCGGCCGAGTCCAGTTTTCGAAAACTACTGGTACCAGGGGGCGTGGCCTTACTATCGGATACGGTGGGTTTCTTAACCTTATTAATCATCGAAATTGGAGTGATTCGTGAACTTGCTATTACCGCCAGCCTTGGTGTAGCGGTAATCATTCTGACCAACCTGATTTTACTTCCGGTGTTAATGTCTTTTGTTAAATTCAGCGCAGCTTACAAAGCAAGGGTTGCTTTACCTTCTGCTACGGCAGACAAATTCTGGTATGCATTATCAGCATTTGCGACTAAACGATTTGCTTATTCTATTATCGCGGTTACCGCTGTGTTGTTCGCTGTAGGATACTGGCAGAGTCAGCAGCTTAAGATTGGTGATTTGCATGAAGGGGCGCCGTCACTGCACGAAGACTCTCGTTATAACATCGATACAAAGCTTATTACCGATCGTTTTGCTATCTCTGTTGATTACATCAATATTATGGTTGAGACCATTCCCAGTGCCTGTACTGAGCACGATATTATGGATCGAATTGATCAATTTCAATGGTTGATGGAGAACGTACCGGGGGTGCAATCGGTAATATCGTTGTCATCGGTGTCGAAAAGTATTAACGCCGCGTACAACGAAGGCAATCAGAAATGGCGGGTATTACCACGAAATCCACAGTCTCTAGTGCAAGCGACTTCGCGGGTGGAAACCAGTACTGGGTTGCTGAATGCCGATTGTTCAGTCATGCCAGTGATGGTGTTTCTGGAAGATCATAAAGCAGAAACAATTGAACGGGTGGTGATAGCCGCGAAAAAGTACGGCGCAGAATTGGGCGATGAGCAGACCCGATTTATGTTGGCATCGGGTCCGGCGGGGGTAATGGCCGCTACTAACGAGGCTGTGTCGGCGGCACAGCAGCCCATGATGTGGTACGTTTACGGTGCTGTAATCATTTTATGTTTACTGAGTTTCCGGTCTTTGCGGGCCACTATTGCGGTGGTAGTGCCGCTATATGTCGTTTCAGTACTGGCGACGGCCCTTATGACTAAGTTGGAGATTGGTTTAACCGTATCCACCTTACCCGTTATTGCGCTGGGTGTTGGTATAGGTGTCGATTATGGTATTTATATCTTATCCAGCATGAGTCAGCTGTTACGCGACGGCATGCCACTGCGCCAGGCCTATTTTGAAGCGCTGAAAGAGCGGGGTAGTGCTGTATTATTTACGGGTATTACCTTAGCGGTTGGTGTCAGTACTTGGGTGTTCTCAGCATTGAAGTTCCAGGTTGATATGGGGATCCTGCTAACTTTCATGTTTGTTGTAAACATGTTAGGCGCCATTGTGGTATTGCCAGCTTTAGCTGCTGTGTTGTGGCGTAATAATCGATAACGGCAAAAATTATTTTTGCATGTTTAAACATGAAAATGGCCGAAAGGCCATTTTCTATTTAAGCGAACTGAATAAGTTGTCAAAAGCCTTAGAAACCACTGGTTTAACCAGCATAAAAGCCAGAAATAGTGCTTCAAAAGCGCTACAATAGTCACTACACTGCGCAGCAGACAAGACCTTGTATGTTAGCTAGAACCAGCTGTTAAAGCTGTGCTCTGAAAAAGGATACAATAATGGCACTGATAGACGGTCATCCCTCTGTACTACTACAAAATGTAAGCAAACTGATAACTCAAAAAGTAAAAGATCAGCCTAAGCTGGTGGAGAAGTTTGCTTATACCCTCTATGGCAACATGTCGAACGAAGATTTAGTGGGTCGCAACGACAGTGATCTGTATGGCGCGGCATTAAGCTTATGGCAAACCTTTAACCAACATGCTGAATCTGAAGCACGGATCCGGGTATACAATCCTGAGATATCCCGCCACGGCTGGGAGTCTAAGCATACTATCGTGGAAATTGTCGTACAGGATATGCCATTTCTGGTTGACTCAGTGCGGATGGCATTAAGCCGCCACAATATTGCTGCTCATTTGTTACTGCATTATCCATTACAGACGCAGCGCGACAAAGCGGGTCATATTACCGATTTTTTCAAGTTAGGCAGTAACCATAGTTCCAGCACCCAGCAAACGGTATTTCATATCGAAATCGATCGGATATCAGATGATGCAACGATCCAGGCATTGAAGAGTGAATTGCATTCGGTAATGGAAGATGTTTCTCTGTCAGTACAAGACTGGCAGCCGACCCGGCAGAAGTTGCTGGACGTAATCAAAACCTTTGCAAAAAACAGTGGTAAAGCTGCCGCTGACGAAATCAAAGAAACCACTGATTTCCTTAATTGGCTGGTAAAAGATAACTTTACCTTGCTTGGTTATCGCGAATACAAAATGACGCCGGTAAAAGGTGATTATAAAATCACCGGAATTGATGCCAGCTCGTTGGGGCTGATGCGCCGCTCTGAATCCCGCGACCTGATGTTGTCTGAATTACCGGATACCGGTCGCAAGCAGGCGTTAAGTCCGACGGTGTTGGTACTGACTAAAACCAATAATAAATCCCGGGTTCACCGACCTGCTTACATCGATTATGTTGGGGTTAAACAGTTCGATAAAGATGGTAAGGTGGTAGGCGAGCATCGTTTTATTGGCTTGTACTCGTCATCGTTATATAACAATAGCGCTGCTGATATTCCACTACTTAAAAGTAAGCTGGCCCGCGTAATGGCCATGTCTGAGTTTGCTACCGGTACCCATGCTTATAAAGCGCTGCTGAATATTCTGGAAACCTATCCACGGGATGAGTTGATCCAGGCGAGTGCCGACGAATTGCTTTATGTTGCGATGGGCGTGTTACAAATGCAAGAACGCGACATGACCCGCTTGTTTATGCGCAAAGATGCATTTGGTCGTTTTGTTACGGCGATGGTTTATGTGCCGCGCGAGCGCTATAACACGCAGCTAAGAAAAGAAACTCAGGCCATTTTACAACGGGCGCTGGGCACCGACGAGCCGGTAGAATTTACTACCTATTTTTCAGAATCTGTATTGGCCCGCACTCATTATCTGGTGCGGATCACGGATAGCCATGTCGAGTATAAAGTGAAAGATATTGAACGCAATCTGGTCGAAGCGGCCCGGACCTGGGAAGACAAATTAGAAACGGCATTAACCGGTGTTTATGGTGAAGCCCGTGGTCGGGAACTGGGACGTAAATATGTTAATAGTTTCCCAAGAGCTTATAAAGAAGAAATGCTGCCAAGTGACGCATTGGTAGATATTGGCAAACTGGAAGCATTAAACGACGATAATAAGTTAGAGATGTTGTTTTATCGTCCACAGGAAGAAAGTAAAGAGAGTAAAGCGGTCCGGCTGAACCTGTTTCATAAAGATCACCCGATTCATTTATCTGATGTCTTACCAATGCTGGAAAACTTTGGCTTACGGGTTATTGGTGAAACACCTTATGCAGTGAAATCCCCCGATGGCTCTGTTAGCTGGATTTTAAACTTTTCGATGCAGCTCAATGGTGAAGTACCACTGGACTTTGCTGAAGCGCAGCAAAGCTTTCAATTGTCTTTTGCTAAAGTATGGGCAGGGCAGCTGGAAGATGACGGTTTTAACCGGCTGATTTTAGGGGCAGGGCTTAGCGGACGACAAGCGTCTATTATCCGTGCTTTTGCTAAGTATAAGCGGCAGATTGGTGGTACTTTCAGTCAAAATTATGTTGAAAGTACGTTTACCCGTTATCCAGAATTGGCTGGTTTACTGGTGCAGCTGTTTGATAAAAAGTTTTCACCTTCCTCTAAAGCGACAGCAAAGTCGATTGAAAAGTTAGAAGAACAAATTAATACGCAGTTAGAAGGGGTTGCTAATCTGGATGATGATCGGATTATCCGCCGTTTTGTGTACATGATTAATGCGACCTTACGCACTAATTACTACCAGCCTGCTGCTGACGGTACAGATAAACCTTATATTTCTTTTAAAATTAAACCCGATTTAATTCCTGACATTCCGTTACCGTTGCCGATGTATGAGATTTTTGTTTATTCACCGCGGGTTGAAGGGGTGCATCTACGATTTGGTAAAGTGGCGCGTGGCGGCTTACGTTGGTCTGATCGTCGGGAAGATTTCCGGACTGAAGTTCTCGGCCTGGTAAAAGCGCAACAAGTTAAGAATACCGTGATCGTTCCATCTGGTGCCAAAGGTGGTTTTGTATGTAAAAAGCTGCCAGAGACCGGTGGTCGTGATGCATTTATTGCAGAGGGTAAAGCGTGTTACCGGATCTTTATCCGGGCGCTGCTTGATATTACCGATAATATTGTCAAGGGCAGTATAGTGCCACCTGCACAGGTTACCCGTTTAGATGAAGATGATCCGTATCTGGTAGTTGCTGCGGACAAAGGCACAGCAACGTTTTCTGATATATCAAACGGTATTTCAGAAGAATATGGTTTTTGGTTGGGTGATGCATTTGCTTCAGGCGGTTCTAATGGTTATGACCATAAGAAAATGGGTATTACCGCCCGTGGCGGCTGGGAAGCAGTAAAGCGGCATTTCCGTGAAATGGGTATTGATTGTCAGACCACAGACTTTAGCTGTGTCGGTATTGGCGATATGGCCGGTGACGTGTTTGGTAACGGCATGCTGTTGTCGAAACATATTCGTCTGCAGGTGGCATTTAACCATATGCACATTTTTATTGACCCGACTCCGGATCCTGCCAGCAGCTACGTTGAGCGTGAGCGCTTGTTTAATCTGCCAACGTCTACTTGGGACGACTATGACAAGTCACTGATTTCTGAAGGTGGCGGTATTTTCGCACGCAGCGCTAAATCTATAAAGTTGTCAGCGCAAATGAAAGAAATGCTGGGTACCACTAAAGCCAGCATGACACCAAATGAACTGATCCGCGAATGTCTGATGATGCCAGTAGACCTGATTTGGAACGGCGGCATCGGCACCTACATTAAAGCGACCACAGAAAGTCATGCCGAGGTAGGTGATCGTGGCTCTGAACCTTTACGGATAAATGGTAGAGAGTTAAAAGCAAAAATATTCGGCGAGGGCGGCAACCTTGGCGCTACACAGCGCGGTCGCATTGAATTTGCCGCTAACGGTGGGCGGATTAACACTGACTTTGTTGATAACGTCGGTGGCGTAACCTGCTCAGATAATGAAGTTAATATTAAAATATTATTAAACGCGCTGGTGCAAAGCGGCGATTTAACGCTGAAGCAGCGTAATAAATTACTGAATGAAATGACGGACGATGTAGCGGCCTTAGTCTTAAAAGAATGCTACCGCCAAAATCAGAGCATTACTTTGTCGTCGTTACTAGGTTCAGAACAGATTAAAGAGTACACCCGCTTTATTCATGCGTTGGAAAAAGATGGTAAGTTAAACCGCGAGCTGGAGTTTTTGCCTAACGATGATGAACTGGCAGAGCGGATGGTAAAAGGGATTGGTCTGACCCGGCCTGAGCTTGCGATACTAACTGCTTACGGCAAGATGGTGTTAAAAGAGCGCTTGGTATTACCTGAAATCTATGAGAATAGTTACTTTAAACGGCAATTGTTTACGGCGTTCCCTGAGGTATTGCAAACGCAGTACGCCAAAGAGATGGAGAACCATCCGTTAAAAGCAGAAATTATCGCCACTAAATTAGCCAATATGTTGGTTAATGAAATGGGCCCTAATTTTGCACAGAGAATGCTAGAGGAAACCGGAGCCACCATAGGTGAAGTTGCAATGTGCTATGCCATTGCCCGTGACTTATTCGATCTATCTAAATTCTGGAAGCAGCTTGAGCTATTGGATAATGAAATTTCGGCATCATTACAAAACCGGTTGTTGTTCCAGCTACGACGCACGATGCGCCGGGCAACCCGCTGGTTTATCCGCCATCGCAATAAAACGATGGATATCCAGCAAACGGTTGATTTCTTTAAACCAGCTTATCAGGCGATATCAAATGACCTGGCTAATTATCTTGCAGAGGCGGAACTTGCTCAGCTGCGTGCCAACGAGCAAGATTTGATAACGAAAGATATCCCGGCTGACATAGCGCGTTATTTAACCCAATTAAGCACGGTATTCTCGGTGATGGATATTGCTCAGGTCAGTGATAATCAGGGAACTTCTCTGGCGCTGGTGTCGGAGATTTACTTTAAACTTGGCGACAAGCTGGATTTACATTGGTTCCTGGAGCAAATTACCCAGCAACCGGTGGCAAATCACTGGCAAGCGCTGGCACGGGCATCTTACCGCGAAGAACTGGACTGGCAACAGCGTTCTTTGACGGCAGTAGTCGTTCGCAACTGTGGTAAATCATGTTCGGCAGATGATGTTATAGCTACCTGGCTGACCCAACATCACATTTTGGTTGAACGCTGGCGCTTAATGCTGGCCGAGTTTAAAACAACTAAGAGCCATGAGTTTGCCAAATTCTCAGTAGCCATGCGTGAACTGATGTTGTTAAGCCAATCAGTTTGATGCTGAAATAAGCTGCAACAATGGTTACAATACCCCGGTAGTACCGGGGTATTTTTTTATTATTGAAGGCGCCTATGTTTTACTCTATTGCAAAAAAAGTAATGTTTACCTGTGATGCGGAGCGTGCTCATGATCTGGCTCTGGGTAGCCTTAAACGCTTGGCACATACGCCAGCTTCATTATTATGGCGACAACAGGTTGCGTCCAAACCGGTTACGGTAGCGGGTATTCGTTTTGAGAATCCAGTGGGATTAGCTGCAGGCCTGGATAAGAATGCCGACTGCATCGATGCGTTTGGTCAGATGGGATTTGGTTTTATTGAAGTAGGTACGGTAACGCCCAGGCCACAAGCGGGTAATGAAAAACCCCGGATCTTCCGCTTACCACAGGCAGAAGCCATCATAAACCGGATGGGATTTAACAATAAAGGTGTTGATTATCTGGTAAATAACGTTAAAAACGCCAGTTATAAAGGTGTCCTTGGTATCAATATTGGTAAAAATAAAGATACCAGCAATGAACGCGGCAAAGACGACTATGTTAACTGTATGCGCAAGGTCTATCCGCATGCCAGTTATATTACCATCAACATTTCGTCACCAAATACGCCAGGCTTACGGGATCTTCAGTTTGGCGACGCTTTGCTTGATCTGTTACAAACGCTTAAAAATGAACAACTTGATTTGCAAGCTTATTACGACAAGTATGTACCGTTGTTTGTTAAAATTGCGCCTGATATGGATAATCTGGCGGTGAGTCAGATTGCGGAGACGCTGTTAAAAAGTAAAATGGACGGAGCGATCGCCACCAACACGACCCTGGACAGAACCCTGGTTAAAGGTATGACGCATGCTGAGGAAGCTGGCGGTCTGAGTGGTTTACCCGTTCAGCAACAAAGTACAGATATTATCAGCCAACTGCGCCATGCTGTGGGGCCTAAGTTGCCAATTATTGGCGTAGGGGGGATTAATGACGGTGAGTCTGCCAAGGCAAAACTTGCAGCGGGTGCCAACTTGCTACAAGTATATACCGGCTTTATTTACCGTGGGCCGCCGTTGATAAAAACGATCATTGATGGCTTATAAAGATCAAGTCACGATCCGGTTTTATTATAAACAAATAATCTTTAACATACTGATCATCATGCTATAGTGATTAAAAGCATAAGCTAATTCAATAACTTGATTGCAAAGGACTTGACCATGTTAACGCCGTCAGAGCGCTGGAGCTGGACATACTGTGAACAACGCGACCGGTTATTACTTGATATTAGCGAGCAGGCACAGTTTTGTTCTAATTTAAGCTCGCAGCAGTTAACAGTAAAACCCCGGCAGCAGTGCTTTGCCGTAAATGAAGCAGAGCTATTCTGGCAGTATCTGGAAAGTCTGGAACCACTGGAGCTTAACTCTGCTGATACATTGGAATTATGTTTACATGCGTTAAGCGCACAATATTTACAATTGCAGGCCCACAAAAGCTGGTACTTTCCAGAGCAAGTGACATCATCGGTACAGCATAGTGATATAGTCAGTATTGTTGGTGCCAATGGCCGGGTAGCGGCGTTGGTTATTGCTGAAGATCCTGATTGCGTTACTTGTTTGCTGCTGAGTGATGTGCAAACACTGGCAGGCAAAATTATTAAGCGTACAACGGTAATACGCTTGCTGCGTAACCGGGTAAGCCCGTTTAATCAACCCACAATGTTAGCGCGTAGTGCCTGAAGGCTGCTGACAATGTTATCATTGCTGCCTGTTATAGTTTTAAATTCAGGATCAGACGTTGCCAGCATCTTTACCTACCTTAGCTATTCCCTCTGAACCGAGCAGTAATACTGAGCTGCAACGTTTCTTTGCATTGACAAAACAACTGATGGCCGAGCAGCAGTTAATCCGTTTGGTTTTAAGTAAGTACCAGGGATCGACGTCAGAACTACGACGACTTGAAATCACTCCGGTAGAAATTAAATCCAAAATACTCTGGCGTTTTGTCTGGCAATATCAAACTAATCATCAAACTCAGAACTATGCTTTGGAAGACGCAGTGACGATGCTAAGAACGCTAGTGCCTGATCAGTTTAAAGCTGCGCAGCTACAAGCGAGCGCCAGTGAAACCCAGTTGACAATTAGTAAAAAAGGTAAGGTATTGTTTAATAGTAAAAAGGTTAGCGCCGCCCCTGCTGCGGATACTAACCATAACAGAGAAAAACAGCGATATGTTGAACAAAGCAGACCGTTCCTGGCTGCCCTTGGCGTAACGGATGCTCAGGGTAGGATAATTCCTACCATGGCCAATAAGTGGAAGCAAATCAATAAATTTATCGAAATATTGCAGGCTGCAGTGAAAGAAAGTGGCTTATTGAACGCCAAACAACTACACGTTGCCGATTTTGGATCGGGTAAGGCCTATCTCACTTTTGCGATGCATGATTACTTTTGCCATACCCTGGGCTTACCAGCAAAAATTACCGGGGTAGAGTTGCGCCAGAATCTGGTTGATCTGTGTAATAGCACAGCGCAGAAACTTAACCTGGCGGGTATTCATTTTGAGCAAGGTGACGTTAAACATTTTAAAGCCCGCGGTATCAATGTGATGGTAGCGCTGCATGCATGCGATGTCGCTACCGATTACGCCATAAATATGGGGGTTCGCACTGGTGCTGATATTATTATGTGCTCTCCGTGCTGCCATAAAGAAATAAGGCCGCAAATTAGGCTACCAGAAGTGATGGCTCCGATGTTAAGCCACGGCATCCATTTGGGCCAGGAAGCTGAAATGGTGACGGACAGTCTGCGTGCGTTACTGTTAGAGGCCCATGGTTACCAGACAAAAGTTTTTGAATTTATCTCACTGGAACATACCAGTAAGAACAAAATGATCCTGGCAACTAAACGTAAAAAAGCGCCGGATAACCATGCCGTATTACAACAAATTGCTGCCATAAAGCAATTTTACGGGATTGAGCAGCAGTGCCTTGAGCAGCTGCTGCAGGGTGCGTCTCAGACCAAGAATTAACGTTTAGCGTTAAGGCTTAGCGCTAAGTTGCTCTACCAGTAACATCACCGCCTGCAGTTGCGGTGCTTGCTTACTGATATAATGATCACCGGTATAACCCCACCAATCCCAGCAACCATGGGGATTAAACGCACTTGCTGCAGCCTGCGGATACAGGATCACCAGATCGTTGCTGTCGGCATACTCATTTAAACCTGTCTGGGTTAAATAAGCATCGCCAACTGCTGCTACATGCTGTTTGCAACCATGAAAGCTGATATGCAGACGGCAGGGTACGCCTGCGTTGCAGCGCTGGGGCACGTAAGCATAGCCTGTTTTTGCCATTAAATTGCCAGCCTGTGACTGAGTAAGCTCTCGCATGTTGCCGGTACTGTTATCTACCTTCGGGGCAATCGGACCAAGTAAATGCTGTAACAGTTCGCCAGCTGCATCATAACTACAGTTTGCAATAAAAGGTGGCTCAGAAACGTCACAGGCGGTGCCAGTGTTGTTATCCGTCGGAAAATGATGAGCAAAAGGTTTATCAGTGACAACCTTCAGGTGTGCAGGTTTTATCCATTGCTGGTATTGGTTGACCAGCGCCTTGCCAACTTCAGGTTTAACCGTGGTGTCAGCGCTACCATGAAAGATCCAGACTTTATCATCCTGTAGCTGGGTTAAATCAGGCAGTAATTGAGCTTGTACCAGTTCATGGACATAGGTATTGATGGCTTTCAGATTGGGGTTTGCATCTGCTTTACCCAGGCAATGAGTTAAAGCGGTAGCAAGGTTATTTTGAGCACAATAAAGCGGCCCACCGGCAATCAACGCCGCTCCTTGTACCTGAGCGGAAAACGCGACATGAAATTGTACTGCCATGTAAGCACCTGATGATATCCCTGAAACCGTTATTTCATCAGCAAGTCGCAATTTATTACCATTAGCTGCTGCATTAGCAGGCGAAATAGCCAGCGCCAGCATAAGCAGTTTAGAACTTAGCAGAGTCGTTTTTATCAGGCGGTGGCGCATCGCAGAGATCCTCAAAAATAGCATAGTGAATACACCATGTCACAGCTGTAACACTGTTACCATAACGCTTTAGTACTGAAGCAAAGTATTGTTTGAAGTACTGTTCAAAGTACATTAGAAGGTACAGTACAATACGTTACGGTTTTTGACCCGATTTCAACAGATTATCAGCCCACTGTAGATTGCCATCGTTAGGAGCCGGGCGAATTCCCAATATATTGCACATTAGATTATATAGCTGAATATTAGCGAAAGCCGGGATGGTCTGGCCTTTTGCGAAAGCCGGGCCATGCCCGATGAAAATGGCCTGCATTTGTGGTGCGATATTATCGTAACCATGACTGCCGGTGACGGCCCCCCTTAACGGATCGTTTTGCTCGTGCAGATAACGTTTGTGTTGAAGCAAGCGCCAGCCGGGCTCTGGAATAATCAGTAACGGTGCCACTCGTTTGCTTTGCTGATAATGCCAGCGAGCGGGTAATTCTTCTTTTCGATACACTTTAGCGGAATCGGGCAGGTTGCTACTGAGTTGCTGATAAATAGCTTCTAACTCACCCATTTTAGGAAAAATAGAGACAATTTCCGGTGTCCATAAGGTCAGCATCGCTTTACTGGTGTCAAATAACCGATCAACGATAATAACCTGCTCAGCAGGCACTGCTGCCATACCATGATCGGACACCAGTATTAAGTTTACGTTGCCGTATAAATTCTGCTGTTTTAACCCGGCAATTAACAGACCAATTGCGTCATCAACCTCAGCTACCGCGGCGCTGACTTCGGCAGAATCTGGCCCATATTGATGGCCTGCATCATCAATGGTGCTCATATAAAGTGTAATAAAACGGGGACGGTCTGCTGGTGGTAATGCTAACCACTGCAACACAGAATTGACGCGTTCTGTATTGCTGATTTTCCCGTCATACACTTGACAGTAGCGCGGGCGTACCCCTTTAATTTCGGCCTCTGAGCCCGGATAAAAGTAGGTACCGGTTTTTACGCCTTGTAATTCTGCCGTCACCCAGATCGGTTCGCCGAGCCACCAGCGGGCGGCTGTCACTTCTTCGGCATTATTCATTCTGAAAACGCTTTCAAAATCAGCATCGTAGATGTTATTTTCGACAATGCCGTGATTGCCGGGATAAAGCCCGGTGACGATGCTGTAGTGGTTTGGAAAGGTCTTTGTTGGAAACGCTGGCTGCATTGCTTCTGCTACAACACCCTCAGCAATCAGCTGTTCGATATGAGGAGCAGGGTACTTACCAAGATATTGCTGGCTGTATCCATCCAGTGAAATAAGGATAACAGTCGGCTCACTTTCTTGCGTCAGTTCTTTGTTTTGAGTCAGAGCACAGCCATGTTGGCTGAACAAAATGATGCCAAGCGCCGCGCCAAATAGCGATTTTTGCAGGGTTTTTAACAGCTTTTGCATGCCCATATTTATCTCACTTCATTGGTAATGCGCTACTGACAGAAGAATGCCAGAGCGATGTACCAACTCATTTTAAAAACCCAAAGGATACGCCAGATAGTCAACATAGCGATTATGATCGATATAAAGTGGCAAAGCCCGCCATAACTTATCAGCAACCTCAGGATTTTTCAGATAAAACGGCTTACTTAGCATCAGGTACCCGACAGAATAATATACTGGCGGTTGCAGCACCTTAAGGGGCAGGGTGTCGATTTCCTGCCTATTAGCAACCAAACCATTAATTTCACAGGTAACAGTTGTTGAATCAACCCGCCCGGAGACAACCAGTTCCAGCGCGTTTTCCGGTGAATGTGCACTAACCAGTCTGGCATGAGGTGGCAATGGTAGCGCCTGATATCCCAGAGGTCTGGCAATGGTTAATTCCGCATTTTCATTTTTCAGCTTGGCGGGCAGGTCGTTGTCAAACCGATAGGTCAGACACAACGCATTGCTGTTAATGGCTCTGCTGGGGTCCGGTCGGCCAAACTGATCCTGAGGATACATGGTAAAGTGCGCGCGATTTGCGTAATAAGCGGCCACCAATGCATCTACTTTCCCTTCGGCTAACTGCTGTAAACATCGAAGCCACGGCATTCTGACAAGTTCCAGGCTGATACCCACTGCAGTGGTAGCACGTTGTAAATGTTCGATGGTCGCGCCCGGATGTTCTGGAACTGTTACTGAATCACCCGCGAAAAAGGGTAGTAATTGTTTATCTTCGTAGCAGAAACGTAATGTCAGATCTGCCTCCGCTACTTTTTGCGGCACCGTGGCTGCCACCACGACAATTAAAGGTGTGATGGCCACATTTATTAGCAGGCTGACGAAAATCATTTTTTTTCTGTCAAAGGGCAAAATAATACCTTAGCAATATGCGCTGAATAACAGTGACTATCAGGTCTGCAAAGCCAGACTTTCCATCGCAGTATAACGGCTCTGTGGATTACGTGCAGCCAACTTCGGCAGTGATGTCGAAAAAGCGATGATAGACATGAATTGGAGATTACCGTTAAACTACAACACACAATAGTGCACATGCAAAAATATTAACCATAAAAAAGTAGTGCCTTTATGACCATTAAAACACCGCTATTTACGTTGGGGCCTGCCTCGTTAGTTACTGCTGCTTTTATTGGTCCCGGCACGGTAATCAGTGCATCCCTCGCCGGCGCTAACTATGGTTATGCGTTGCTTTGGGCGTTGTTGTTTTCTGTATTTGCAACCTTGATATTGCAAGAAATGGCAGCGCGCCTGGGTATTGTCACCGGCCAGGGGCTGGGTGAGAACTTACGACTCATGTTAAGCCAAACCTGGCTGAAATACCCGATGATATTACTGATCCTCTCCGCTGTGGTTATCGGGAATAGCGCGTATCAGGGAGGAAACATCAGCGGTGCTAGTATGGGCGCGGATGCGTTATGGAAACATAGCTGGCTAATTAGTGCGTTGCGGGAACAAGGTTTAGCAAACCCCTGGGCGCTGCTGATTGGCGCTGTTGCTATTGCGGTGTTGTGGCAGCGGAATTATCTGCTGATTGAACGCTGCCTGATTAGTTTGGTTTTACTAATGAGCCTGGCATTCCTGGCAACGCTGTTATTGAGCAAACCCGATGTTCCGGCATTGCTTCGTGGCTTATTTTTGCCTAGCTTGCCGGCGGGTGCTGTGTTATCGGTCATTGCGCTGGTTGGAACTACAGTTGTACCGTATTCACTTTTTTTACACGCGGCAGCCAGTGCCCGAAAGTGGCAGGGTTCTTCTCTTGATAAAAAACAACAGTTAGCCTTTTCCAATGCTGATATTCGCACTGCAATACCCCTTGGCGACTTAATTTCAATTGCTATTTTATCGACAGCCGCTGCCGCGTTCTTCGGTCGGGCCCATCAGATTAACAACGCGGTTGATCTGGCGCAATCACTGCAGCCACTGGCGGGTGAGGCTGCAGTATGGTTAATGGCCGGTGGGTTACTTGCCGCTGGAGTCAGTTCCGCTATCACCGCGCCGCTGGCAGCAGCCTATGCCTTAAATGGTTTAATCCCACTGAGTAAAAGTCAGTTCCGTGCGTGCTGGTTGCTGATTGTATTAATTGGTGTTGGTTTATCATCAATGGGCATAAAGCCTTTAGCGGTGATCTGGTTTGCACAAGTTGCCAATGGCATTTTATTACCTTTAATCAGCCTGGCCTTGTTGTTGGCGGTTAATTCCCCAATAATGGGCCAATACAGAAATTCGTTCAAGCAAAATATTATCGCCGTTATGGTATGGTTGCTGACCTTGCTGTTAAGTAGCCGAAGTATATATTTAGCAATAATAGCGTGATGGTTTACGTTACCAATATTCTGCTATTTTTAAACAGTTAATAAATGCGGTGAACACGAATGCTTATTATATTTTGGGCGGCCAGTTTGCAGAGGGTTAAGTGCTAAAACACTTTATTACCAATAACCATCAATTTAAACCATCCGATCCTGAATATCGGCGTGTTTATCTTATCAATGGTATGCTACTGAGTATGGTGGTTATATTCACTTTTTTCTTTTTTATTAATCTGGCTTTTTTTGAATTATATAGTGTCGCTTTACTGGATTTTGTCGGTGCCGCCCTGGCGTCTGTGATCTTGCGCCGTTTTCAATTATTAAATAATGTTCGTCAGACCACTTTTCACACGATAACCTTACTAGGCGTATTTTTACTGATTTACCTGGGGTTCTCCGCCCCAGATTTCTATTCACTTTACTGGCTATGTATTTATCCACCACTAGTGTTTTTTTTGCTAGGTCGCAAAAGGGGATTATTTGCGACTGTGCTGTTTTTTGCCTTGCAAGCCTTGTTGCTTAGTTGGCTTGAACCCTCCTGGCCTTCAGAAGGTTTTCCGCTGGAAGCCTTGTTAAATGTAGTATTTGCCACGATTTGTTTAGTGTTGCTGGTGCATTATTACGAAGTCAGCCGTTCTGAAGTTATGCAGGCACTGGCAGCTCAGCATCAACAACTGCAACGGTTATCGGTTACAGATACGCTGACCGGGCTATATAACCGCGTGAAGCTGGATGATATTCTGTCCCGGGAAATTGCACGTTCGGTGCGTCATCAGAGTCCGTTTAGTGTCATTCTTGCTGATTTAGATTTTTTTAAAGCCGTTAATGATGACTTCGGTCATATGGCTGGCGATCAGGCATTAATCTCGTTCTCCGGTATTTTATTGCAACATTGCCGGGAGCTTGATGTTGCAGGACGCTGGGGCGGTGAAGAGTTTTTAGTTATCTGCCCGCATACCGATATTACCGGTGCTAAATTACTGGCAGAAAGAATAAGATCCACCGTAGCAAATCATGATTTTGCGCATGGCAAACAATTAACAGTAAGCCTTGGAGTCGCCAGCTTTATGCGCGATGATGATGCCAACATTATTTTAAAGCGGGCAGATGATGCGTTGTATCGCGCTAAAAGCAATGGTAGAAACTGCGTTGAAATATAAAAAATTAATTATCTAACGCAGTATCGCGTTACCGTAATATCTAGCAGGATTTTACTTTTATGAATGTTCAGTTTACCCCGCACATTATAACAATAATGGTGCTGGCCAGTGTGATAGTGTTGTTACTTATATTTATAAACGGGATACAGCGTCGGCAACGTGAATTGCAATTAGGCCTGGCCAAAAGTGACAACCATGGGGTGCTGTGGCAGCAACAGTATCAGCATGTTCAGCAGCAGTATCATGAACTACAACAACAGTATCAGCAGCTGGCGGTTGACCACGCCAGACTGGGTAGCACCTTGCAGCAGAAGCAACATCATTTTGATGAACAATTACAATTGCTGCAGCAAAATAAGACCGTATTAAAGCAAGAGTTTGAATTGTTAGCGCAAAATATCCTGGAGAGAAAAAGCGAGGTTTTTAAAAACCAGAATCAGGAAAGTATGCGCCAGCTATTGACGCCATTGCAGCATGATATGCAAGGCTTTCGCCTAAAAGTGGAAATGTTGCATACTGAAGAAACCAAACAACGAGCTGAGCTAAAAACCGAATTAAAACAGTTACAGGCGTTAAACCAGCAAATTACCACTGAAGCCAGTCAGCTAAGCAAAGCATTGCAGGGCGAGCGTAAAACCCAGGGAAACTGGGGCGAGCTTATGTTAGAAAACGTTTTGGATAACAGTGGCCTGCGTCCAGGTATAGATTATCAGCGCGAAGCAAGCTTTACTACCGAAAGTGGTCGGCAAAGACCTGATGTGGTTGTTTTTCTGCCACAGGATAAACATTTAATTATCGATGCCAAAACGTCACTATCTGCTTATACCCGCTACGTTAACGCAGAAGACGACACAAACAGGTTGCTGGCGTTAAAATCGCATATTAGTGCTATTAAAGATCGGATAAATGAATTGGCTGATAAAAATTATTATCAGATAGCAGGGTTAAACTCCCCTGAAGTGGTATTTATGTTTATTCCTATCGAATCGGCCTATGTGGCAGCGTTACAACATGACAGTCAATTGTTTCAACAGGCTTTAGATAGAAATATTTTGGTGACCACGCCCACAACGCTTTTGACCAGTTTAAATATCGTTCGGCAGTTGTGGCGTTTTGAGGATCAAAATAAGCACACCGCTGAACTGGCAAACCGGGCTGAGAAGTTTTATCAGAAACTAAAAACGTTTTTAGACAGTATGCAAGGCGTGGGTAAGCAGCTGGATAAAGCGCGAGAGAGTTACGATAAGGCATTAGGACAGCTGGTAACCGGCAAAGGTAACCTGATTAAACAGGCCGCAGAATTTAAAGAGTTAGGAGTAGCAGTGAAAACCGAATTAGATCCTGAACTGGTTGAGCGGGCAAAACTGGAGTTAGATAGCAGTATTGCATCAGAGAGTTCGAGAGCCTTGCCAGATTGAGGTAGCAAGCTCAGAGACCGGCACACTACAACCTTGTTTTAACCAGCGGGCAATTGCCTTGGCGGGCTCTGGCAATGGGTAAGCTGTTGCGGCAGGCCGTGCCAGCCAGTGCTGCAGCAACTCTGGATTAAAAGTATTAAATTGCTGAGCTTTACCCATTTTTACCAGGGTGTAACTATTGTAGGCCTGTTCGGTCTGGCCCTGCAGTGGTTTAATCAACAGTTTTTTACCCGCAATTAATGCTTCACTACATAAGCCAAAGCCGCTATTGCAGATAACGCCGCTGCAATGCTGTAAATCACGTGGAAAGGCGTTTCGGCTTAATGGCAACAGCGTTACATTTTGTTCGGAGCGCAATTCACTGATATTGCTATAAAGTTTGAAATGCCAGCTGGGGTAGTGTTTAAGCCAGTTTATGACAACAGAGGTGTCTTCAAACGGCAGGTAAACCAGAATAAAAGGCCGTTGGCCTGGTTCCGCAGGATAAGGTTGTAAGCTGGTTTGGGTTAACAGTGGCGGCAGTAAATCCGGATAGTCTGGTTGCCAGTGTACTCCCAGCATATGCTGGGCCGGAGCAAAGCATTGTACCGCTGTGTTTAGCCAAAATGCTGACTGCTTGCCAGCAAGCGGATAACGCAGGGCATATTGCCTTGCCAGCCCTACCGACAATACACCCTGGCGTTTTGCTGCCCACGCGGTTACCGGCTCAAAATCGGTTAATACCAAATCATACCCCGATAAATCTAATTGCCTGACGTCACGCCAGAATACCAAAGGTTTCAGTTGTTGAAGCGTAGCAAAACGCTTTACCTTGCCCCGGGCGGTAGTGAAAGTAAAACCATTGGCCCAACGATAGTGACCAAACATCTCCATATCGAATAGCTTTGCCTTTGGGCGGCCGCTAAACATGAAGTCTACTTCAATACCTTGTTGCAAAAGTTCCGGCAGCAAGGCTCTGGCCCGGGTAATATGACCGTTGCCGGTCGCTTGTACGCCATAGAGTATCTTCATTCTGGTCCTGTTTGGCTGTTAAGTGACTTAAACAACGCTTTGTAGTACCAGCAGGGCAATAACACTACCCAAAACAGCACCCGCCAGGATATCTGTTGGATAATGCACACCCAGTAGCACTCTGGATAACCCTATACCCGTGGCCAATGATAAATAATAGAAGGTATAGTCTGGGTAGTAGGCGGCCAGCAGCCAGGCGAACATAAATGCGGCAGCGGTGTGGCCTGATGGAAAGCTAAAACGGTCAGAAGGACGGATAGCGGGAGTCCAGCCATGTTGTACTGATCCTTTGGGACGCTCGCGCTGAATAGCGTTTTTCAACAGTAGGTACAAGGGCAGCTCAACAGCAAATGCAAATATGGCATGCTGGATAAACTGATGTCCCCGGAGCAAATCAAACTGCCACAACAACATGGCAGCAATAAGATACAAATGGCCATCGCCACAGCGGGATAACGCGAGGCTAAGCTTTTTAACTGACGGTAATTGTCCTATCAGGTTTACCCGAAAAAACAACCGCGTATCAAGTAATGTCAGCCTTTGCAGTGTATTCATCAGTATTATCTCTAGCGAAACCTGCGGCCATTAAAGGCACTAAAGATGACATCTCCATGAAAAACTGGTGAATCATTTATGACTTACCATAATAATTACGCAGGCCCAGGCTGATTAAGTGCCACAAAAAGTTCGCTGTACCCGTTCTTGTTCAGAGGCAGGCCGGCTAAATGCCACAAAAGCCGGATCAGAGTTAAAAGGCGTAAGCCAGGCCTGTTTTAACTGATTAAATAAACTGAGATCGCCATCTCTGGTTACTTGCTCTATAGCTTGCTGGATTAAATGATTGCGCGGTATAAGCTCTGGGTTAACGCGCTGCATAGCCGTTACACGTTGCTCGTCAGTCCGATGTTGTGCGGTTATGCGAGCCTGCCAGGCTGAAAACCAGTTTAGCCAACTATTTTGATCATTAAATAACTCACCAGTTATTGCCGGCTTATTCGAGCTAAGCTGCCGGAAAAACAAGGTGAAATCGACCTTATCCTGCTGCATTAATACCAGCACACTGCTAATTAGCTCGGCGTCTTCGGGGACGCCATGTTCAATACCGAGTTTTGCGGTCATTCTTTGTAAATAAGCTGCTTGATAATGCTGACTGAATAACTCTAATGCTGCACTGGCCACTTGTATTGCAGCTGGCTGGTCAGCAGCAAGTAATGGCAATAAGGTTTCAGCAAAGCGGGTCAGATTCCACAAGGCAACGGGAGGCTGATTGCTGTAAGCATAGCGGCCCCGACGGTCAATGGCGCTGAATACGGTTTTTTCGTCAAAGGCCTCCATAAAAGCACAGGGGCCGTAATCAATCGTTTCACCCGTGATAGTCATATTGTCGGTATTCATTACGCCATGAATAAAGCCCAGGCTCATCCAATGGGCGACGGTTGCCGCTTGTGCAGCAATAACAGCCTGTAAGAATTTAAGGTACGGTTGCTGCTGGTTGGCACATTGCGGGTAATGACGCGCTATGACGTAGTCGGTAAACTCAGTTAAGCGAGCGGTGTCACCGAGTGCCGCGACGTATTGAAAGGTGCCAATCCGAATATGGCTTTTTGCCACCCGCGTCATTATGGCACCGGGCAACGCTTCATCCCGATAGACCATTTCGCCGCTGCTTACTGCGGCTAAAGCACGTGTAGTAGGAACGCCTAACGCATGCATGGCTTCACTGACTAAATATTCGCGGATCACTGGGCCGATAGGCGATCGGCCATCGCCGCCTCTGGAGAACGGGGTAGGGCCGGCACCTTTTAGCTGAATATCATAAAGTTGGCCATCTGCAGCCTTTACTTCAGCTAACAGAATGGCACGACCATCGCCTAAACGCGGCACATAATTGGCAAACTGATGACCTGCGTAGGCCTGCGCAATCGGTTGACACCACTTTGGTAAATTATTGCCGGCAAACAGAGCCAGCCCCACTGCGGTAGCGTGATATTGCTCAGGTAGCGCAAGTTCATCAGCTAAAGGTTGATTAAATGCCAGCCACTCTGGTGCCGCAACTGGCGTAGGGCTGCAGGATTGCGAGAAAGTGCTGCCCAATACTGCCAGGCTATGTTGAACCTTAAGTTCTGCCATCTTTGCTTCCTGTTTTGCTAAAACCGTTAGTATACTTGGCTTATGCTTGAATTAAAGTTTGGAGTCGCTGCAATCTGACAAATTCATTCTGTTAATGCCAGTGCTACTTTAAATAGGCTTTCCAGTAGCTGCGCCAGTGCTCAACCTGTTCAGTGCTTTCAAGTTTTTCTTGTTGAATACTCAGGCTGGTTTTACCCGATGCTTTCTGGCTGATATTAACATTGACTCGTGAACCATCGGCCAGATTACATCGCCAGTAGCGCCATTTTTCGGTCTGGCTAACGACGGGGGTACTACTGACTACGACGCCAGAAAATTCATCAGCATTAGCAACTAACTGCTGCCAGAAAGCGAGCGCATCATCAACTGATCCTACCAGAGTTTTACTGACTGACACACTAAAGCGGCCGCTACAATCCTGACCGGGAACGCGCCTGCCAATGGCCTGCTCATATTGCACCACTAACATTTGTGCCCACCAGTGGCTTATTTTATGCTCCGCCAGTAAGGCACTCACAATATCTTTGTGCACCAACGCACTGGCGTTAATGTCGTTTAACCAATTAAGCCAAAAGCTCCATGGTTGGCCGGTACCAGTTACAACCGCCTCGGCAGAAAGAGTGGTTTGCATATTTAAATTACTAGGAAAATAAACAATGGATAAGGTTGTGTCAGGGAACGAATGAAGTCAAGCGGACAATAGCGGCAACGATAGCGGTATTACGCATTTATCGCTGCCTCCTTGTCATTTCGGTAGTTGTTAAATTTCAGCCACAAAAAAACCGACTTTATTAGTCGGCTTTATTGGTTGCGGGAGCTGGATTTCTGACCTTCGCCCAACGGTTATAAAGAGGAGCCCGAGGGCGTGTCAGTATAACTTTAATCTGTATCTTAGTTGGTTGCGGGAGCCCTGATCTTTGTGAAGAGCGAACCGACGACCTTCGGGTTAGTGAATTTCA
>NZ_JBFJPY010000039.1:0-29861 GCF_041616895.1 Arsukibacterium sp.
GATACACTGGATGTCACCGTGAAAGACTGGCTGCATCTGGTTGATGAAAAAAACCTGATAAACCGGACCACATTGCACAAGTTTGGCTTTAAAGTCGCAGAACTTACGTTGTCGATCCAGCAACTTGATGCAAAAGCCGATTGCTCAGCGTTAAAACAGCAAGTTGCCGAGATCGCAGCAAACTAAGTTACTTGGTTGGTAGCTTTTCAAAAATTAGAGCAACGGTGCGGGCAGCAGCTTCGCGCGGTTGCTCCAGGTCATTCTGCTTTAACGTCCCCTCAGCAATGCCTTCCCAAATTAACCTGCGTTTTGCGGCATCAACTAAATCAATATTTACTGTGCCTACCTTATAATGCACCGTGCTGACGTCGTTGCTGTAAACCGGAAAACCAGCATACACAATGCCACGACGATAGTGGTAATAACCATAATGGTAACTCGGGGTTGGTGTACTGCGCGTTTCGGAACGACTTGTCACATTAGAATTAAAGTTAACCAATAATTGCGGCTCTGAGTCTACATAACGTAACCCCCGGGCAGCCAGTTCTGTGCTAATAGCATCTTTAAAATGCTGAGTTACTAATGTGGTATACCCCGCACGATCAGTTGCTAACTCTTCAACAAAAGAGAAGGTCTGATACTGACTAAAATTGACATCGGTGGCTTGATCAGAGCGAACCGTAGGATTGCTGGAGCAAGCCGTCAATGTGAGTGCCAGCAAAGTGGCAGTCAAAAAATTACGATTTAAAAGTACTGTTGTACATATGTTGGTCATCATTTATTCCTCTGATTACAGCCTGCAACTTAAGACCCATAGTACGATATTAAGTTGCTTTGAGTTTAGTATGGTTTTAGCCCGGTAAAGTGAGTAAACTTTTAAATCACGACATTAATTTGGCCACCCTGATATTTATTAAGGCATGCAAAGTGTGTTAAAACGATTGAGGACAAAATATACAATAGCGTTAGCTATCATTCTCAACTCATATTACACTCATTGATAACGTGCGGCAGGGATCTCGGCACAACATTGATAGTATACAGCCGGGGCGGCTGTTTAATTCGAGACCAGAACATGAATGCAGTGAAAAAAAATAATAATAACAACGAGCAACAGCTCGCAGCAGAACTGGAAAATCAAGCGCAGCAGCAGCTTGCCGCAAGTCTGGTCGACTTCGGTAAACAGCTGATGAATGAGCAGCAGCAGTTATTGCAAGGCTATAGTGCGCAGATCCTGGCGAAATCGCAAAGTCAGTGGCAGCAGCGCTTAATCGAACAGGAACAAGCCTACCAGAAATTATTTAAAGACTGGCAGCAAACCAAACAGCAACTTGATTTAGCGACGCCAGTAGCCACTAACGACAATCAGGAATTGGTTGAGTTGCAGCAGAAGTCTGCGGAAACAGCTAAGCAAATTGCAGCATTGGCTGGTGAGTTGAAAAAAGCACAGCAACATAACGCCTCGTTAAGTGAACGTGAAATAAGTCTTGAGCAGCAGCTGGCCGAATTAACCAAAGAGCTGGAATTGGAACAACGCAAGACGCAACAGGCTGAACAGGCATTACAAAGTGCGCAGCAAAGCGCGGCCGATCCTGAAGAGCTTACTCAGCTGCAGTCAGAGCTCGAACAAGCCCGTGCTCAGGCCCATGAAAGTAAACTGGCGTTGCAGCACATGAAAACCAGCTTGCAGCAACAACAGCATGAAGCACAGCATAACGCTGAGCAATTGAGTGAGCTGACAGCAAGCTATCAGGCCTTGCAACAAACTGCAGAAGAACAAACTCAGGCACAGCAAGATAAACTGCAAGCGCTGGCAATAAGTCAGCAGCAAGTCCGTGATTTGGAACAGCAACTGGCAGAACGTAATCAACTACTCGAAGAGCAGCAACAACAGCATGATGAGTTAAAAGCGCAACTTGCCGAACTGGAAGCTCATAGCGAAACCCTGCAAGCGCAGATCAGTGAGTTTGAACAGCATCGTAGCGAGCTGGCAGATAGCAGTGCTGAGCTTGGGTCTGAGTTAACCCGTTTGCAGGCGGAGTTTGTCAATATCAACGAGATGTTGACGCACAGCCAAAGCCGGACTAAGAAACTGGAAAGTCAGTTAGACCATGCCGTGAACCGGCAGCAAGCGGCCGAGCAAAAGCAGCAATATGAAGCCGATCAAAGCCGGGAAATGATTCGGCAGCTGCGTTCGCAACTTGCTGAGCAGGATGAAGTGAACCAGCAGCATACCAGCGAGCTGGAACAGAAAATTATGGAATATAAGCTTAAGTTTGAATACGCCCAGAAACAATTGGCCGTATCGGGTTAAAGCCAGCCTTTAATCCGCTCAGGAGTGGTATGAAACAAAAAGCAAATAACTTCCAGTTGATGCGTGATCTGGGGTTTTATCAACAGGCTGCCATTGCAGCCTGTTTGCTTGAGCGCATGTTGCCAAATTATCAGTTGTTCAGCGAAGTCAGCGAGTTTGGCGACGCTGGCGCGCTTAGACATATGCTGGATTTAAGTTGGGAGTGGTTAACCGTTAAAAAAGCTAAAATTAACTTTCCCCGGCTGGCAGAAGAACTGGAGCCACTGATCCCGGAAGTTAATCATTTTCAAATGTTTGGGGTCTATCCGGCGGTAGATTGTGCCACTGCACTGGATGCGATGTTCAACGGTATTAGCCAGCAAGACAGCGGCGAATTTATTAATGTAGCCAAAATATCTCAGGCTACCGTGGCGCGGCTGATTGAGCATCAGGCTGAAGATGAAGATATTACCAGTGAAAATGAGCTAAAGAAACATGTCAGGGATCATCCCTTGATGGCCTATGAGATGGAATGTCTGGCTGAACTTATCGAGCTGGTCAGCCCAATGAAGCAGATAGAGCGTGAGCAAATGCTGCTGTTAAAAGCCTGGGTGCAAGAACAGGGCCTGACCAATTTGGGCATGGAGCTAGTCTAAGACGATTTACCCCATAGTCTGTATGCCAATTGACCGGCAATCTTTTCTTTTAAAAGTTGCCAGTTAGCAGGAATATCGGTCATTGGTAATTCCTTTTCGGTTTCCAGATAAATTAAGGCATTTGGGCTAAGCCAGCCGTGCTGCTCCAGCAGCTGGCAACAGGGAATGGCCAGATTTTGCCGAAAAGGCGGGTCGACCAATACTATCTGGTATTGGCGGCTTGCCGGCTGTGTCAGAAATCGTAAGCAATCGTTGTTTATCACCTCGGCCTGGCTGGCATTTAAACTAGCAAGCAGCCCCTGAAGTCGTTTGGCCTGAGCTGGGTCTTTTTCAATAAGGGTGGCAAAAGCGGCGTAACGTGACAGCGCTTCAAATGCGAGGGCACCTGAGCCGCTGAAGCAGTCAAGCACCGTGCTGTCGTGGATATCATGCATCAACCAGTTAAATAAGGTTTCTTTCACCCGATCAGTGGTCGGACGAAGGCCGGTAACGTCGGCGACGGGCAAACGGCGACCCCGCCACTGACCGCTGATTATCCTGACAAAGCCAGGCTGGCCAGCTTTACTTTTAGCGGTTTTAGCTTGTTTCATCGTTTCCGTTTTGCCTGCGAGTTAAAGGTGATAGTATTAGCAGCAATTTTATCCTGAATACTGCCTTCGACACAAAAGCTTATGACAAAACAGAAAAATCTTTTCTCCTGGCTTGGCCTGGGTAAAAAAACACCACCAGCAGAAGCCGAACCTGCGAAAGAGTCTGCTAAATCAACACAAGATGCTCAGGCTTCCCCTGAACATGCTGACCCTGAGCACGATATTGCTGAACCAGCGCCAGTGCCGGGGCAGACTGAAATTACACCAGAGCAGCCACTTGAGCACGCTGCTGAACAGCCGAGTGTATCGTCTGAGAATACGGTGCTGCCGTCTGTTGCCAGTAACAAGCCTGTGCCGGAATCACCTGCTAAAAAAGCGGGTTTTTTCAGCCGGTTAAAGCAAGGGCTTGCCAAAACCAGCCAAAATCTGGGAGACGGTCTTGCCGGGTTATTTAGTGGCAAAAAAATTGATGATGAGCTGTATGAAGAACTGGAAACCCAGTTGCTTATGGCGGATGTTGGTATGGATACCACCCAGCAATTGATCTCTCAGCTTACTCAACATGCAAATCGTAAAGCGTTGAAAGATGCCGGACTGCTGTTTAATCAGTTACAACTGGACATGGCAGCACTGCTGAGTAAGGTTGAGCAACCTTTAGTCGCTAACAATCCAGCCGGTCCGTTTGTGATTTTAATGGTTGGGGTCAACGGTGTGGGTAAAACCACTACCATTGGGAAAATGGCGCAGCAGTTTCGCCAGCAGGGCAAGTCAGTGATGCTGGCCGCGGGCGATACGTTTAGGGCGGCGGCAGTCGAGCAACTGCAGGTCTGGGGCGAGCGCAATGCTATTCCGGTGATTGCTCAGCATACCGGTGCTGACAGTGCGTCAGTAATTTTTGATGCCTATCAGGCAGCAAAAGCCCGCAAGGTTGATATTTTAATCGCGGATACGGCCGGTCGCCTGCAAAACAAAGCCCATCTGATGGATGAGCTAAAGAAAATTGTCCGGGTACTGCAAAAAATTGATGGTGCCGCACCGCACGAAGTGATGCTGACACTTGATGCAGGGACCGGGCAAAATGCGTTAAGTCAGGCAAAATTATTCAATGAAGCCGTACCGTTGACGGGGATCACCCTGACCAAGCTGGACGGCACAGCAAAAGGCGGCGTTATTTTTGCCATTGCCAACCAGTTTACGGTACCTATTCGTTATATTGGTGTGGGTGAAGCAATAGATGATTTACGCCAGTTCAACAGCCAGGACTTTATCAAAGCCTTATTTAGTAAGGAACACTAACCATGCTGCAGTTTGATCAGGTCAGTAAAAGCTATCCGGGTGGTTTCGTCGCGCTGGACAGGATAAGTTTTCGGTTAGAGAAAGGTGAAATGGCGTTTTTAACCGGCCATTCTGGTGCCGGCAAAAGTACCTTGTTAAAATTGATTAGCCTGATTGAACGACCCAGTGCCGGCAGGGTATTAATTAACGATATTGAGTTAAGCCGGATTAAACGCAGCCAGATCCCTTATGTAAGACGTGACGTTGGCATTATTTTTCAGAACCATCGCTTGTTGATGAATCATACCGTATTTGACAATGTCGCATTGCCGCTGGTAATTGAAGGCTTCACCGGCAAAGAGATGGTAAAACGGGTGCATGCGGCACTGGACAAAGTGGGGCTGCTGGATAAAGTGCGCTGTTTGCCCGCAACCTTATCCGGTGGTGAACAGCAGCGGGTTGGTATTGCCAGGGCTGTAGTGAACAAGCCGCCATTATTACTGGCTGATGAGCCAACCGGTAACCTTGACCCGGATTTATCAAAAGACACCATGCGGGTGTTCGAGGCATTTAATCAGGTGGGCGTATCGGTATTGGTCGCCACCCATGACCTGGGGTTGGTGGCACGAATGAAATACCGCACCCTGACCTTAAAACAAGGTCGAATGATTAACGATGGCTTGTTGCAATACCAGGAGCCGGTATGAGTATTCTGTTTACCGGACGGGCAACCGGCGCGGCAGCCAAGAAGATAGGGTTATTGCGGCGTTTTATCATGTTCTGGCTTAATCATGCCCGCCAGGCAGTAGCAAGTCTGGGCGAATTATGGCGAACTCCTTCTGCGTCCATATTAACTATCGCGGTGCTGGGTGTTAGCTTAACGCTTCCTGCTACCTTGCATCTGCTAGTGAAGAATATGCAGCAAATTAGCAGCAGCTTTACTCAGGCAGCGGAAATAAGCTTGTATATTCGTGACCAAACCCCGGCCAATCAGGTGCAAAGTCTGGTCACGATTTTGCAGGCTGATCGCGACGTGGCGCAGGTGGTTTTTGTCAGCAAGCAGCAAGCGATGACGGAGTTTCAGGAAATATCAGGTTTTGGCGCGGCACTGAATTATCTGGATAGTAACCCATTGCCCGATGTTATACGGGTATTGCCGAAGAATACCGCTCCGCAGGCAGCAGAAACGCTGCTAGAAAGACTGAGTGCTGAACGGGTGGTTGAGTTTGCCAAGTTGGATATTGACTGGCTTACCCGATTAAATGCAATTGTCAGCATGTTGCAACAAGCGGTAGCCATTATCGCCGTGCTATTGTTAAGCGCCGTGTTACTGATTGTCGGTAATACTATCCGCTTGTCTATCATGAATAAAAAAGACGAAATTGAAGTGATGAAGCTGGTTGGTGCAACGGATGCTTTTATCCAACGACCCTTTCTGTACACCGGGGTTTGGTTTGGTATTTTTGGTGGCTTGCTGGCATTTTTGGTGGTGGAGCTGATGTTATGGTGGCTGCAAAGTGCGATCAGCAATGTCACAGCGCTCTACCAAAGCGATTTCAGCCTAAAGGCGATGAGCTTCAGTGAGTTTATAACCTTACTGTTAATTGCAGTATTGCTTGGGCTGGTGGGGTCCTATCTGTCAGTGCGCCGACATATCAGTGCCATTGAACCTACTGGTCCTTAATAATAAATAATTATTAAAGAAATACTTTTAGAATAACCAGATCTCAAAAACTTCTGATCGACAATTAGCACTCTTGCGTAAAGAGTGCTAATATCCACCTATTCGATTGAAACAGGATTGGCAAAACATGACAACCTTAGCAGATAAATCAGAATTTATGCCGCTTACCGTCGCAGCCAGTGGCAGTCTTGAGGCATACACTCACGCTGTTAGTACGATACCAATGTTAACAGCTGAGCAGGAGCGCAGTTTAGCTGAACGTCTGCAGCAAGACGGTGATCTTACAGCGGCCCGTCAATTGGTTATGTCTCACCTGCGATTTGTCGTTCATATCGCCCGCAGTTATTCAGGCTACGGCTTACCTATCAGCGATTTGGTGCAAGAAGGTAACATCGGTTTAATGAAGGCCGTCAAGCGGTTCGACCCGACCGTAGGCGTGCGCTTGGTATCCTTTGCTGTGCATTGGATTAAAGCTGAAATACATGAGTTTGTGCTTAAGAACTGGCGTATCGTTAAAATCGCAACGACCAAAGCACAGCGAAAATTATTTTTTAATTTACGCAAAGCAAAAAAGCATTTGGGTTGGTTCAATCAGGATGAAGTGACGCACGTTGCTGAGTCGCTGGGTGTTGCGGAACACGAAGTGCGGGAAATGGAATCCCGAATGAGCAACTATGATATGCCGTACGACGCTCCGGATGAGGACGATGATTCTGCTTTTACTGCACCGGTTTACTATTTGCAGGATAAAGCGTCTGACCTGGCCGTTCAGGTTGAAGACGAGCAATGGGACACTGCTGCAGCAGATCGGTTACAAGCCGCGATGCGCACATTGGACGATCGCAGTCAGGATATTGTTCGTGCTCGCTGGCTGGATAACAACAAACTCACGCTACAGGAACTGGCAGAGCGTTATCAGGTGTCTGCTGAGCGGGTGCGCCAGCTTGAGAAAAATGCCATGAAAAAGTTGCATTCTGCGCTAAGTTAACCCGTTCGCTATTGCCAGTGTAATACTTAATGTGCCAAAAAAACCTGCCGAGGCAGGTTTTTTTATTCAGGCACAGAAATTGGGTCTTGAATGGGTTATTGCGGTGCTGAAATAGCCGGGGCAGTGAAGCCAGCCGCAACCACGTCATGTTCCCGCGGTAACAATGCAGATATTTTGACTAACTCAATCCCATGCTTATTTAATAACGGCAGGTTTTTTTTCAGGAACTCATAGGTTTGTGGGTAAGGGTGACCAATAGCAATCGCCACTTTATGACGCTGGGCTATCTGCAATAATTGTTGAAACTGGCGCTGCAAAGCAACTTCCGACAAATCATTATCCAGAAAAACATGGCGACTTAAGCTGGCCACACCATATTGGCGGGCATATAAGCGTGCTTTGCTTTGAGGCGTCGTCAGACTGTCAACAAAAAACAGCTGGCGTTGTCGCAGATACTCCATGGTCCAGGCCATCGGCTGGTCCAGTTCGGTATACAAACTGCCCATATGGTTGTTAACACCAATGGCATAAGGGATATCTGCCAACGCCTGTTGCAGGGCGTCACGTACTTGCTGCCGGCTCATATCCCGGGTTAACGCCCCAGGACCAAGCCTTTTGCTATTATTGGCTTCCATCGGCATATGCAGCATCACATCTTTTTGCTGCGAAAACGCCAGTTGCGCCGATTTTGGACCGTACGGGGTATGAGGTAATACCGATAATGTCAGGGGATAGGGCAACGATACCATTTTTAAGTCGGCTTTCTGATAACCGATATCGTCAATAATAATGGCAATACGCGGCTTTTCTGCCATGACGTCTACACTGAGTAGTGCCGTCAGTGCCAACCCAAATAAAATTATACGCACGCGGTTATTTTTCCTGTTTACCCGTTCTGCTGCCAACACATAGTGGCCAGATCATCCTGCTTTTGCACCCTATATTGGCGTAAGGTACCCCTGCTCGCAAGACATTTTTAACCCTTGTTTTTGCTTAACCAGGTCAGAGGGTTAACGGCATCGCCTTTCTCTCTTATCTCAAAATACAGACCGGCATTGGCCTGGCCGCCACTCATACCTACCAGCGCAATAGCTTCGCCTGCGATGATTTGCTCGCCCGGTTGCTTTAAAATATTCTGGTTATGGCCATAAAGGCTCATAAAGCCCTCGCCATGGTCCAGCACAATGACCCAGCCATAACCTTTTAACCAGTCAGCGTAAATAACTCTGCCATCTGCTATTGCCTGTACGGTCTTACCTTCCTGTCCCTGAATTAAAATACCGCGGGAGCGCATCCCGCCCTGCCGGTTTTCTCCAAAACCTTGCAACAACGCGCCGTTAAGCGGCCAGCGTAACTTGCCTTTATTCGCAGTTAACCCCAACAGATCCAGACTCCGCTGTGCTAATGCCCGCAGCTGATCGATGGTACTTTGTAAGCTTGACTCATTCTGACGTAGGTAACTTAGCTGATTACCCTGCTCTTTCAGTATCTGCTGCAGTTGACTCACCGCCTGTTGCTGCTCGGCTTTGACAGCCAGCAACTGCTGCTGCTGCTGTTGCTGTTCACTCAGAACACTGACTAATTGCTGTTGCTGTTCTACCAGTTGCGTTTTAACCCGTTCCAGTTCCAGCACGGTTTTATTTATTTCTGCCAGCTGGGTTACCCGGGCCCTGTTGAAATACTGATAATACGTCAACGCCCGTTCCAGTTTCCCTGTATCTTGCTGATTTAACAGCATTCTGGTGTAGTCATGCTGACCTAAACTGTAAGCGCTTTTTAATTGTGCTGCTAACTGGCTTTGTTGTTGTTGCAGCTCAACCTGAAGCTGTTGTTGCTGAGTATTAAGCGCGTTACCCCGTTGTTCCAGGCGATCAAGTTGCTGCTCAGTCTGCTGCAATTGGCTTGAGGCCTTAGCTAAAGCCCGATCTGACTGTTGTAATTGTTGCTCTGCCTTATTCAGCTGTTTTTGCTGTTGTTTTAGCTGGCGCTCGGTTACTTTTATCTGTTGCTGAACCTGTTCAAGCTCTTGCTGCTGTTCAGTCTGCTGGCGGCCTTGCGCCGGTACACTGCCCATTAAGCAACAGATTAACAGCAGCCAACGTGGCTGCTGGCTTGTGAGAGCGAACAAACGTAAATTCATCAGCTGTCAGACTAACTTTGGTTAAGTTTCATTAATACTTTACCGGTCATTTCTGCAGGTTTAGGTAGTCCCAGCAGCTGCAACATCGTCGGCGCGATATCACTTAAAATACCCCCCTCTGTTGCTGTGGCAGGGCGACCTACATAGATCAGGGGAACTGGGCCGCTGGTATGAGCCGTGTGCGCCTGACCTGAATTGGGGTCTTGCATCATTTCTGCATTACCGTGATCAGCGGTAATTAAACATTCACCGCCCACCTGCTGCAGCGCAGCCACTACCCGGCCAATACACTGGTCTACCGCTTCCACGGCTTGAATGGCTGCTTCCATCACACCGGTATGGCCCACCATATCGCCATTAGGGTAGTTGCAGATAATGACGTCGAATTCAGCGCTGTGAATGGCCGCAACCAGTTTATCAGTCAGTTCAGCTGAGCTCATTTCAGGTTGCAGATCGTAGGTCGCGACTGAAGGTGAGGGGACGAGGATCCGCTTTTCACCCGAAAATTCCTGTTCGCGTCCACCACTGAAGAAAAAAGTGACGTGCGCATATTTTTCCGTTTCAGAAATCCGTAACTGAGTTTTGTTATGTTTAGCCAACCATTCGCCGAGTACGTTGTTTAATGGTTCTGGCGGGTAAGCACAAGGTGCGTCAATGTCGGCAGCGTATTCGGTAAGCATCACAAAGCTGCTGAGTTCAGGCTTGCGCTCTCGGTGAAAACCATCAAAGCCAGGATCAGTAAAGGCGCGGCTGAATTGCCGGGCACGGTCTGCACGGAAATTCATAAATATCAGGGCATCACCGTCGGCCATTTGTACTGGCTGGTTATCGCTGTTAAGGATAGCGGTGGCCTGGACAAACTCATCATTCTCGTCACGCTGATACGCATCTTGCAGCGCGGAAACTGCGTTGGTGGCAGTAAACTTAGCCTTCCCCTGAGTCAGCAAATCATAGGCTTGCTGTACTCTGTCCCAGCGCTTATCCCGGTCCATCGCATAATAGCGGCCAATAACAGAGGCAATCTGGCCACTGCCAGTATTGGCAAAATGCTGTTCAATTTTAGCTAATGACGCTTTGGCACTGCGTGGTGGCGTATCACGGCCATCCAGAAAAGCATGCAGATAAATCGGACCAGCACCTTGTTGTTCTGCCAGCTTAATCATTGCCAATATATGATCTTGATGGCTATGCACGCCGCCTTCAGACAGCAATCCCATAATGTGAACCGCTTTGCCATTTTTTTTAGCCGCGGCGGTTGCATCCACTAGCACCGGATTTTGAAAAAAATCACCATCTTTAATGGCCTTGGTTATCCGGGTAAAGTCCTGATACACCACACGGCCCGAGCCAAGGTTAACATGACCAACCTCTGAATTTCCCATCTGGCCATCAGGTAAACCAACATCCAAACCTGAGCCGGAAATCAGACTATGGGGATAATCTCGCCACAGCTGGTCCATGACCGGCGTGCTAGCCTGGGCAATGGCATTGTTCTCTGTTTGTTCACGGTATCCCCAACCATCAAGAATTAATAATACCAGGGGCGTGTTGGGGTGTTTCATACTGACTCCGGTTTTTTTTAGCTGAACATTTAGACAAGGCTAGTATCTTACCGCTTTTTCTAACTTTCTCCAGTCCGGATTGACCGTTTAAGGGCTGCTTTCTTAGAACAAAATCGTTATACTCTGGCCACTTCAATTGGTTCAGAGTAAGAATATAACGCTATGGCGCAGTTTATTGAGTTTGTGACGAATCACCCTTTGCTGAGTTTGGCCTGGGTTGTTATTTTTCTGATAATAGTCGGCGGCTGGATAAAAGAACGGTTTTCGGCAATTCGTCAGGTGTCTCCAACTGAACTGACAATGCTGGTCAATCGTCAGGATGGCATAGTGGTAGATATCCGTGCTGAAGAGGAATTTAAAAAAGGTCATATCACCGGTGCCCGGCATATTGCTGCCAGTCAAATCAGCGAGCAAAAACTTAGCGGGCTTGAAAAACAAAAAGATGCTCCCATTATTGTGGTATGTCAGGCAGGTATGACTGCGCAGAAAAGTGCTGCCGCCTTGACAAAACAAGGCTTTAGTAACGTCTCCGTGCTGCAGGGTGGAATGGGGGCCTGGACTGGTGCTAGCCTGCCCGTGGTCAAATTAAAGAGGTAAACATGGCAGAAGTGATTATTTACACCAAGGCATATTGCCCTTATTGTGTTCGCGCCAAAGCTTTACTTGATGAAAAAAGCGTTGCTTATCATGAAGTGAAAATTGATGAGCAACCAGAGCGCCGTGCTGAAATGATTGAAAAAGCGGGCGGCCGCTCAACGGTGCCACAAATTTTTATCGGTACAACTCATGTTGGTGGATGCGATGAAATGTTCGCGCTGCATGCAGCCGACAAGCTAGAACCACTGTTAAACGCATAACTTAATTTAGGAATTATTCATGGCCGAACAACTGGCAAACGGTGTTGCAAACGAGCAGCAGGCACAGGGTTTACAGTTCGCTATTCAGCGGATATTTGTAAAAGATATTTCATTTGAAGCGCCTAACGCGCCGGCAATTTTCCGTAAAGAATGGAAACCTGAAGTTAAATTGGATTTAGATACCCGCAGTGAGAAAGTGGAAGATGGTGTATATCAGGTGATTTTATCCCTTACTGTGACCACTATGGTAGGTGAGGAAACTGCTTTTCTGTGCGAAGTACAGCAAGCAGGTATTTTCTCTATCGGCGACTTAGAAGAAGCTCAGCTGGCACATATGCTAGCCGCATTCTGCCCTAACATTTTATTCCCCTATGCTCGTGAAGCAGTATCAAGTCTGGTTAATCGCGGTACTTTCCCACAGTTAAACCTGGCCCCGGTGAATTTTGACGCCCTATTTGCTCAATATCTGCAAAAGCGTCAAGCCGATGGTCAGGACGTGAAAGCTGACGCTTAATAATATGGACAGCGCAGCAATTGCGGTGCTTGGGGCGGGATCTTATGGGACCGCCTTAGCGATTTGTCTGGCCCGTAATGGCAACGCCATTACGTTGTGGGGACGTAACCACAATGATATTGCGCAGATGCAATTGCAGCGTTGTAATGAAAAATATCTGCCGGGTATTCCACTACCCGCCAGTTTAGCCGTCAGTTCCGATTTGCAAGCCGTTGTGCAAAGTAGCCGTGATATCCTGGTCGTGGTGCCAAGCCATGCGTTTGCTGATACCTTAAAACAGATAAAGCCTTTAATACCAGCGAATGCCAGAGTGGCCTGGGCCACTAAAGGTCTGGAGCCGGAGACGGGTCGTCTGTTACAAGATGTAGCACGTGAAATTCTGGGCGAGCAGGTTGCCCTGGCGGTGTTGTCCGGGCCTACCTTTGCTAAAGAAATGGCGGCAGGCATGCCTACTGCCATAACCTTGTCGTCGGTAGACCAGGATTTTATCAGCCGGCTGTCTGACTTATTACATTGTGCAAAGAGTTTTCGGGTTTACACTAACCCCGATTTTATCGGGGTTCAGCTTGGCGGCGCTATTAAAAACGTGATTGCTATCGGCGCTGGCATGGCAGACGGCATAGGTTTTGGCGCCAATGCCAGGACAGCGCTGATTACTCGTGGATTGGCAGAAATGAGTCGGTTAGGGTGCGCGTTAGGCGCCCAGAAAGATACCTTCATGGGGATGGCCGGGCTGGGGGACTTAGTACTTACCTGTACTGACAATCAGTCACGTAACCGTCGCTTTGGCTTGCTGTTGGGCCAGGGCAAAACTGTTGACGATGCGATGGCATCGATAGGGCAGGTAGTAGAAGGGTATCGTAACGCTAAAGAAGTGTTTAATCTGGCGCAGCGGGTAGGTATTGAGATGCCTATTTCGGAGCAGATATATCAGGTGTTATACCAGAATAAAGACGTTAAACTGGCGGCAGTTGACTTGCTTGGCCGGGAAAAACGTGACGAAGTTAACTAGCGGCTTTCTTTATTAATTTACTTTCTTTTAGCAGTAATGCCGGTATTTCACTGGCTGGTACTGCCTTGCTGAACAAATTTCCTTGTAACTTATCACAACCCATTACATGCAACAGGTAGGCTTGCATTTCGTTGTCAATGCCACTTGCGGTCACTTCAAGCTGCAGGTAGCCGGCTAACCGGATTAAACTGGCAGTAATATTACGTTGTTGTTCTTTTTGTTCCATCTGCTGGATCAGGCTACGGGCAATTTTAACGCCATGCAGCGGTAGCTGACGCAACGAGGTCAGTGAAGAGACACCATCACCAAAATTATCCAATACTAGATCAAAGCCTAAATCATTCAATGCTTTCAGTTGCTGGTGCAGGTTTGCCAACGGTTGTTGAAAAATCCGTTCGTCCAGTTCCAATGTAAAGTAGCTGGCCTGGAGTTTATAGTCTTGCAACGTGTCACTGAAAAAACCTACAAAATTGGCCTGCTCAAACTGTTGTACGGAAATATTTAACGCGATCCTGCCACGAAGCTGATTTGTCTGCAGCCAGTATTGTACTTGCTGGCAGCATTGACGAAATACTAAGCGATCTAAGGCTACAATCATGCCGCTTTGCTCTGCCAGAGCCAGAAAGCTGTGCGGTTGCATAATCCCCCGTTTCGGATTATGCCAGCGAAGCAATGCCTCATAGCCAACGACCCGGTTACTGCTAATGCTTAGCTGGGGCTGAAAGTACACCATGAAGTCATCCTGATGCAGACTTTTGCTAAGTTCAGTTTGCAGCGTCAGGTATTCAGTGGCGTGCTGCTGCAGGCGGTTGTCGGCAAAACAAAACTGGCTGGTACCACTTCTGCCAGCAATTTGCACGGCACGCTCTGCGCTGTGAATAAGGGCGCTTGCATCTGCGCCATCCTCGGGGAAGCGACTGATACCAATACTGGCATATACCTGATGCTGATTCCGGCTGAAATTAAACTGGTTTATTTGGATCAGGACCTGGTGTGCCAGCTGGTTAAGCGGCAGTTCAACTGGCAAGGCGCATAAGTGTGGTGCAGCTAAAATGGCAAAGCTATCACTGCTATAGCGGCCCAGGGTAAACTGGGGCGCAATCGCTTGGCGTAATCCCTTTGCAGCTTCTGCTATAAGATTAGCACTGCTTTGTCCGCTTGCGTTGGGCTCAGACCCCAGTAACTGATTAAACTTTATTAGCAGTAGTGCCGTTGCCGGGTGCTGGTTAGTGCAACAAGCAATATTGGTAGCGAGCTGTTCTTCCAACATAATTCGGTTGGGAAGACTGGTCAAAGGATCGCGAGTCAGGTTGTTAAGTTGTTGCTGATCGGCTCTTTTTCGTTCAGTAATGTCCTGAGCGACTAACAGGTAGCGGGCGGCAGGCCAGGCCGTATTATCGCTTTGGGTGATGGTCAGGCTTACCGCCAGTAAATCGTTTTGCAACTGCCACCACACTTCTCCCTGCCAGCTCCGCTGCTGCTGCAATACTTGCTGAATATCCTGCCAGGCCTTCTTCTTAGCAGCCGGATCAAAATACATGCTTTGACAAAGATTTTGTTGTTCAGTCAGATGCTCCAGCGCACTACTGGCAACAAGCATCTGGCAATCCTGGTCAAGCACTGCAACTAAAGCCCGGGTATCGTGCAGAAGTTGGCGTATTACTTTTTGCTGCGCGTTTTGGCTGGCCCGCAGTTGCTGTAAGCGCCAGGTAGCTGCGGCGCCTGCAACAATAATACCGGTAATGAAGCTTAACAACAGAATAGAAACTGGAGTAGTTGAAAGACTGGCAGCAATACTTGCCTGTGCCGGGACGGCCAGCAACAGGGCGAAAACAAACAGCCAACCTGACAGTGGCATAGCAAATACGTCCTTGTAATGTACATAATACCGCTTAAATATAGCTGGCATAACGGCGTTTAAGCAAATTATATAACGATATTTCGCCTGCACAGACTGATTGACGTCTTTTAATAACGCGGCGTAGCGTGTAAATTATTCGCTTTTGTGACCGGGGCGCCAGCCGTTATGTTTCATATTGCTTTGTTTGAACCGAAAATAGCACCTAATACTGGAAATATTATCCGCTTAGCTGCCAATACGGGGTGTCGGTTACATATTATCGAGCCAATGGGATTCGACTTTGAAGAAAAAAAGCTGCGACGGGCCGGGCTCGACTACCATGACCTTGCCAATGTCATTCGTTACGCGGATTATCAGGCATTTGCCCAGGCAATGGCTGATAAACGGATCCTGGCACTGACCACCAAGGGCAGCCAGCCATATCAACAGCAACGTTTCATGGCTGATGATGTGCTACTTTTTGGCTCAGAGACAGCAGGGCTATCAGATGCCGTGCGCGCTACTATCCCTCCAGCGCATCGGATCCGGGTGCCGATGCAGCCGGGTGCGCGCAGCCTGAATTTAGCAAACACCGTGGCGATCGTTTGCTATGAAGCCTGGCGGCAACATGATTTTGCCGGCGGGATTTAGCGTTCTACTTTTGTCGGCTTGCTATGTTCTTCAAGCCCTTCAAGAAACTGATTGACGGCAGCAATGGCCTGTTGACGGATCCTGTCCTGCTCCATCCATATCTCATGATGCGCGCCAGAAAGTATGGTTTTTTGTTTGTAAAGGGCCATGGGTAAACGAGCAAACCAGCTATTTTGAGCGCGATTACTGACAATCTGGTCGTCAGCTGCCTGCAGCAGTAACACTGGCAAGCTAAACGCTGGCGCCTGAACTTGTATTCTGGCCATGGCGCTGATGGCCTGAGTAAGCCAGGCCCAGCTAACTCCTCCTAACTGACTTTCCGGGTACTGCTGGTAAAGCTGCTGCAGCCATTGATATCTGACAGCGCTATGGGTTAAGCGGTTGCCCGCAAATGGTTTAGCCAGATAAGCGGTTTGGCCTGGAAAATAGCGCTCATTCTGCCAATTCAACTTTGCCCTTAGCCAACTAACCCCGGCAATCAGGCGGGTTGCTATCGAAGATGGTACTGGCCCTGCATCCAAACCAAACATGGGTGACCCGAAAATGGCGGCGAGGAAGGGGTGTGGATACTGTTGTAAATAGCAACAGGCAATGGCAGCGCCCATTGAGTGTGCCAGTAGCAAATGCTGGCGATGCCCTGTCGGCTGAACAATCTCAGTAACAAACTGGTTGAAGTCGTGGACATAGTCCTGAAAATCGGCAACGTGACCCAGATGAGGGTCGGTATGTAAGCGTGCCGATTGTCCCTGGCCACGATGATCAATAATAAATACGCTATAACCTGCAGCCACAAACTCCTGCATTAATTCAATATACTTTATTGCCATCTCCACGCGGCCGGTGCTGAACACCACGGCCTGTGATCGGGTTTCGGCCAAATAGTAACTGTATCTCAGACGGGTTTGATCGCTGCTTATCAAATCAGTATGAGTAAAGCGTTGCCACAATGGCTGCAACTGGTTTTGCCAGTGTTGCGAAAACGTGTTTTCTGCCATGGCGGCGTTGATTGGCGGTATCATATTGGTGACGTTAACTCAGTCGTTGATTCAAAGGATGTTATGCATGGCAGTGTTACCCGTAAACCTAAACCAGGATGCAGGTTAAAGGCATCGACTGTACCGTTATGCTGCTGAATAATTTTGGCGACAATAGCCAGGCCCAGACCAGTACCACCGGTTTGTGATGTGCGGCTGTCACTTACCCGGTAAAACGGTTCAAATATGGCGGCCAGTTCAGCTTCAGGCAGGCCAGGGCCTTCGTCACATATTTGCAGGATAATCAGCTGTGGCTGATGCTGCAAAGTAAGGCTGATAATACTGTCCTGCGGGCCGTACTTAATGGCATTACGTAATATATTCTCCAGTGCCCGGCTAAGCAACCGGCCATCGGCACTCAGCCACACGTGGTCGGGTGCGCTAAGCTGCAATTGTTGTTGTTTACTGTCAGCCTCCACCTGGTTTAGCGCAATCAGTTCGATCAGCATTGCAGTTACGTCGCAGGGGCCGATATCCAGTTGATACTGACCAGCGTCCAGCCTGCTAAAGGTTAGTAATTCATCTAACATGGCATCAATTCGCTCCAGCTCTTGTTTTAACCTGGGTAACTGTTGCAGATTTTGTTGCTGCTCGGCCAGTCCAAGCGCGAGTTGAGCCCGGGTAAGCGGAGAGCGTAGCTCGTGTGAGATATCGCGCAGCAAACGTTGCTGGTTTTGCAGTAAATCACTGATCCGCTCTGCCATGGTATTAAAGCTACGACCAAGCTGGCCCAGCTCATCACGTCGTTTTGCCAGCCGGCTGACCCGGCTGTGCAGTTTACCGGAAGCAAAAGACAAGTTTTGTTGTAGTAGCTCTTTAAGGGGTCTGGAGATAGATACCGCCAGAATAAAGCTGGCGATAGCGGATACAGCCAGTAGCAATAATACCATCAGCGGTTCAGCTAAAGCCCGCAGGCTCCACCAGGGTTGAGGAGGGCGTTGTCTTAGTTGGTAAAGCGCCAGTGGCCGGCCCGCAACCTCAATCACAAAAGGACCGGCGATAAAGACATTCAGATGGCGCAACAAACGGGGCCGGTTTAGTTGAGCCAGCTCAGTTAACCAATTGGGGTCAAGGCGAGCCGGCAATGCTTCCGGATTGAGCAATTGCTGGTTGGTATTATCAATTACCAGCCAACGGTTGCGGCTATCCCGGACCAGCTGTTGCATCAGACTCGTCAGATCAATACTTTGAGCCAGCGGAGCCAATTGGCTTTGCAGTTGCCGGTTTAGTGAAGCGGGTAAGCGTCGAATGTCGGTTGGGTCGGTCAGGCTGCGTGAAATGAGCAGGGTTAACACCACGGTCAATAGCAACACTAACCAGAACCAGACAAAAATACGTCCGGCCAGAGAATTAATCGGGTTTAACCAGCGCAGCATGTTTAGCCTGGCCCGTATAGGAATAAGTAACCGCTGCCACGCAGGGTCTGAATTTTTTCATCATTGGCAAATTGGCTGAGTTTTTTCCGGATATTACTGATATGCATGTCGAGGCTTCGATCGTACAGTTGTAGCCGCCGTCCCAGTACCTGTTGGCTCAGGGCTTCTTTGCTCACCAGTTGGCCAGCGTGACGCATTAACATTTCCAGTAACTGGAATTCGGTTGCGGTCAGATTAATGTTGTGTCCCTGGCAATGCACCTGACGATTTTGTGGATTAAGCGTGACCTGATTCACTGATAGTAACTGACCTGCCGGGTGATTGTCATGATTGGCAAACTCTACCCGGCGTAAGATGGCTTTTACTCTGGCTTGTAATTCCCGGGGATTGAAAGGTTTAGCCAGGTAGTCATCTGCACCCAATTCCAGGCCGATGATCCGGTCAATGTCTTCGCCCCGGGCAGTCAACATCAGTACTGGACAATAATTATCACTGCGAAGCGCCTTTAACAAGCCCAGGCCATCCAGAGAGGGCAGCATCACGTCCAGTAATATCAACTGATAGTTGCCATTTTGTGCTTTTTTCAGACCACTAAGACCATCGTGCACCATATCAAGCTGGTAGCCATCCAGTGCCAGATAATCAGCAACCAGCTGACACAACTCAATATCATCATCAATTATTAAGATAGCGGCCATATCGTTTCCTTTTTGTTCAGTGTATTACCTGCAGCTTCTGCTGCCAGCGTCTTTACTGAACCTTTACCTGGGCTTTGCATTACTTTGCGTTTAAGCCGCTAAGCTATCAGGGTCATAATCACGGAGTATAAATGATGAAAGCAACTACGTTAATCGTTATAGCAACCAGTCTGATACTGGCAAACAGTCCTGTTAGTGCAGGGCATCATAGCAAGCCTGAGCAGGCTGACAAGTCTTACACGTCAGCGCGGCCTGGTTTTTCTTACCAGAAAATGCTGGCCGGTATTGAGCTTACCCCTGAGCAACAGCAACAGTTACAGCAGTTAATAAAAGTGCATCGTACCGATACTCCGAAACGACCGCGCGATAACAGCCAGCGTGACGCCATGCGCCAGCTAATACAAGCAGATTACTTTGATGAAATGGCAGTTACAACGTTACTGCAACAACACCAACAGCAGCGCCTCGTAACCCGGGTAGCGCAGTTAAAATTGCGTCATCAAATCGAGCAATTGCTTACACCGGAACAACGGCAGCAACTGGCCGGGAAGCTGCATCAACGCAAGCAGCACGCGCAGCATAACCGGAATATGCCGCAAGGACATTAAGACTACTCAATGTCCAGCTCTTTAAGCTTGCGTGTTAAAGTGTTGCGGCCCCAGCCCAGGCAGCGGGCCGCTTCCTGCTTGTGACCCCGGGTAAAAGATAATGCCTGCTCCAGTACTATCCTCTCAAATGCCGGGCTCGCTTCGGCCAGAATATTTTGCTCTCCGGCTGCCAGTTTATCCTCTACCCAGCTGGCCAGCTGGCTTTGCCAGTCACCTGAAGGTTGCTCTGCCAGTTTCTGGCTGGCTTTCGCCGGCTGGGTAAGTTCAGGCGGCAAATCTGCTACCACAATATGCTTGCCGCTTGCCATAACTGTCAGCCAGCGACAGCTGTTCTCCAGCTGGCGCACATTACCAGGCCAGTCAAGTTTACTGAGAAACTCCTCTGCTTCTTTAGTTAGTGTTTTTGCTTCCACATTCAGCTCTTTTGCAGCTTGCTGCAAAAAGTGCTGGGCTAGTTTAGCGATATCTTGTTTGCGATCTTTGAGTGGCGGTAAATGGACTCTAATCACGTTAAGGCGATGGAATAAATCCTCCCGGAACTTACCCTCCTGGGCCAGTTGCTCCAGGTTCTGGTGGGTTGCTGCAATAATTCGGACATCAACACTTACTGCCTGATGACCGCCCACCCTGTAGAACTGACCATCGGCCAGCACCCGTAGCAGCCGGGTTTGCACATCCAGTGGCATATCACCAATTTCATCCAGGAATAAGGTACCGCTGTCGGCTTGCTCGAAGCGGCCTTTACGCAGGTTATTTGCTCCGGTAAAGGCGCCCTTTTCATGGCCAAACAACTCAGATTCAATTAAGTCTTTTGGGATAGCCGCCATATTTAGGGCGATAAACGGCTGCTCTGCCCGCGGGCTATGCTTGTGCAGTGCCCTGGCAACCAATTCTTTTCCGGTACCTGACTGACCATTAATCAATACACTGATGCTGGAACGCGCTAAACGGCCGATAGCCCGGAATACCTCCTGCATGGCCGGCGCTTCACCAATGATTTCCGGAGTAATGCTGGCAACCTGAGGTTTTTGTTTTGCCAGCCTACTGTGGCTGTGTTGCAACGCTCTGCTGATCAGCGCCACCGCATCGTTAACATCGAATGGTTTGGGCAGATACTCAAAGGCGCCACGTTTAAAGGCGTTCACGGCGCTGTCGAGGTCGGAGTGGGCCGTCATAATGATCACCGGTAACTCTGGAGCAAGGTCCTGTAGCCTGGCCAGCAGCGCCATGCCATCGGTGCCCGGCATTCTGATGTCGGACACCACCACTGCCGGCTGATCGTATTCCAGCCGTTGCAACATGAGATCGGCCGAGGCAAAGCTTTCACATTTTATCTCTGCACGGGACAGTGCCTTTTCTAACACCCAACGTATTGAGTTGTCGTCGTCAATAATCCAGACGGTATCACTCATCGCGTTATTCCTCCGTGTCTGATATAGGCAAATATAAGGTAAATTCAGTTTGACCTGGCCAGCTGTCACAGTCGATCCAGCCGCCATGCTGATGAATAAGGGTTTGGGCAATCGATAAGCCCAGTCCGGTGCCGCCAGCAGTGCCGCTTACCATCGGATAAAACAGCGTATCTTTAATTTCAGTGGGTATACCGGGGCCGTTGTCGATCACTTTGATAAAAGCCACCAGCTTATAACGCTTACCGTTTAAGGTATGCTGGTGCAAAATCCGGCTTTGCAGGCAAATTGCGCCATGTTCAGGCAGCACTTGTTGCGCGTTGCGAACAATATTAAGCAAGGCTTGCTCTATCAGTTCCGGGTCAAAGCAGAAGTCCGGAATGCTGGGGTCATAGTCGCGGCTGAACCGCACGTTGCCCGGGTTATCCATTTGGGCAAGCTGCAGTACCTGTTCGATTACCTGATGCAGATTGGCAACAAGCTTTTGCGGTGGTCGGTAGGGGCCAAGTAAGCGGTCAACCAGGTTTCGTAAGCGATCGGCCTGGGCAATAATAAGCTGAGTATACTCTTTTTGTTCATCATCCAGCGATTCTTCCAGCAGTTGCGCGGCGCCCCGCAACCCGCCTAGCGGGTTTTTAATCTCATGAGCCAGGCCGCGGATTAACTCCCGTGCCGCTAAATGCTGATGTTGCTGCAAACTTTCCATACTGATTTTGCGCTGTTGATCAACCTGACGCAGTTCAAGTAACAGATGGTTGGCCGGTTGCTCGCTGACGGTCAGCGAAATATCAAGCAGCAAATGGCGGCCATCAAGCAGCACCGCTTGTACGTCGCTGACACTGAAGCCTTGTTTACTGCTAAGGGCCGCACTGAGGTGGCCGGCCTTAATATCCAGATGCTGGAACAAACCCGGAAAATACTGCGCCGTTAAACGTTTTTCACCCAAACCCATTACGGCACAGCATGCGGTATTAAAATAGCGCAGCATTAAATCACAGTCGAGTAACAGCACCGCAGTAGTAAGCTGCTCGGCCAGGGCCATAAAATCGGGTTGTTTGCTTTGGGTTGTCACACTGCCACCTCTGTTGCACCAAGTTAGTGCAGGTGTTTGGCAGTGTAATCGGTTTATAGCCGAAATACAGCCTGGACTGCCCTAATTGGGGTTAATTACCGACGCTCTATGAAGATAGAAGGTTGTGACAGGACTAGTTGCAATAAGCTTGCCGCTTTGATCAAACAGTTCCATTTGCAGCTTGTGTTCGCCGCGCTCTATATTGCGCAGAATAAAGGTGGCCTTATTTTGTGGCTCGCTTAATGGGGTGCCATCAACGACCAGCCGCACTTGCAGCCCGCGCTGAAACATTGGGGTAATGCGGCCAGACACGTAAACTGAGCCTGTGTTATCGCGCACGGTGCCGTTATTTTCAGGCTGTGCTATTTCAATCTTAAAGGGTTCTGGTTCTACCGGTTTTCTGCCTGGAAGGTTAGTGCCGGTTGATTCCATGATGTTGGGACGACTGGTTAGGTTAACTTCTTGGGCGCCCGGCTGCGGGCTGTCAGAGAATATTAAGACGCCATTTGCATCTTTGGTGACAAAAATACGCTTTTCCTGCGCCTGCAATGGCAGCATGATTATCAGCAAAGTTAATAACAACAGTAACTTATTCATGTGCTTGTCAAATCCATTGATGTTGCATTTTCATTATTATCGCTACACTTTAGCGCGCTTTAAAAAAGAATTCTACAAAAAAAAGGCCCACCTAGGTGGGCCATATTAGGGGCAGCGTCAGTTAAACACTGTAATACAGTTCAAACTCCAACGGATGGACAGCAACGGCCACCCGACGAGATTCTGCGCGTTTAATGGCAATATAGGCATCAATCATCGCGTCAGACATTACGCCGCCTTTGGTAAATATAGCGCGGTTCTTATCCAGCTCGTCCATCGCTTCATCTAACGAGGTACACACTTGTGGAATATTGGCCGCTTCTTCAGCAGGTAAGTCATATAAGTCTTTATCCATCGCATCGCCAGGATGGATCTTATTCTGGATACCATCCAGGCCAGCCATTAACTGAGCGGTGAACGCCAGGTAAGGGTTCGCTGCCGGATCCGGGAAACGGCATTCAATCCGGCGTGCCTTGGCGCTTGGTACCAGTGGAATACGAATTGACGCTGAACGGTTACGGGCAGAGTACGCCAGCATTACCGGTGCTTCAAAGTGTGGTACCAGACGCTTATACGAGTTGGTTGACGGGTTAGTAAAGGCGTTGACCGCTTTAGCATGCTTGATGATACCGCCAATATAGTACAGAGCGATTTCTGATAAACCTGCATATTTATCACCAGCAAACAGGTTTACGCCATCTTTGGCCAGTGACTGGTGACAGTGCATACCTGAACCATTGTCGCCAACCAGCGGCTTAGGCATAAACGTAGCGGTTTTACCATACAGGTGAGCAACGTTGTGTATAACGTACTTTAACTGCTGCACTTCATCTGCTTTTTTGGTCAGGGTATTAAAACGGGTCGCTATTTCGTTCTGGCCAGCAGTGGCCACTTCGTGGTGATGCGCTTCAACTACCTGACCCATTTCTTCCAGCACCATACACATGGCACTACGGATATCATGGCCTGAATCTACCGGTGGTAATGGGAAATAACCGCCTTTCACGCCTGGGCGATGGCCTTTGTTACCATCTTCATAGGCGGTACCGGAGTTCCAGGCTGCCTCAGTAGAGTTAATTTTAAAGAACGAGCTCGCCATAGTGGTTTCAAAACGGATATCGTCGAACATAAAGAATTCTGGCTCAGGGCCAAACAATACGGTATCGGCAATACCGGTCGATTTTAAGTATTCTTCAGCACGTTTAGCGATAGAGCGTGGATCACGGTCATAACCCTGCATCGTGCTGGGTTCAATTACATCGCAGGTTACGTTTAAGGTAGTTTCTTCAAAAAACGGGTCAAGCACGGCAGTGCTTGGGTCTGGCAGCAGAATCATGTCTGAATCATTAATGCCTTTCCAGCCTGTAATAGATGAGCCGTCAAACATTTTACCATCTTCAAACATGTCTTCAGTGACCTGACTTACCGGAATACTGACATGTTGCTCTTTACCTTTAGTATCGGTAAAACGCAGATCTACGAATTTAACGTCGTTTTCTTTAATTAGTTTTAATACTTCCGATGCAGACATGCATTCCTCCAATTGAACCGATTTGAACACTGAAATAGTGATTGCCCTGTTAAATGCCAGATATATGCCAACATATAACCATATTGATTTTAAAGGGGTTGTTGCTTTGGTGCAGTGCGTTGCAACCCTGGTTGCACCAATGTGGTGCCGCTTCGCCCGTTAATGGTGCATCACCATAACAGCAAAGTGTAGCTGAGATTTTGGCTCTGTTTAAAAAAAAACCGTCAATGAGCACAACGCCTTTTTCTTTCTGTGAAAAAAAAGAGTAGAATATGCGCCCTTTACTTTTGAAAAGCGTTTGCCTGGTGGTCATTATGGTCATCTAGTGCCACAGAGGATATTGATTCATGAGCGTTACCGCGTCAACTTTAGATAAACTGCGTAATATTGCCATCATCGCGCACGTCGACCACGGCAAAACCACCCTGGTAGATAAACTGCTGCAACAATCAGGCACCTTTGATGCCCGGGCTAAGTTGCAGGAGCGGATGATGGACTCCAATGCTCAGGAGTCTGAGCGCGGTATAACCATCCTGGCTAAAAATACCTCGGTACGCTGGAACGGCTACCACATCAATATTCTTGACACCCCCGGCCACGCCGATTTTGGTGGTGAAGTAGAGCGGGTTCTGTCTATGGCAGACTCTGTTTTACTCTTGGTAGATGCGGTTGACGGCCCAATGCCGCAAACCCGCTTCGTTACCCAGAAAGCGTTCTCACACGGTTTAAAGCCGATTGTGGTTGTGAACAAAATCGACCGTCCGGGCGCACGTCCTGATTGGGTTATCGACCAGGTATTTGACTTGTTCGACAACTTAGGTGCCACTGACGAGCAGTTAGACTTCCCCATTGTCTACGCATCAGCATTAAATGGCTGGGCAACCTTAGACTATAACGAACCTAAAACAGATATTACTGATTTGTTCGAGGCTATTGTTAAGCACGTGGCGCCGCCAGCTGTAGAATTGAATGGCGAAACCCAGTTACAGGTGTCACAGCTGGATTACTCAAGCTACCTGGGTATTATCGGTATTGGCCGGATCAAGCGTGGTACGTTAAAAGCGAACCAGCAGGTGACTATTGTTAGTGCTGATGGCAGCAAGCGTAACGGCAAAGTTGGCCAGGTGTTTGGTTATTTAGGCCTGGAGCGGGTAGAGACGCCAGAAGCCCAAGCAGGTGACATTGTTGCCTTTACTGGCCTTGGTGAGCTGAAAATATCTGACACCATTTGCAGTACGACCAAAGTGCAGGCATTGCCTGCGCTGCAGGTTGATGAGCCTACTGTTACCATGACATTCCAGGTAAACACTTCTCCGTTCGCCGGTAAAGAAGGTAAGTTCGTTACCTCACGTCAGATTTTAGAGCGCTTAACCCATGAGCTGAAACACAACGTGGCGCTGCGGGTTGAAGAGACTGAAGACGGTGACAAGTTTAAAGTGTCGGGTCGCGGTGAGTTACACTTAGGCGTATTAATTGAAAACATGCGCCGTGAAGGTTTCGAATTAGCGGTATCACGCCCTGAAGTTATCATGAAAATAGTAGATGGCGCAAAAATGGAACCGATGGAAAACGTGACCATCGACTGCGAAGAGCAGAACCAGGGTGCCATTATGGAGCGGATGGGTGAGCGCAAAGCTGACTTAACCAACATGCAGCCAGACGGTAAAGGCAGGATCCGGATGGATTTCAACATGCCAAGCCGTGGTTTAATTGGTTTCCGTACTGAGTTTATGACCATCACCTCAGGCACCGGCCTGATGTACCACAGCTTTGACCACTATGGCCCGCATAAAGGCGGCACAATTGGTCAGCGCATGAACGGCGTGATGATCTCAAACGCCGTGGGCAAAGCAGCCGGTTACGCTATTTTCTCGTTGCAGGAACGCGGTAAAATGTTTATCGGTCACGCAGAAGAAGTGTATGAAGGGCAGGTTATCGGTATTCATAGCCGTAGTAACGACTTAACAGTTAACTGTTTAAAAGGTAAGCAATTAACTAACGTACGCGCCTCAGGTACTGACGAAGCGATTAACCTGGTTCCACCAGTGCGTTACACCCTGGAGCAGGCACTTGAGTTTATCGACGACGACGAGCTGGTAGAAGTAACACCTAAATCTATCCGTATCCGTAAGCGTCATTTAACTGAAAACGATCGTAAGCGCGCCAGCCGTGGCCCTGCTGCCTAAGCGTTTTCTGCTATAAAACAAAGCCAGCTTATTGCTGGCTTTGTTGTTTCTGGTAACACTAACGATAGCGTTAGGTACTGGTCTGCCCTTGATTTTTCGCGTATTCTCGCCTTTATCAGGGTTTAAGGAGCTGCTATGGACAAGCCAAAACTGCTGCGGTATTTACGTCAGGGTAAGAATTTCATTGTGGCTTATTTCCAGCGCTGTCAGCAGGATCAAATTACCATTGTCGGTGGTTATCTGGCCTATATTTCGTTGTTGTCGCTGGTGCCATTGATTGCGGTTGTGTTTTCGATGCTGGGCATGTTTCCAATGTTTTCTGAAATGCGCGGCCGTTTAGAAGAGCTGATTTTTGCTAATGTTATTCCTACCCGTGGCGAGGAGATTAAAAGCTACGTGAATGAGTTTATCAGTAATACCGGTGGCATGACCGCGGTAGGCGTATTGGCGCTGATTGTGATAGCGCTGCTGCTTATTTACAATATCGACAAAACCCTAAATAAAATATGGCGGGTAGACCAGCGGCCACGGCCGATTATTTCGTTTTCAATATACTGGATGATCTTAACGTTTGGCCCGGTGCTTATTGGCACTTCAATTGCGGTTACTTCTTACCTGGCTACCTTTAGCCGTTACGCCGACGATTATACGCCTGGTATTTCCAGTTTTGTCCTGTGGCTTATTCCGTATGCTATGTCGCTACTGGCTTTTTTTATTCTGTATCTGTTGGTGCCTAATATTAAAGTGCAAGTACGCCATGCTTTATGGGGAGCGTTGCTGGCAACGGTATTGTTTGAGTTTTTTAAACGCGGTTTTGCTTTGTATGTCAGTGAGTTTCCAGCTTATCAGGCCATTTATGGTGCATTAGCTCTGGTACCCATTCTGTTTATTTGGGTGTATTTATCCTGGCTGGTGGTATTGCTCGGCGCTGAGCTTACCGCCTTACTGCAGCAACGGGCTGAGCTTGAGGACGCAGAAAAGAGCGGGGCATCGCAGGCATGAAGGCGCTGATTCAGCGGGTAAGTCAGGCATCGGTGTCGGTAGCAGGTGAGCAAATCAGTGCTATTGGTCCCGGATTAGTCGTGTTGTTGGCGGTTGAGGCAGGGGACAACGAGATTGCAATAAACAAGCTGGCGCATAAAGTGGCGCATTACCGGCTATTTAGTGACAGTAACGGTAAAATGAATTTAAATGTGCGCCAGGCTGGCGGTGCCGTATTAGTAGTATCACAGTTTACCCTGGCAGCAGATACCCAAAGTGGTTTACGACCCAGTTTTAGTCCTGCAGCCGCTCCGGCCATGGCAGAATCGTTTTATCTGCAATTTGTACAGCAATTAACGCAACTTGACCTGCCAGTACAAACGGGGCGTTTTGCAGCAGATATGCAGGTTAGCCTTACTAACGATGGCCCGGTCACGTTTATGTTAACCAGTTAGTTCTACTCTTTGATGAATAATGAGCACCTCATGTTATTACCTAGCAATTGGCAACTAACCAGCCCGAAAACAGCAGAGCACTGGGATGCCTATTATCAATTGCGCTGGCAGGTGCTGAGAGCGCCCTGGCAGCAACCTCCAGGCTCTGAACGGGATGAGTTTGAAGCGCAGGCTTATCATCTTATGCTTGTTGACAACAATGGTATCGTGCAGGCCATTGGCCGGTTACACCAACTTGATGATACAACCGGTCAGATCCGTTATATGGCAGTGGCCGACAGTGCCCGCGGTATGGGTGCAGGTAACCGTATTTTACATGCTTTGGAGCAGCAGGCTGTAGCGGGTGGTTTAACGTTATTGCAACTGAATGCCAGAGAACAGGCCGTTGGCTTTTATCAGAAGTCAGGCTACCAGCTGGTTGGCGATGCGGCTCCTATGTTTGGCATTGCCCATCTGAAAATGGCCAAAACGTTGCGCCTGAAGGGCACTGCACAGGAGTTTCAGCAATGGCAACAGCAACTGGCTGAAACCTGGCAGCAGACAATTCCTCTTAGCCAGTACATGCAGCTTGAGATCACGGACTTTAATGGCTACGCCTTGAACTGCAGCGCACCGCTGGCGCCTAATATCAATTTACACCAGACCATGTTTGCCGGCAGTATTTATACGCTGGCGACCTTAACAGGTTGGGGTATGTTGTATATGCAATTACAGGCCGCTGGGTTACAGGGCGCTCAGGTATTAGCCAATGCCACTATCCGTTATCGGCGCCCTGTTGCCAGTGCGCCACAAGCCCGCTGCCAATTACTGGATTGCCACGGTGACTTAACACCACTGGCGCAGGGTGAAAAAGTGCGGCAACGCATCAAGGTTGGTATTTATTGCCAAACAGAATATTGCGCCGAATTTATCGGCGATTATATCGTCCTGCCTGAATTATCTGTGGTAAATAACGCTTAACATTGTCGCTGCCGCTATTTATAAAGCATTTATCAAAACTTGGTAAAGCAGGATGGTCAGTACAGGCAGATAATAAACCTCAAGCAACACAGGTTTGAGGCGGGTATGAAAAATAAGTGGCTATGGGTTTCGTCTATTAGCACCGTGCTGGGCATTATGGCCGGTGGTGTTTATTTATTCTTTGCAGAACATTCTTTGTTATTAAGTGATAAAAACCTGACGCTGAGCGCGTTTTGGTCAACCTTTATGTTGTGGGCCTTTGTGTTGATGTTTGTGGTAGCACTGTGCTGCAATGTTCTGGCCTTTATGGAGCTTGATGACGAGCACCGACTGGCCGGGGTTAATCAGCGCTTGCGGGCTATGCTAGCAGGTGGCGGTCGGCAGCAACAGTTTTTACAGGATGCGCAACGTCTGCTAAGCAGGCAAGGCAGCTGGCTGATTAGTGACAAACTGGCTGCTGATTTCCAACTGCTGCATGCGCAACGTGATACCCTGGTATATGTGCAACACAGTTGTGTTCCGGTCGACATTTCACAGGTAAGAACCATGTTTCAGCAAATGCTGGCAATTGATATTGCCGATGGCATTGTGGTCAGTAGTGGTGGTTTTTCTAATCAGGCCTGGATTTTTGCCCAGGAAGCGAATATTCGCTTGCTGGACAACAAAAGTTTAAGAAAACAGCAAAAGCGCGCAAAATTTCAGCAAGTACCACTAATTCAGAGCTAATATCAAAGTTTCATCAGGATTTTTAGCAATAAAAAAGCGATATTCAGCAGCGAAAGGAATCAAAATAATAAACATGGACTGCTTCACTTCCTGCATAGCTGGCTTCGGCCAGCTTTTTTATGTGCGCCTATCCAGTTGCTATAAAATCAATTTAACTTATTTTAAA
>NZ_JBFJPY010000040.1:0-29521 GCF_041616895.1 Arsukibacterium sp.
ACACTTTCAACAGCAAGACCGCCATCTGCATTATAGCCAACAAAGCCGCCAGGCGCAGTTAGCGCCCTTTAGCTGGGGCATCTACGACTATCAGCTGGACAGCCAGTGTTTAAAGTTCAGTCAGTTTGGCTTAAGCCGTTTGCGCGGTATCCTGCCCGATGGCACTTTGCTGGAATTACCCGATATTGAGCCACTGCCGGCACCGCTTAGCATTGCCAGAGGGTGTCGCGACCAGCAGGTGTATCTTTGCCTGGCGGTTGATAAAGCGAATGGTTTAAATATTGCTGAGCAACAGAGTGAACAGATAACCCGCTTTCATTTTGCTGATCATACCCTGACCGACACCAGCTTAGCCGAAGCGGCGGTTGAAACCTTGCAGTTAGCCAGGCTCAGCGTGTTGCTAAAACTGGAAAGTGACGATAGAAGTGGCTTTATTGGTGTTGCAATTGGTCGGATCCGGGAAGTGACCGATCAGGGCGAAGTGAAGCTAGACGACAAGTTTATTCCGCCACTACTTAATGTGCAGCGCAATCCACCGCTAAAAGCATTGATAAATGAAACCCTTGGTATGCTTAACCAGCGGGCGCAGGCATTAAGCAGTCGGATCAGCAAAGGTCAGGGTACCAGCAGCTCTATTGCCGACTTTCTGATGTTACAGGTGCTGAACCGGTATGAGCCGCTGTTAAAGCACTGGCAGCAACTTGATGGCAGTAATCCACTGGCGTTGTATCAGCTGATGGTCACTATGCTCGGTGAACTTGCCACCTTTACCAGCAAACAGAAAAGGCCGCCAGAGTTTCCGCCCTATATTCATCAGGATCTGACCACCGTTTTTGGCAACTTAGCGGTGATTATGAATCAGACGCTCAGTGTGGTGCTAGAGCAAACTGCTCAGGCATTGCCATTAGAGCAAGCCAAGTTCGGTATTTTAGTCTCGCCGCTAACCGACAAAACGCTGCTGGAATATGCCCAGTTTGTGCTGGCAGTCAGCGCTGACTTACCTGCTGAAGACATCCGCAAACATTTGCCGGCCAGACTTAAAATTGGTCCGGTCGAGCATATTCGTGAATTGGTCAACAACCAACTTCCCGGCATACCGGTTACCGGCTTACCGGTTGCACCAAGGCAGGTGCCATATCATGCCGGTTATCACTACTTCCAGCTGGATAAAACCAGTATTTACTGGCAGCGACTGGCAAACAGTGGCGCACTGGCTTTGCATTTATCAGGGAATTACCCCGGCTTAAAGCTGGAACTCTGGGCGATTAAGGCCTGAAATATAGGGATAGAAGACAATGTCTGATCAAACTATTATGAAACCCCGGCCAGGAGGTCGTGCGCAGCGACCAGAAATTACCTCTGCTGCTCCGGCTGCACCCCTAGCAGCGGGCGGGGGCGCAACAGCTACCAGCGCCAGTGTTAATAATGATAAAACCCGCATTGCCACTGGCAATCGCAATAGTACGCCGGGCCAAGGGCCGCAAACCTTGTCGATCAGTGACAACGTGTTAGTAGATGAAGCCGCGATCTTATTTTCTTTGGTGGCACCGATACGCAGTACTGCCAGTCATAATGATGTTAATAGCTTAAAAAAGCAGTGTGTGAGTTTAATTAATCAGTATGAGCAGCAGCTGCGTGCCAAAGGCGTTGTGGCAGAAGTGATTGAACAGGCCCGTTATACCTTATGCTGCTTTATTGATGAGATTGTGCTCAACACCAGTTGGGGTGGCAATAGTGACTGGGCGACAGAGAGCCTCTTGTCAACATTTCATAATGAGACCTTTGGTGGTGAGTATTTCTTTACTCTGCTGGAGAGTGCAATAAACCAGCCTTCGCAAAACCTGACGTTACTGGAATTGCAGTATTTATGTCTGTCTTTTGGTTTCGTGGGCAAAATGCGGGTTGAAGAGCGCGGCTACGAAAAACTGGAGCTGATCAAGGATCGCGCCTACAAGGCGATTCGAAGCCAGCGTGGCGAGCCTGCCCGCGAGCTGTCGCCAAAATGGCGCAGTGATGTGGTGCAATCCGGTGCCCTGGAAAACCGCTTGCCGCTGTGGGTATTGTGCTCCGTTGTTGCCGCCTTATTGCTTGGCGTCTATATGTATCTTAATTACCAGGTTAATAATTACTCTGATCAGGTTCATCGTCAGTTAAATGCTCTGGTGAACTGGCAGCCTGATGTGGTGTCAGGCCAGAGTGGTAAACCCCATCAGGATGCTATCCGCTTACAACAACTGCTGCAAACCGAAATTCGGCGCGATATGTTACAGGTGATAGAGCTGCCTGATCGGGTGCGGATCCGGGTAGGGTTGCATCATCTATTCACCCCGGGTGGCGTCACCATTAATGAAAGCTTTATGCCGGTTATTACCAAAATAGCCAGGTCACTCGAAGGCGTTGAGGGGCGTATTCTGGTCACCGGTTTTACCGACGACTTACCCATTTTTACCAGTAAATATCCGTCCAACTGGCATCTGTCACTGGCCCGCGCTAATGCGATGGCGGACGCCCTGGCTTTGGGGGGCCAGTTACATGGTCGGTTATGGCCAGAAGGACGAGGTGAAGCTGATCCCATAGCGACCAACGATAGCGCCGCAAACCGGGCGCTGAACCGGCGGGTAGAAATAGATTTGTTAGCGCAATAGCCAAGTGCAAAGGATTAGAAGTATGAAAATTAAAGGATTTTTTCTGTCATTGCGCCGCATTCTGACCGCCGGCTGGGTGATAACCTTACTTGGCTTAACGGCACTGGCGCTGTTGATTTGGTTTGGTGGACCCTTAGTGGCAATTGCCGGTGTTGAGCCATTAGCCAGTACCACCGCCCGGCTGGTGACCCTGCTGCTTATTGCGCTGATCTGGGGCGCCAGCCATTATATTCGTGGTATGCGCGAAGACCGCTCGCATAAGCAAGCGGTAGATACTTTGCTTAATGGCGAGGCGCATCAGCAACAAGATGCGATGGCGAAACGGGATATTGAAATACTGCGTAGCCGAATGCAAAAGGCGCTGGATATTTTAAAACATGCCCGCTTTAGCAAGGCACGGGATATCTATCAGTTGCCCTGGTACATGCTGATTGGTCCGCCAGGGTCAGGTAAAACTACCGCGTTGCAACAGTCTGGCCTGGAGTTTCCGTTAAAGGAACAAATGGGAGTTGATGCTATTGAAGGTATTGGTGGCACCCGGCAGTGTGACTGGTGGTTTACTAATCAGGCGGTGTTAATAGATACGGCCGGTCGCTATACCACGCAGGACAGTCACGCCCAGCAGGATGCGACAGCCTGGCAGGGGTTTCTGGGCTTACTGCGCAAGCACCGGCCACGCCGGCCAATAAATGGCGTAATTGTATTTGTCAGTCTGGCTGATTTACTGAACCAGACCCGCACCGAGCGTAACTTACATGCCAGGGCAATAAAGCAACGGGTGCAGGAGCTGCAGAACCAGCTCGGGATGAGCTTTCCGGTTTATGTGATGTTTACTAAAGCGGATCTGATTGCCGGCTTTTCTGAGTTTTTTGATGATCTGGCGCCGGAAGATAGAGAGCAGGTATGGGGTACCACCTTTTCGCTGGAACCGGAGAACGAAGAAAAAGGGATTGTGGCTCAGTTTAATAAAGAATTTCATGCCATGGTTAACCGGCTACATCAGCGCTTGTACTGCCGGTTACAAACCGAGCGGGAGCAGCAGAGTCGGGCTGCTATTTATGAATTTCCGCGCCAGCTACGATTATTGCAAAGTGCGGCTGATGACTTTCTGAAAGAGATTTTTTCACCCAACCCATTTGAAAAAGCCACGATGTTGCGTGGCGTTTATATTGCCAGCGCCACCCAGCAGGGCCAGCCGATTGATCGGATTATGGCGCAGTTAGGCGGCAATTTCGGCCTGGCTGAACCACCGCTGCGCCGGCATAGTGGCGAGGGGAAAAGTTACTTTTTGACACGTTTTTTTGAGCAGATTGTGATACCGGAGCGTGAGCTGGCCTCGGTAAATTTGCAACATAAAAACAAACATCGTTGGATCCGCCATGGCACTCTGGCCGCCACTGCCGTGGCTTCAGTCTGGTTACTGAGTGCCTGGACCTCAAGCTACCATTGGAACCGACAGCTGGTCGATGAGGTCGCGCTGTCTTTGCAGCAGTATCATAGTCTGGATCAGTCGCAAGCGCAGCAATCGATGCTGCAACTTAACGAGCAGCTTAACGTGCTGCGCGATATGCCCGCCGGCTATGCCGGTTTATTACCGGCAGATGGACCGAAGAATCTTGGTTTATATCAGGGGGACAAACTAGGTCAGTCTGCTAAAACCGCTTATCAGCGGGCTTTGTATACCGACTTTGTGCCTTTCCTGCTGAACAGTTTGGCCTCAGAGATGCAGCAGCATGCAGAGCATCGGGATTATTTATATGAGACGCTGAAAACCTATCTGATGATTTTTCAGCCGGAGCGGTTTGAGGCAGAGCAGGTGCAGGCATGGTTTGCGCAGTTTACCGAACGTATGTTGCCCGCTGATATCAACCAGCCGCTTCGAACCTCATTGCAAAGCCATCTGGATGCGTTATTGCAGGCAGGTATCCAGGGCGCCCGATACGATGAAAATGTCGTCGCTGACACCCGCAACTTACTGATGACAGTGCCTTTAGCCGAGCGCGCTTATCAGCGGATCCGCACCGAGCTGATGGACAGCCATATACCAGATTTTCGCCTGTCAGATGTGTTGGCAACTGACAGCGTAACACTATTCAGTCGACGAAGTGGTAAACCACTACGCCAGGGCATCTCAGGCTTGTATACCTATCAGGGGTTTCATGGCGTTTTTAATATTGAAAAGCGTCGGATCATTCGCCAGTTGCTGGCAGACAGCTGGGTATATGGTGAGGAAGACGCGGCGGCCGGTGAGCAGAGTAATGCGGATTTATCTGCAAACGTAACTCTGCGTTATTTGCGCGACTACGTGTATTTATGGCATGAATTGCTAAACGACATTGAAATGCAACCGATTACCAATGTCGAGCAGGGACTGGCCCTTACCAGGATCCTGGCTGGGCCGGAGCAGCCTATTCAGAACCTGATAAAAGCGGCGCAGCAAAACCTACGTTTAACGCAGTTGCCTGAATCGGCTGAGCTGGATATGGCGGCAGATGTTGCCGGGAAAGTAGCGAAAACACAGTTTTCCAGTCAGTCCACCCGCTTAAACCGGATACTGCCAGATGAAATGCCGGATGTCAGTCGCAGCTTACCGGGTAAAGAAGTTGAGGCAGCGTTTTCAGCGCTGCTGGCCATTGAACCTGTGCAACTGGAGCAAATTGGCCAGACTACCCGGCGTTATTATGATTATCTGGAGCGGCTATATGCGCCAGGGGGCAGGGCACGTCAGGCGTACGCTAATCAGCTGAACTCGCAGGAGGGCAATGAGCTTAATGTGGCACTGCGTCGGTTACGCAGTGAAATCCCCGCGCCGTTTAGTACCTGGCTGGGTAATATTTCCAGCGATACGGCGCAGCTTTTTGCCAGCGGCAGTCGTCAGCATATTAATGAAGCATGGCAAGGCAAGGTACTTAGCGAGTATCGTGGTGCTATCGCCGGTCGTTATCCGCTGAACCGCAAGGCTGAGGCAGATATTAAACTACGTGATTTTGAGAAGTTTTTTGGTTACGGCGGCACTCTGGACAGTTTCTTTAATGATTATCTGAGCCCATTTGTTAACACCAGTCGCACCGCCTGGACCTTTAAAAAAGATATCGGTCTTAATGCTAATGTGCTGCAGACATTTCAACGCGCCCAGCGCATACGGAGTACCTTTTTTGAACCGGGCAGCCAGAAGTTAAAAGTCGGTTTTAGTTTAAAACCATTATTTCTGGATCGGCATATTACCCACCTGATGCTGGATATAGCGGGGCAGGAATTGTCTTACCGGCATGGACCAACCCGTTCCAGCCAGTTCTACTGGCCGGGCGATCGCAACAAACTGCAGACCCGGCTGGTATTTACCCCGGCAAATGCTGGCTTATCATCTAATGTTAGCTATCAGGGTGAGTGGTCCTGGTTCCGGTTACTGGATGAACTGACCCTGGCACGACCGCAAACCCGCACCGACAAAGTGCTGCATCTGGCAGTGCAGGGCAATAAGGCCCGGCTGGAGTTGGTTCCAGATACGGTAAATACGCCGTTCTGGAGTAGCGAGTTGGAGGCATTCTCGTGTCCGGCCAGTCTGTAGCACAACCGGTGGTATCACCCTTGGGTATTTGTGGCAAAGTGGCCAGCCAGGGAGATTTCCTGGCGCAGGGACTTGAGGTTGCCTTTGTCGACAGTTGGAATGAGTGGCTGCAAGCGGTGCTTGCGGTAAGTCGTGAGCAACTGGGAGCGGCGTGGCTTGAAACTTACCTGACCAGTCCGGTGTGGCATTTTGCCTTATCACCCGGGGTTTGCAGTGATCAGGCTATGGCAGGTACGCTGATGCCATCGGTGGATCAGGTGGGGCGTCACTTTCCCTTTACCCTTGCCGCTGAACTTTCGGTAACGCCGGTTCAGGCGTGGCACGAACGAGGCTGGTGTGAAGAGCTTGAGCAACAAGCACTTGCCACTCTGGACGATGGCTTTGAGCTGCAGCGCTGGCTGACTGCGCTGGCTAAGCTGCCGGTAGCCTGGCCTGAGTCAAAACGGATCCAGGTCAGCCAAAGCAGCAACGAAGCTATCCGCCAGGCCTGGACTATCAGTGCCAGTGCGCCGCTGGAAAGTCTCGGTCTGTTACATCAGAGTTACCTGCAACAATTTTCTCGTTATTGCCTGTGGTGGACTAACGGCTCTGAGCACGTCGCCCCGTGTTTGCTGGTGACCTCTGGTTTGCCTCAGGTGAGTCAGTATGCTGCCATGCTGGATGGTGACTGGTCGCGCTGGAACTGGCAACAAAAACAAATTCAATATTAATCCGGATGGTGACATTAATGATGCAAATTGCATTTCATGCCCAAAGCCACAAAGGCTTAGTTCGCCAACTTAATGAAGATGCGTGTCTGGCACTACCTGAAGCCGGCGTATGGGCTGTAGCTGATGGTATGGGTGGGCATGCCGCGGGTGACATTGCCAGCCGGATGGTAATGGACCTGCTTAAAACGGCAGTGGCAAGTGCAGGGGAGGCGCTAAGTGCGGCCCTATTAAACCAGGCATTGCAGGAGGCTAACCGGGCACTGGTGAAATACAGTCAGCAGCAATTGCTTGGCACATTGGCCGGCTCTACGGTGGTGGTATTGTTTATCCAGCAGGCTACCTATCATTTACTCTGGGCTGGTGACAGCCGCTGTTATTTGTTACGTAACAATACTTTAGAGCAGTTGAGCCATGATCATAGCCAGGTTAATGAAATGGTAGCGCAAGGCTTACTGGCTGCCAGTGAAGCAGAAAGTCATGAGCTGGCAAATGTGATTACCCGGGCGGTAGGGGTTGATACTGAACTGGAGGTCGCTATTCGTTCAGATAGCTGTCAGCCGGGTGATTTATTTTTGCTGTGTACCGATGGTTTAACAAAAGAGTTACCTGACAATGAAATTCATCAATATTTAAAACATGATGATATAGCCGACGCCAGCAAAGCATTATTGCACTCCACGCTTGTAGCCGGCGCTAAAGACAATGTCACCAGTATCCTAGTGGAGCTCAAAGGCCACTTAAATGTTAATTCAAATGACAAAACAATACCGTTAAATCGCAAAGTTGTATAAATATAGTTTGAAATGTTGTTATTTCGTGAACTATAAAGTAACATATTTTGCTGTTGATGTACTTAATGGTTAATTGTGATGGATCGCAGTGAATTAATAAATTTTGAGTTGTTAATTAAACCCGTAGCGGAGCATGCACCGGCGGGCATCGATCCACGTAGCGATATTTCACCTACCTCACAGTACTACACCTTAAAAGACGTTCGCAGTCAGGCTCGGGCCAATGAGCGGGCCATGCTGTTTGAAGATGATGATTTTCAGGCACTGGTGCTTGACTGGCGACCGCTTGCCCAGGCTTTACCCGATATATTAACTGAGCAAAGTAAAGATCTGGAATATGCAGCCTGGTTGATTGAAGCCTGGTGTCGCACCGAGGGATTTGCTGGCTTGGCAGCGGGTTTTAAAACCACGCGGTTACTGATTGAACAGTTTTGGAAAGATATTTATCCGTTACCCGATGATGAAGGCATGGACGCCCGGATAGCACCGTTGATTGGCCTTAATGGTTATGAAGGTGATGGTGCATTAATAACCCCGATATTAAGTATTCCCATCACGGATGTCAGCTCGGTGGGCTGTTTTGCCTGCTGGCAATATGTGCGTGCGGCGGATTTATCCCGCAAAGACGAGAATAAACAAAAACTGCGCGCCGATGCCGGCATCGCCAGTCTGGAGCAAATTCAACAGGCGGTACAGGAAACACCCGCCGGTTTTTATCAGCAGCTTTACAGCGACATTCAATTGGCGATGGCCGAATTTAAACGGTTGTCTGATGTGATGGATGCCGCGATGGAAGGCTCACCGCAGCCGACAACCGCCATTAGTAAAGCAATGCAGAAATGTCTCGATGCGGTGAGCTATCTGGCGGCAGATAAGCTGAGCGTGGCTGAACATCATGCGCCAACGGATGCTGCTGATACCGCTGTTAACCTGAACCCGAATAACGTCGACGCGCAACTGCAATCACGTCAGCAGGTTATTCGTTCGTTACAGCATGCTGTTGATTTTTTTAGAAAAACCGAACCGCATTCGCCAATGTCGTATGCGCTTGAGCAAGTGATCCGCTGGAGTGATCTCACATTGCCGGAGCTGTTGCAGGAGCTGATTGACGATAACAATACCCGAAACATTTATTTTCGTCTGGCGGGGATCCCGCAGACCAAGTAGTACAACCTGAGTAGTGCAACCGGCCAGCGTTGCCTGCGCGGCCACGACAGACAAATGATAGGAGAGCGTAAATGGAAAGTATTCACAGTAAGTTGTCACGGGTACGCAAACCCAGAGTTCACATTACTTATGATGTTGAGACTGAAGGCAACGCGGTAAAAAAAGAACTGCCTTTTGTAGTAGGGGTAATGGGCGACTTCGCCGGTCACAACACTCAAGCGTTAAAACCATTAAAAGATCGGCGTTTTGTCCAAATTGACCGCGATAATTTTGACGAAGTATTAAAACGGATGAACCCAAAGCTAAATTTTAAAGTGGAAAATAAGCTGGCCGGCGACGGCAGCGAGTTTGCAGTCGATTTGCAGTTTAAATCGATGCAGGACTTTGAACCTGCGGCCATCGTGCGCCAGGTTGAACCGCTGGAGAAACTGATGGCTACCCGCAATAAGTTACGGGATCTGATGACCAAAATAGACCGCTCTGAAGATTTGGAAAATATTCTGGAACGGGTACTTAACAGTGATGCTGACCTGCAACAGCTGGCGCAGGAACTGAATGTAGAGGATAAATAATATGAGTACGGAAGCTTTAGCACAAAGCCACGACAGCAGCACTGAGTTTGCGTCGCTACTGGACCAGGCTATCGGTGCCACCAAGCAGACAGATGCGTCGCGAGCCGAAGAACTTATTCGCACCCTAACCGAAGAAGCAATGAGCGGCACGGTCAGCTGGAATAAAAATTTGACGGTAACCTTTAACGAAGCGATTAACCGACTGGACACCCTGATCTCAGATCAGCTGGCGGCCATTATGCATGCGGAAGATTTTCAGAAATTAGAAGGCAGCTGGCGTGGGCTTAATCATTTGGTGACTAACTCTGAAACGGGCAGTTCACTTAAAATCCGCATGATTAGCATGAGCAAAAAAGAGCTGTACAAGGATTTAAGTAAAGCGGTCGAGTTTGACCAGAGCCAGACCTTTAAAAAAGTCTATGAAACAGAGTTTGGTACCCCAGGTGGTGAGCCTTACGGCGCGATCATTGGTGACTATGAGTTTACCAACCATCCGGAAGATATTGAAACGCTGACCTATATGTCTAATGTTTCTGCCGCTGGTTTTTGCCCGTTCCTGTCCAGTGCCTCACCGGCGTTATTTGGTTTTGACGAGTGGACTGAACTGTCTAAGCCACGCGATTTAGAAAAGATTTTTGAATCGCTGGAATACACTAAATGGCGTTCATTCCGTGACAGCGATGATTCACGCTTTGTGACGCTGTCAATGCCACGGGTACTGGCACGCCTGCCTTACGGTAGCACGACAGCGCCGGTAGAAGAGTTTGGCTATGAAGAATTTGAATTAGATGGCCAGAAAGCCGTCGCCAAAAATACTCACCATAACCACTATTGCTGGATGAATGCCGCCTATGTATTGGGTAGCCGGTTGACCAATGCTTTTGCACAATATGGCTTTTGTACCGCCATTCGCGGGGCAGAAGGCGGCGGTAAAGTGGAAGGTTTACCGTCGCATATCTTTATGAGTGATGATGGTGATCCGGATCTGAAATGTCCTACGGAAATTGGTATTACCGATCGGCGTGAAGCAGAGCTGGGTAAAATGGGCTTTCTGCCATTATGCCATTATAAAAATACCGACTACGCGGTGTTTTTTGGTGCCCAGACCGCGCAAAAACCGAAAAAATATGATAGCCCGGAAGCCACCGCAAATGCCGCTATATCAGCCCGTTTACCGTATTTGATGGCGACATCACGTTTTGCCCATTACCTGAAAGTGCTAGCCCGTGACAAAATTGGCAGCTTTATGGAGGCCGAAGATGTGGAAGTGTGGCTCAATCGTTGGATCCTGACTTATGTTAATGCCTCAGAAGGCAGCGGTCAGGAAGTGCGGGCCCGTTATCCACTGGCGGATGCCAAGGTGCAGGTGCGTGAGATCCCGGGACGTCCTGGTTCTTATAATGCCGTAGCCTGGTTACGGCCATGGTTGCAGCTGGAAGAATTGTCTACGTCATTACGTTTAGTAGCCAAAATTCCGGAAATGGGTAGCTAAGCACGGTTTAGTAACCAACTCTGAGCAGTGATAACAGGCAGGGACGGATAAGTCATGGTTGACGCAGTTAATTTTGTTGCTGATACAGTATTTGATACGGATGAGGGCAGCAGGCCCTGTCCGTCCTATGCCAGTTATGCCAGAACAGGTTTACTGAGCCGATTTTTGCGTGAATCCAATCCGCTGAAGGCGGTATTGTTCTGGCTGCAGCATATTGAAAACCGCCCCTGTGCCGGGGCGGCTTCTATTGCTCCGGTGCTGGGCCGGGCCATTGCCGAAATTGACAGCCTGATTAACCAGCAGCTTAATGCACTGTTGCATCACCAGACATTTCAGGCATTGGAGGCCAGCTGGCGGGGCTTGTTGTACCTGACAGAGCAGGCCGAACGTTATGATCGCGAACAAAAAGTAAAAGTTAAACTTATTTCACTATCCTGGCCTGAGCTCAGTAAAGACATCAACCGGGCTATCGATTTTGACCAGAGTGATTTCTTCAAACTCATTTACGATAACGAATTTGATATGGCAGGTGGCGAGCCATTTGGCGTTTTGATTGGTGATTATCAGATCAGCCATAAAATCCGTCGTGGCCAGAGTATTAATGATCTCGATACGTTACAGGAAGTAGCGCGCACTGCTGCCGCTGCATTTGCGCCTTTTATTACCGCTGCCCACCCTTCGTTATTCGGGGTGGATCATTTCTCAGAACTTGGCCAGGTGACGGATATCGCCAGCCAGTTTAAACAGCCGGAATATGTTAAATGGCGGGCGCTACGAAACATGGAAGACGCCCGCTTTCTGGGCTTGGTATTGCCACAGGTTCTGATGCGCCCACCTTACAAGGACGATGGCAGCCGCACTGAAGGTTTTGTGTTTAAAGAACAATTTAGCCGGCCGCAGCGGGATTATCTGTGGGGTAATGCCGCCTGGGCGTTTGCCGGCGTATTGGTCAGGGCCTATTGCGAGTCGGGCTGGTTTGGGCAAATACGCGGCATGAAGGCAGGCCATTACAACTTTGGTCTGGTAACTCATCTGCCTGTTAGCCAGTACGAAACCGAAAAATACCAGTCTTTCAATAAGCCTTCGGTCAATTTGCTGGTGGGGCATCGCTTTGAAGCGGCGTTATCTGATGCCGGTTTTGTGCCGCTATCGGCTGTACCGTACAGCGATTTTTATGCGTTTTATAACAATGCCTCGGTGCAGGAAGCAAAAGCCTACGATAAAACCTTGTCGAGTGTAAACGCCAGGCTATCTGCCATGTTGCAGTACATCTTATGTGTGGCCCGGTTTGCTCATTACATTAAGGTGATAGGTCGCGACAAAGTTGGGGGCTATGTCTCGGCAGAAGAATGCGAGCAGGAATTACAGCGCTGGCTACATAACTACACCACAGCTTCTGAGGATGCGTCATATGAAGTGCGGGCGCGCCGGCCTTTGCGTGAAGCGCGAATAAAAGTGAAAGAAAAACGGGGCCAGCCCGGCCGCTATTATTCAGTGATCCAGTTACAGCCCCACTTTCAGCTGGATCAGATGGTGACATCAGTAAAATTAGTCGCGGAGCTTTCTCCAAAGCAAAAGGCGTCAGCCTGAGGGATCTTAAATGAAAAAACTTAATACCTTAATCAGTAGCGGTCAGTTACCCGATGCGTTAAACCATGCCCTGACAGTACTGCGGGACGACCCACTCAATGCTCAGATGCGGGCGGTATACGTTGAGCTGTTGTGTATAGCCGGTGAGCTGGACAAAGCCGATGCGCAGTTGGACATGATAGTACGTCAGCATCCGGACTGTTTGCTTGGCGCCGTCAATGTAAGACAGCTTATCCGGGCAGAAACTGCCCGGCGTGACTTTTACCAGGGTGGCATGACGGCCACATTATTTGGTGAGCCAGCGCCGATGTTCAGCGCACTGTTAAAGCTTCGTTTAGCTATGCATGAGCAGGACATTGTCGCGGCGACGTTAGCGGCCGGGGAGATGGAACAACTGCGGCCACAGGTTGCTATTGCCTGTGGCGATAAGCGCCATACGGATATCCGTGACCTGGACGACAGTCTGGGGGGATATCTGGAACTGTTTGGTACCGATGGCAAATATTACCTGGCCGGGTTTGAGCAAGTTGCCAGTTTAAAGCTGCATCCGGTGAAAAGCCTGCTCGACACCCTTTGGCGGCGGGTTGATATCAGTATTGTCGACGGCCCACAGGGAGAGGCTTTCTTACCAATGATTTATATGGTGAACCCTGTTGCTGATGCTGGCGTTGCTGCCGATAGTGATCCGTTACTACAACTTGGCCGGGCGACCGACTGGCATGAGTATAGTGATTGGCTGATTACCGGTACAGGCCAGAAAATGTTGTTGCTGGGCGAGCAGGCAATAGCACTCAGTGAGATTACCGAGCTTAACGCCATCAGCGAAGCTGAGCCTGCAGCTGCAGCTGGCGCGGCAATGGCTGAATAACCAAGATGAAGGTGCATCAGAAACAGGCGCTGCAAATGTCGCTGCTCGATCGTCTAATTGATGATGCACCTGGCCAGAAAGATCCCGGCCGGCAACGTCGTGGCTTTGATTTAAAAGCGTTGCGACAAAGTGTCCGGAGGGATTTAGAAAACCTGCTCAATACCCGGGTGCAATGGCACGTCTGGCCAGAGAATTATCAGCAGTTGCAGCAAAGCCTGCTGAACTATGGTCTGCCGGATTTTTCGGTAATGGTGGTCGACTCAATTGAAGGCCGCCAGCAGTTGTGTAGGGCAGTAGAGCAATGTATCCGCCGTTTTGAACCGAGGTTTGTTGAGGTTGAAGTGTCATTAGCCGATGACGATCAAACCATTGAGCGGGTGTTACGGCTGCGGATCCAGGCATTGCTTTATGCCGACCCCGAGCCGGAACATATTATGTTCGACTCCGAAGTGGAACCGGTGCATCTGGGGCTGACCATCAGGGATTATCAGTAATGAATGATGAGTTATTAAAGTATTACAATCGTGAACTGACGTTTATCCGCAGGATGGGTGCCGAATACGCCGAAAAATATCCGAAAATTGCCGGTCGGTTGCGCATTAGCGAAGAGACAGTTGAAGATCCCCATGTCTCGCGGTTAATTGAAGGTTTTGCCCTGCTTAGTGCTCAAATCCGGCAGAAGCTGGATGACAGTTTTCCCGAACTTACTGATGCCTTGCTGGGCCAGATGTATCCTGATTATCAGGCACCTATTCCTTCCGTATCGGTTTTAAAGCTGGTCAGTCAGAATGTCTCGACATCGGGTATTAAGATTAAACGTGGCACTCAGTTTGAAACCCGGGCTGAAGGGCTGAAGCCCTGCACGTTTCAGAGTTGCTATGACACCGATATCTGGCCGCTGGAAGTGGTGCAGGCCGAATTTAAGAATGCGCCATTTCATGCGCCAAAACCGCCAGCCAGTCAGACCGCGAAGGCCTTGCTCAAGTTAACCCTAGCCTGTGAGTTTGATAACACCTCGTTGCAGGAATTGGCTATAGGCCAGTTGCGATTCTACCTTAATGGTCAGCGTCATCATGTCTATAAGCTGTTTGAATTGATCCTGAGGCACGTTATTAGCATTGGCGTGGCGCCGACAGGCCAGTCTGAGCAGATGAAGTTTTTGCAACCTCGTCATATCCAGGCTATTGGCTTTGCCGATGATGAGCAGGTTGTGCCTTACAGTCAGCGCAGTTTCAGTGGTTACCGTTTGCTTATTGAGCAATTTTTATGTCCGGAAAAGTTTCTTTTTTTTGCCCTGACCGGGTTGGATCCAGGCTGGCCGGGTATTGCCGATAAGGTAGATTTGTATTTTTATCTGGCCGAAGGGGCAGATGAGTTAGAGCGCCATGTTACCGCCGATAGCGTGTTACTGGGCTGCACCCCGGTGATTAACTTGTTTAAGCAAAAACTTGAGCCGGTGAAGTTAGAGTCGGCCCAATATGAGTACCGGCTGGCGCCGCGCTATCTGGACGCTGATGTCTGTGAGGTGGTCCAGGTACAACAGGTACAGGCTTTTGATCCACAGGGAAATGAAGTGACCCTCAATCCTTATTACAGCCAGGGTCACCCTGATTATCTGGCGCAACAGCAATTGTTCTGGCACACCCGGCGTGAATTTGTTGACTGGGCGGGGGGCTATGCGGAAGCGGGCACCGAAGTGTATTTATCCATTGTTGACCGCCATTTTAAGGGCGTCAGCAGCCATGATGAACAACAAAACTGGGTTATTCAGGTTAACGCCCTGTGCAGTAACCGCAATCAGCCAGCTTATTTGCCCTTTGGTGGCGGCGAGCCGGAATTTGCCATCAGTAAACACGCTGATGTGATTAAATCGGTACGTTGTCTGGTGGCACCCACCATGAGCATTCGCCCGGCACTTGCTGAAAGCAGCCGCTGGCAGCTGGTAAACCACCTTACCCTGAACCATTTTAGTGGTGAGCAGGCGTTAACGGTATTGCAGGAAACATTGAAACTGTACGATTTTCGTTGTACGCCGGAATCAAAAGCGTTAATTGACGGTATCACCGGCCTGACCCTGAGCAGTGGCTCAGCGCGGGTTAATCAGCAGGGCCGGATTGCCGTTTGCAGCGGTACCGACATTTTGCTGGAATTCAGCCAGTCTGCTTATGCTGGCAGTAATGTGTATTTTTTCGCCAACATTCTCGATGCTTTCTTTGCCCAGTATGCCAGCATCAACAGCTACACCCGGCTTAGTGTCAAACTAAAAGAGCATGAACAACTCTACCATCGCTGGCCTGCCAGAGTAGGTAGCAAGGTATTGCTATGAGGATGGCATGATGGGAGAGCCACGATGAGCTTCGCCGCGTTAGTTGCCAGCCCGGGCGATTTTGACTTTTACCAGGCGGTATATCAGATAGAGCGCCAGTTAAGTGCTGAGCAGAAAAAGTGGCACGGGGTAGGACGCGATGCGTTTCCCGGCGCAGAGCTGGTCCGGTTTAAGGCCGAGCAACATTTAGGTTTTGCCGGCCAGCCTATTAATAAAGCCAATGCACGTACCAACGATAACGATCAGCTGGCATTGGAATTATATGTCAGTTTCCTGGGGTTAACCGGGCCCAGCGGGGTAATGCCGCAGCATTATACCGAGATGTTATTGCAGCGCTTAAAGCAACGCGATGGCGCCATGCGCGACTTTTTCGATATGTTTAATCATCGGCTGATTTCACTGTATTACCGGGCCTGGGAAAAATACCGGTTTGCTTGTCAGTATGAGATTGCCGATGGCTTAAATGATCCGTTCAGTAACTTACTGCAACAACTCAGTGGCTGTAATGACAACCTTGGTGTGTATTACGCGGGGGCGTTTAGCCAGCGCAATCGCTCACGCCAGTTTTTGCAGCAAATATTAACGGATTTGCTGGGCGCACCGGTTAAGGTGGTTTCTCTGGCGGGCCGCTGGTTGGCGCTGGCCAAAGAGGATCAAAGCCGGCTTAGCAGTCGCACCCTGCCTGAAGGTCAGAATGGCATGCTGGGCCAAACCAGTATGTTGGGACAGCAGGTGTGGGATGTCAGCTCAGTAGTAGTGATTGAAGTGGCCCCACCAGCCACCACACTAGCCGGTTTTTTGCCAGGCGCCAGTCATTACCAGTTAGTTCAGCATATTGCTGGCCGTTATCTCGACCCTCATTTGCAGGTTCGGTTGCTGATAAAAGGGAAACAACAAGATTTTACCTGTAGCCGTCTGGCTGACAGCACAACGTCGCTGGGCCGGGGTAGCCGCTTAAGTATTCGCGCTGCAATGTCGCAGCATCCCGCTCAGGTTGGTTTCCAACTGGGCCGGCTTTAATTAATGCACAGGAAGCATTTATGTCGACACATTCTCTAAAAAGTCTGGTAGAAACCCTCAATAACGACTGTAAACAGGCACTTGAAGCTGCGACGGCGCGTTGCCAGTCTCGCAGCCACTATTCGGTAGAAATTGAACACTGGCTGGATGCTTTAGTACAACGCGATAGTGCTGACTTTTCACTGGTGTTTCGGGCATTCGCCGTTGACACAGATAAAGTGCGCCAACAGCTGCAACAAGCCCTGGAGCAGCTGAAAACCGGAAATAATTCGTTGCCGGGGATCTCGGTACAACTGATTGGCTGGCTAAAAGCAACCTGGCTTAACACCACCATTGAGTTTAATGACCATCAGGTTCGTAGTGTCTACTTATTATATACCCTGCTGCAGGACGAGAGTCTGTCAGGCCTGATGCTACGCCGTATCCCAGAGCTGGATAAAATAAACGCCGCCGAGCTGTTACGGGTATGGCCGAATCTGGCGGCTCAGTCGGACGAACAGGGCGGGGTAGCAGTTGCAGCTGCAAAGCCTGGTAAAACGCCGGCACTGGATCAATTTACCATTGATTTAACCGCACAGGCGCGCGCCGGCAAGATTGATCCAATAGTAGGCCGCGATTTTGAGATCCGCCAGATGATCGATATTTTAACCCGCAGGCGCCAGAATAATCCGATATTAACGGGTGAAGCCGGTGTGGGTAAAACCGCTGTAGTGGAAGGCCTTGCCTTACGGATTGCAGCAGCTGACGTGCCGGAAAAACTTAAGGCTGTTGCGCTGCGGGTGCTTGATTTGGCGCTGTTACAGGCAGGTGCAGGTATGAAGGGCGAGTTTGAGAATCGCTTGAAAAACGTGATTAATGAAGTAAAGCAAAGCCCTACGCCGATTATTTTGTTTATTGACGAAGCCCATACCATGATTGGCAGCGGCGGTCAGGCCGGACAGAACGATGCTGCCAATTTACTGAAACCCGCGCTGGCTCGCGGTGAACTTAGAACCATCGCCGCCACTACCTGGGCCGAATACAAAAAGTACTTTGAGAAAGATGCGGCATTAACCCGGCGTTTTCAGGTGGTAAAAGTAGAAGAACCGAGCCCGGCAAAAGCCGTATTAATGATGCGCGGTTTACTTGACGTGATGGAGAGCCATCATGGCGTGAGTATTACGGACAACGCATTGCAAGCCGCCGCGTATTTGTCTGATCGCTATATCAGTGGCCGCCAGCTGCCGGATAAAGCAGTAGGGCTGCTTGATACCGCCTGTGCCAGGGTAGCGATGAGCCAGGACGCAATACCCGGCCCGGTGGAAGATCAACAACGTATGGTTGATCAGTTAACTCGTGAAATCAGCGTATTGCAGCGCGAGCAGACGCTGGGCGAGATGCACACCCATCAGCTTGAGGCGTTACAACAGCAATTAGCGCAGGTAAAAACGTTACTTGGAGAGCTGCAGCAACAATGGCAAACCCAACGTGAGTGGGTTGCCAGGGCACGGGAGTTAGCAGCACAGCTGCAACAGGATGCCAGAACGACAACGAGCGACAACCCTGAGCAGGGCACTGAAACACCGGTTAATACCGGGCCACTGCTCGAGGAGCTGAGTGCGCTGCGGGCGTCATTAGCTGAACTTAGCACCCCGATGGTGCATTGGCAGGTCACCGGGCAATTGATTGCAGAGGTGGTGGCCGACTGGACGGGTATACCGCTTGGTAAAATGCACTCTGATGAAATAAATACGGTGCTGGCTTTGGAACAACACCTGGCAGAGCGGGTTGTTGGCCAGCAACATGCGTTGCAACTGATTGCCCGAACCGTGCAAACCTCACGAGCGCAACTGGCAGATGAGAACAAACCAAATGGTATCTTTCTGTTAACAGGCCCCAGCGGAGTGGGAAAAACGGAGACGGCACTGGCGATAGCAGAACAGGTTTACGGCAGTGAAGATAACCTTACCGTTATTAACATGTCAGAGTTTAAAGAAGAACATAAAGTGTCGTTGTTACTGGGCTCGCCTCCTGGCTATGTCGGCTACGGTGAAGGCGGCATTTTAACTGAAGCCGTGCGTCGTAAGCCTTACAGTGTGGTGTTGTTGGATGAAATGGAAAAAGCGCATCCCGGAGTGCAGGATATTTTCTATCAGGTATTTGACAAAGGGTCGATTAAAGATGGGGAAGGACGTGATATCGATTTTAAAAATACCATCATTATTATGACTTCTAATGTCGGCACAGACACCACGATGCGGTTATTTGAAGACGCTGAAACGGCTCCCTCTGTTGCTGGCCTGACCAAAGCGTTAAAAGACGATTTACTGCAGATTTTTAAACCCGCTTTTTTGGGTCGTTTAAACGTTATTCCTTACCTGCCACTGGACGATGACAAACTGGCGATGATTAGCCGATTGCAGTTACAGCGGATTGAGCGGCGGTTACAACAGCACTACAGTGCCGATTTCAGCTATCAGAGTGGGGTGATTGACGCCATTGTCAGCCGCTGTCAGGACGCTGGCTCCGGTGCCCGTACTATCCACAATATTCTGCAAAATACCTTATTACCGGAGTTGTCAGTCATGATCCTGCAGCGCAGGGCGCAGCAGCAAACCATTGAGCAGGTGCAGCTAAGTTTTAATGGCGAAACTTTCGATTACCATATTGATTAATTATTACATTTAATAAACAAATTAAGTTGTAAACTATTTTTGTATTTTTTGCTGACTTAATCAGTTAATTAAATAAATAAATAGTTAATTAAAAGTTGATCATAGTTTCTTAGAATGTATAATTTGTACAGTTTGAAAAAGTACTTTACCAACAAAGTCCGCTTTAATGTTTAAACATTGTTAAATATGTTTGTGGTATGCATAGTGGCTGTAGGAAGTGTTTTTTTTGGCGTTTGGCCGGGGTGAGTTTGCCCGGGTTTATATCTGTCCTGTGTGGACACTATTTTAAATATGCAAAAGGAGCATAGCATGCAAGCAAATACCTACCTGCAGTATGGCGCGATCAAAGGCGAATCTACCGCTGATGAATTCAAAGACATGATCACTGTTTTATCTATGGATTGGGGTTCTCACCGCGAGTTAACTTCATACACCGGTACGGCGATGGATCGTGAAGCCAGTTCTACCCGGTTGAACGATATTGTTATTACAAAACTGCAAGATAAATCATCACCGGATTTATTCAAAGAAGCGACTATTGGTAAAGGCCAGAAGGCGGTATTCCACATTACCAAGCAAGGCGACAAAATTGAAGAAATCATGAAAATTGAACTGACTGATGCGATGATCAGCAGCTATCAGATGTCAGTTTCAGGCGACCGTCCTGTTGAAACTATCGTGATCAGCTACACCGAGTTGATGATGACTGTTACTCCAACAGACGACAAAAACAACGTTACTGCACCACTGGTATACGGTTACAGCGGCGTTAAAGGCGCCAAGCTGTAAGGTTAAGCTGCAGCTGATGCCGCTTGCGGTGTCAGCTGTACTTACTGAAAACCAGCCCGGAATTTTTACCAATCCATTCTTGATTGAGGCGAACGGATGCAAAAAGCTACCCAGGATGAAAACAGCATCAGAATTGATACCCCGCTGGGTAAAGATGCGCTTTATCTGACCCGCTTTGTATTAGATGAAGGAATATCCCGGTTATTTTCACTGGCCGCAACGGTTTATACTAATGGTCAGGAAATAGCAGCTAAAGAATTGATTGGTAAAGAGGTTTGTATAACTCTTGAATTGGGAAATAACCGCCAGCGTCATATTCATGGTGTGGTAGCCTCGCTTAGTTCGCTGGGGTTACGGGTAAACAAAGACGCCGGTGGCAATAACTTTCGCGACTATCATCTTAGTATCGTGCCAGCAGCATGGTACATGCAGCATAAGGTGAATAGTCGCATTTTTAAAGCCAGCAATGTGCTGAAAATTGTTGAAATGCTGGCTGCTGAACATGGTATTACCCTGGACGCCAGTTCTAAAATCAGCGGCAGTTATCCCGATTACGAATATAAAGTACAGTACGAAGAAGCTGATTTCAGTTTTATCAGTCGTTTGCTGGAGCAAGAAGGTATTTTCTACTTTTTTGAACACAGTAAGGGCCAGCATAAGCTGATACTGGCTGATAAAGCGTCGGCTTATCAGCCTTGCACAGAGAACCAGGTTAAGTTTCACACCGGCACCCTGGCAGAGGCACATATTAGCCAGTGGCAAAAAGCCATACGGATGGTACCGGGCAAGTTTGTGCAGCGTGGCTACAATCTGGAAAAACCTAAAGCGCTCCCTACCGGCACCTATGGCAAGGGGAGTCTGGTGAGTAAACATGCTGATTATGAAATCTTTAAATACGAAGCAGAAGCTGAAACCCACACCCGCGCGAACGCCATAGCCACCATCAGACTTGAAGCATTGCAACGTGATATGGCCATGCAACAAGGGGCCAGCAGTTGCCGCAGTTTTACCGCCGGACGTACTTTTACTATCAGTGAGCATGAGGATAAAGCAGAAGAGGGCAAGCAGTATGTTATTACCGACTTGCGCTTAGATGCCGCCATTATCAGTCAGACGGGTGCTAACCAAAGCGCCGGGACAATCATTAGCAACAGCTTCCGTTGTGTGCCCAAAGAGGTGGCATACCGGCCTTTATTACAAACCGCAAAGCCGCTGGTGCAAGGCGTACAGACGGCTACTGTAACCTGTAAAGGCTCTGAGGAGATTTCGGTTGACGAACTGGGCCGGGTAACCGTGAAGTTTCACTGGGATCGCAGCGACATAACTGATCATGAAAGTTCTTGTCCGATCCGGGTGAGTCAGAATTGGGCAGGCAAAAAATGGGGCATGTTTTTTTACCCGCGCCGGGATCAGGAAGTGCTGGTGGAATTTTTAAATGGTGATCCTGATCAGCCGGTAATCATCGGTGCTGTTTACAACTCTGACCATATGCCGCCATACGATTTACCCACAGATAAAACTCAGAGCGGGATTAAAAGCCGATCCAGTGAAGGGGGGGCGGCCGATAATTTTAACGAAATTCGGTTTGAAGATAAGAAAGGCGATGAGCTGGTTTATTTGCATGCCGAAAAAAACTTAACCATGCAGGTTGAGCACGACCAACAGATCAGTATCGATAATGACAGTACGCGTCTGATTAAGGGTAATGACCAGGACACGGTCAATAAAGACCGGACCATAAAGGTGGATGGCGCTGAAACGCATAAAGTAGGCAAAGCACTCACTATTGAGGCAGGAGATGCCATTACCATTAAAACCGGCGCCGCCTCGATTGCCATGAAAAGCGACGGATCCATTGCCATTAAAGGCGTTAACATTACGATCAATGGCGCTAAAGTCAGTATTAACTAGTGCAAACGCAACCCTGAGCGAGTAAGACACTGGCGCAGAATGCGTTGCAATACAGGTGAACAATGAGCAAGCCCGCCGCGATAATTGGTTGTATGCATGTCTGCCCCAAAGTTACTGGCCAGGTACCGCACGTGGGTGGGCCAGTGCTGCAAGGCTCCCCTACTGTCAGCATTGCCGGTATGCCTGCAGCACGCAAGGGCGACAAGCTGTTATGTGTCGGACCGCCTGACAGCATCAGCGGCGGCTCGGCTACCGTGTTTATCAATGGCAAGAATGCGGCCAGGCTTGGCGATGACACAGCCCATGGCGGCAAGATAGTGGTAGGGGTCCCCACCGTGCTGATTGGTGGCTAGGTTATATCAAGAATAAGGCAACGGAAAGGCACTGGTATGGCTGAACAATGATGCAAACATTCTCTGATCTGGCAGAGCGCAGTCATCTGCTATGGTTGCAACGCGACCGCTTCAGTAGCAGTGATTACATTACGCTTACCCAGTTGCAGCAGCATGACAATCGCCTGCTGCAAAGTGTGCGTTTATGCCAGCGTTATCTGAGCCAGCAGCTCGATTTGCCGTTGTGGCTGCAGGCATTGCTGGATAATCGTGTGGCTGATCTGGACAGCTTGTTGTCGTTGCCGTTGACTTTATCTGCTCAGGTGTTACTGGCAGAGCTGTGGCTGGCGTTGCAGCAAAAAACCAAAGCACATTATTTTGAGCAGTACTGCCGTTCAGAACAGAGCCTGTTAATCTGCCTGCTTGCTGACAAACCCGCTGCTTGTCGCCTGTTTGACGTTATGCAGTCCTTTGACAGAAGAAGCGCCGTGCAGTTAGCCGGGCACTGTGGTTTAACGACCCAGCGTGCTGCTTTATTACAGCAGAAAACCGATCATACTCTGGGCGCGGCAAGCCTGGCCGAGCTTAATTACGCATTATATTTACTGGGGCAGCATAGCGATGAATTTGAGTTGGCACAGCAGTTACAAAGTGCAGAATGTCTGACCACACGACAACTGCAATTATTGCTGCTGGGTGCCTGCACGGAGCGCAAAATACGGATCGTTAATGCGCTGTGTAGCAGCGACATTGCTTTGGCGGTCAATGCGATGGGGTTTAGCGGATTGGCTAAGTTTTGTCCGGTATTACTTGAGATAGCGCAGGAGCCTGCCCACCGGATTGCCGCGCAAAGCGCTCTGATAACGATGCTCGGTGCACTGGCAGCTGATAGTTTACAAACGGAGCTAGCGGCAAATAGGCAAAGGTTAATGCCTGACACTACCGAGCCTTTGCTTGGCGGGAAGTTGTTAAATTCACTGGATTTTGCCGCGTGTTGGGCAGAGGGCAATCAGTATCAGCGTTTTGCTGTAGCTGCTCTTAGGGTAATGCAGACCCCGGGTCTGGCTCTGGCTGAACCTAACAACTGGCAAGGTGGACTATGGCCGGTTGCATAGCCGTTACAGAATATGCCGCGGTGCTGGGTAAAACTGCAGTTACTGATTGGGCAATGCAGCTGGATGTGGTCCCCGTAGCGCCCACACTTTGTATGCATAACGGACAATGGCGGCAATTTAACCGCGTAGCAGAGCTTGAACCCGGTTTGTCGTTTGCGGCAAGGTTGGTTGCCTTATTGGCTGGTTTGTGGCCGCAATTAACGAATGCGCCCGCAGCAGCGCCGGTGTTGTTAGTGTTACCTGAGCAATTGGCTAACGAGTCCCTGTTAGCACAATTTTTAAGTAGCCTGCGGCAGGCATATCCGGCGCTGTTAAGCCATAACGCATGCCAGATATTCCCTTATGGCTGCAGTGCAGCATTGCTGGCGATGTCTGCTGCCAGGCAGTTATTTGAGGAAGGGACGCCGGTAGTGTGGCTGATTGCGGTGGACAGCCCGGTAGCCAGTTACCTGCCATTGGCAGCAGGGGCAGCTGCCAGCAACGGGCAGGCGGTTGATAGGGCTGATGCGCTGCAAACAGAACAAGTGCTGTGGTCTGAGGGCGCAGTGGCAATTGCCCTAAAACAGGATGACGCGGGTTTACGGTGTCAGCATCTGGCAGCAGATGCCACGGTCAGCCATAGCAGCGCCGACCTGGCTATGGACCATTTATTTGTAGGGGCTGCACAGAGCATTAAAGGCCCACTTAGCCAACTGTATCTGCCAGACAATGGCAGCAGTGCAGTGACCGCATGTTGGCAGTGTCATTATCCATGCCTGGCACCGATAATTGATATGAGTACTCAGCTGCACTTTCCTGCCTATTATACAGGTGAACTTGGTGCTGCCGGCGGTGTTTACCGGCTATTACATTTATATCTGGGGTACAAAAGCGGTAGCCTGAATGGCGCAACCCTGCAGTGCGAAATTTCACCGCGGCTGTATCGTGCCGTGGCTGTTTTCAGTTGGCAGCATGCCAGCAGCATTTCTGAATTTTAAGGATATTAACTGGCATGGCAGCGCATTCTTTAACCCTTAAATCCCAGTCGGGCAAAATGTATTTATTTTGCACAGAAACCCAGGGTCAAAGTGGTAAACCGTTGCAATTTGTCAGCCGCGATGCGGCTACCAACTGGATCCGTCAATCATTCGATCGTAGCGCCACCCAAAGCGACAGTATCAGACACGTATATCAATGGTTCTGTAAGCAGCCAACGGCAGCAGATTTGGCCGCACCTCTTAGCGCCGTGCGCGACGCTGAATTATGCCGTACTCTTGCCACCGTGCTGCTTGAGGGCAAACTTCTGATCCTGCAGTTGCCTGAACAAAAAATTGTTTTAACAGCGCCTGAGTCAGTGACGCCGCCAGCGACCAACGCCAAAACTCTGGCACGAGGGGGCAGAGCCACAGCCACAAGTTCGGCCAATGCTCACCCTGACGGTAAGGTTGCTGTAACTTCTAAGCAGGCTGGCACTAACGCCGCCAATCAAAACACACCAGAAACTGACAAGGTCGAAACCTGTGGCGATCCGGTGTCTATGTGCACCGGAGAGGAGATCCTTGAGCTAACCGACTTTGAGCTGGCCGGGCCTTTGCCAATGCAATGGCGACGTACTTACCGCTCCAGCCAGAGCCATCAGAATATTGGTTTTGGCTTTGGTTGGCGTAGTAATTTTAACCTGTATATCGACAGCATAACTGATGAAGGCGGCGCTAAGGCATTACTGCTGGTTAATGAAGAAGGGCGACAACTGCATTTTTTGAAGCCAGAGCCGGGCCAGACCAGTTATCAGCTGGCCGAGGCGCTGGCGCTGCGAGCTGAAACCGATGGCAGCCTGGTGCTGTTAAAACCAGATAATACCCATTGGATATTTGTACCGGCGGCTAGTGAACCTGCTTCGAAAAGCATTGGACCTGATTATAAAAAACGCTGGGTACTTCATCAGGTAATGGATAGCCTGGGGCGTTATTTACAGCTTTTTTATAACCGGCATAATCAGCTAAGCCGGATTGATTACACCCGCAAAAAAGGTATTGAACTGCATTACAACACCGCGGGCATGTTAAGCCGGATTGAAGCGGTTAGTCTGAGTGAGCAGGGAGTAAAAGGCACAGCACTTCTGCTGGCGCAGTATCACTATAACGATGACAATGAGCTTGTCAGCGCCATTAACAGTGGCGATGAAACCGAAAAATACCAATACCGCCAGCATTTGCTGACGGTACGGCAGCGGGCGAGTGGATTTTGTCACTATTTCAGCTGGCAAGGTGCAGGCCCTGACGCCCGCTGTGTTCGTAACTGGGGTGACAATGGCATTTATGATTACCGCTTCAGTTACGATGATAGTAATCGCAGTGCCCGCAGTATCGATGGTAATGGCCATTGCTGGCAGTACTTTCATAATGACCGTAATTTACTGATAAAAAAGGTGGCGCCAGATGGTGCTACCTGGCAATACAGCTGGAATAAGCAGGGCAAGAAAACCACTGAAACGCTACCCGATGGCAGTCAGACGCGCTTTTATTACAATGAAAATGGCCAGTTGGTTACTCAGGAACATGCCGACGCAGCAATTAGCCATTTCCAATACAATGAGCTGGGTCAACGCTGCGCTATTATTGATGCTGAAGGGCGGCAATGGCGCAGGGAATATAGTGCTGGTGGCTTGTTATTACGTGAAACCAACCCCGATAACTCAGTTACACGTTACCAGTATAATGCTGAGAACCAGCTGGAAAAAGTGTATTTGCCTGCAGGTGGCGTACAGCGCTTATTGTGGAGCGACGAGAGTCAGTTACTTGCGGTAAAACATAATGATGCATTAACCCGTTTCAGCTATGACAGTCTGGGCCGGTTGAACGGTATTGTTGATGCCAGTGGCCTGGTCACTGAGTATCAGTATAATCTGGCTGGTAAACTGGTAAAACAAACCCAGTACCCGGCCGACGCTTCAGCAACGGGTGCAGCAGACACCTCGCCAGATATTTTAGCGGCGGATTTGCCAGATAGCCCCACTCAGCGAATAGAGCAGCACTACCGCTATGACAGCAGCGGCCGCTTGCTCAGTACCACCAATGCCCACGGCGATGTGACGCAGCGCGAGTTCGCCGGGTTAAGTCAGCCGACCAGCCTGCTGCAAGCAGACGGCAGTGGCTTTAACTACCAGTATGATAACGAGCGCAACTTAACCGCAATAATGCGCAGTGACGGTGCCCGTTATCAGCTGGATTATGATGCACAGGAGCGTCCGGTAAGGTTACAGGGCTTTGATGGCCGGTTGCAGCATGTTCAGTATGATATTAACGGCCAGGTTGCCAGTGTGCGTGATGGCAGCAAACGCCAGCTAAAAGTTAAACGCGATAAACGCGGCCGGATCACCGAACAAACGGCGTTACATGGTCAGATGCTGGCCAGTAATCATTTTCATTATGATAAAATTGGCCGGATATTGCGGGCCAGCAATGGCCAGCGAAAATTACGGTTTAATTATCATTTAAATGGTAAGCCCAGCGAAATTTGGCAGGATAACAGCTGCATATATCATCAATACAATGAGCAGGGAAAATGCAGCACCACCCAACTGCCTGATGGCACCACAATAGACTACCGTTACAGCGAAGAAGGCCAGCTAACCCAGTTGGCGGTCAATCAGCAGCCTGTTCTGTGGCGCACGTTCGACAGTGTCGGTCGCGAAACCGGCCGCGAATATGACAGTGGCCTGACGTTAGAGCAGCAGTTTGATGCCTTTAATCGCTTAACCACCCAGCAGTGGCAGTGGGGTGAGCAGCGTCAGCAGCGCCAGTACCGTTACACGGCACTGCATCAAGTGAAAAAAGTAACGGATAACCTGCTCGGTAACACTGAGTACCAATACAACAAGCTTGACCAGCTTATCAGCAAAACACATAGCACGGATAGCAATCAGAACGAGAGTCATCAATGGGATAGCTTTGGCAACCCTACTGGTGAGGGTATTGAAGTAAAGCAAGACCGGCTGCTGCGTTATCACGATAAGCAGTATCAGTATGATGACAGCGGTAATCAGCTTGCAGTCTCAGCGCCTGATGTTGCTCAGCAACGGGAGTTTAATGGTTTTAACCAGCTATCCAGTGTCAGCTGCAATGGCACTATCAGCCGTTACGAATACGACGCCCTGGGTAGACGCAGTGCTAAAATTAGCGGCGGAGAGCGTACCGAGTATTTCTGGGATGGCGATAAGCTTATCGGCGAAACTCGCGCTGACAACAGCAGTGCTAGCGAGCAAATCTGGTATATCTACGAGCCAGGCACGAGTAAACCTTTACTGCTTATCAGAAACGGTGAAATTTACTATTATCAGTTAGACCAGCTTGGTACGCCGTTATCAGTAACCGACAGTAACAACCGCATAGTCTGGCAGGCCAGTTACTCCGTTTTTGGTAAAGCGCTCGTAACGCGTAACGAAATTAGTAACCCGTTACGCTTTCAAGGACAGTATTTCGACAGCGAAACCGGCCTGCACTACAATCACTTTCGATACTACGACCCCGAAACCGGCCGTTTTATCAGCCAGGACCCAATAGGCCTTCTCGGCGGCATTAACCATTACCAGTACGCCCCCAATCATATCAATTGGGTGGACCCATTGGGGTTGAGTTGTAAGGAGGGGGACGGAAAGTATAATACCACTCCCTTACTACCAGAGTTTATTGGGGAAAACGATTCCTCTGACAATGATCGTTGGAACCTAATGTTTGGTAAAGATGTCGTTTGTGAATACCTCAATGAGCAGCAGCGTTTAGCTTTCAAGGTTGTAATAGAAAATGGACTTTTAGTTTATGGCGACGGTTCATCAAAAGGCAAAGTTGTAGATACAACGAGTATGACTTCATTGCACAGCGATAAGCCTACAGCAATTTTTGTAATGGATGATTCTGGTTCTATCTATGTTGGTTCACATGGTGAACCCGGGAGCTTCCATCACTCAAGCTTTTTGGCTGGGATGGGAGTCGCTTCAGCTGGCGAGATGGTCGTCAAAGATGGGGAGATTATAGATGTCTCAAACTTGAGTGGGCACTATCGTCCAGCTCAGTCTCTTAACGACCAATTGTTCACTGAGCTTGACTTAAAAGGTTTGAGTAAGCCGGAGATTGACAATATTACTAGGTCGGGCGTTAATGACTCAGGAGAGTATATGAGTCCAAAACCGCAAAGAAAATTTTATTAAGCAAATAAATGGCTGGATGGTGATGACATACCTTATGATTGGAATGGCTTTTAATGACAACTAGAATTGATAAAACAGAAAAAAGCGCCTTATCTCTAATACTATACCCTTTTCAGTTTGAGAAAATGACTGATGATTTTTCGTGGGATCAGAGACATCAAAATAAGTTGTCGAAATTATATGATATCAGTAAGTTGAGACTCATTTCTGAACAGGTTAACCACTATTTTGTGGCTAAAGATATTGATTTGTCGACTGTGCTGCCCTCCATGAACGCTAGCGCTGCTGAAAAAGAACAATTACTTAAGCATATTCAAGCCGGTCTAAATAAAATTACAGACAACATCGATGGTTCTGCAAGTTAACTGTATGGCATTTATCAAACAACACGGATTAAAGACAGGTGTAGTGGCAAACTTCGATTCTGTCGACTACGCGATTGCTTTGTAGGATTACGACTATTCGGAACGAGCTGAAATGTTTTTCAGAACTCTAAAAAAAGCATTAGATGAAAGTATTACCAAACATTAGCCGTTATTGGACTGTAGCATGGACAGTCACTATAAATTCACGGACAGGCAAGACTAACAAGATTTGGCCAATTGCCTGACAAAAATTAGAACTGGGACAGGCACAAGTTTGACGGGCACAAGTTTGACGACCCCGACACCGGCCGTTTTATCAGCCAGGACCCGATTGGCCTGCTCGGCGGCATAAAACTGGGACAGGCACAAGTTTGAACAATATCTATGTATCAGTGGAATGCATGTGGATAATGTAAATTGA
>NZ_JBFJPY010000041.1:0-28440 GCF_041616895.1 Arsukibacterium sp.
CGATTGCTCAATCCAGCCATGAGAAGGCAGGGTTTTCTCACCTTTATCGTTAATGGCGACATCCAGCGCCAACACAATATGCTCGCCACCGTATTTACGGATCCAGCTTTGTACCAGCTCTGGCTGACGAATGGCCAGGCTGCCTATAACCACCCGGCCTGCGCCAGCATCCAGTAAATCAACAACATCCTGTTCGCTTCGCACGCCGCCACCCACCTGAATGTGCAGCGGCGAGGCCGTCATCAGCTCAGTTAGCAGCGCCAACTGTCGTTTGCTGGCATCTTTGGCACCGGATAAATCTACGATATGCAACCAATCACTACCATCTTGTGCATAGCTATTACGTAATGTCAGCGGGCTGAACTGGTACTCTGTGGTACTGTCATAGCGGCCCTGATATAGCCGCACTACGGTACCGTCAATTAAATCGATTGCCGGGATAATCACAACTGCCACTCCAGAAAATTTTGTAATAAGCGGGCGCCGGTTTTACCGGAACGCTCCGGGTGAAACTGGGCGCCTGCCACGTTATCTTTGCCAATTACTGCAGCAAAATCACTGCCGTAGTGGCATTGTGCCAGCGAATAAGCACTGGGGGCTGCGGCAAAACTGTGCACAAAGTACATATAATCGCTGCTGCTAAAGCCCTTTAGTATCGGGTGTTTGCTGATACTATGTAACGTATTCCAACCCATATGCGGCAGGCGTAAGCCAGCACTTTGCATCGGCAATACGGCCCCTGGGATCAGATTAAGGCAGGGCACATCACCTTCCATGCTGTGGCTTGTCAGCATTTGCATCCCCAAACAAATACCCAGTAGCGGCTGCTGCAAACCCTGCAAGGTAGTAATCAGTTCGCTATGCTGCAGCTGAGCCATCGCATTGTGGGCCGTGCCAACGCCGGGCAATACCACTTTGTCGGCAGCTTTAATGACGGCTGCCTCACGGCTGATGGTGGCGTCAGTGCCTAAGCGCTTAAACGCAAAATACACTGAGCTGATGTTCGCGCAGCCGGTATCAACAATAACCAGTTGCATTACAGCACTCCCTTTGAGCTTGGCAGCGCTTCGCCAGAGACGGTAATGGCCTGGCGTAACGCGCGGCCAAAGGCTTTAAACAGACCTTCGACCATATGGTGCTTATTGCCGTCAGAAACCGACAAGTGCAAACTGATTAACATGGCATCGCTGATTGAGCGGAAAAAGTGTGGCACCATTTCCAGGTTCAGACCGCCAACACTACCTTCGCCTAGCGCAGCATCAAATTTAAATAACGGTCGGCCGGATAAATCGAGAATACATTCAGCCCGGCATTCGTCCATTGGCAGCACAAAACCGAAGCGGTTAATGCCACGCTTATTGCCCAGTGCTTGCTTTAACGCTTGGCCCAGCGCCAGTGCGGTATCTTCAACACTGTGGTGATCATCAATGTGTAAATCGCCGGCAACCTTAACCTGCAGCGAAAAACCACCATGGGTCGCAATCTGCTCCAGCATATGGTCAAAAAAACCCACGCCGGTGTTAAAACTGTTGTTGCCGCTGCTATCTAAATCGACGCTGATTTCAATATCGGTCTCGCGGGTAGTCCGGCGCACACTGGCCTGTCGCCCGCGGCTTAACAAGCGCTTGGTGATCTCTGGCCAGCCCAGGGTTTGCCGGTTGTACTGAAATGACGGCAAGCCCATATTGTCGGCCAGTTGGACGTCGGTCAGGCGGTCGCCAATCACATAAGAATTGGTAAAGTCTATTTTGCCCTGCTGCAGGTAATCCTTAACCAGTCCCAGCTTTGGCTTACGGCAGCTACAGTTGTCTTGTTCAAAGTGCGGACAAATCAGCACATCGTCAAAAACAATGCCTTGCGAGGTGAGCAGCTGCATCATTTTGTTGTGCGGCGCATCAAAGGTGTCCCGGGGGAAACTGGCGGTGCCAAGACCATCCTGATTGGTCACCATAACCAGTCGGTAACCTGCAGCCTGCAACTTCAGCAGTGCTGGCACCAGATCAGGCTCATATGCGAGCTTCTCCAGGCTATCCAGTTGCTTGTCGACGGGTGGCTCTTCCACCATGGTGCCATCGCGGTCAATAAATAATATAGGTTGGCCACTCATGCATGTTCTCTCTTTGATTGCTGATAGGTTAAAAAATACTGCTGCAGCGCCGTTGCCAGGCGCTGCATTTCGGCGGCGCTGCCGATAGACACCCTTACCACCTGAGATAATCCAAGTTGGCTGGATTGATTGCGGATCAGAATATCGGCATTGATCAGCGCGTTGACACAGTCTGCGGCATCCGCCACTTGTAGTAATACATAGTTGGCGTTACTGGGCCATACTCTTTCTACCCCCGGCAGGGAACTGGCCAGCTTGATAAAGTCGCTTCGCAGCGCATTTATTGTGGCGACGCTTTGTTGCATCTGGGCAATGCCTGCTGCCGACAGCGCCTGAGCTGCAATTTGCGCCACTGGCTCTGCAATCGGGTAGGGGGCTATCATTTTTTTCAGCGCATTAATCACCTCAGCGCTGGCCAGAGTGAAGCCACAGCGCAGCCCGGCCAGCCCAAACGCTTTAGACAAGGTGCGCAGTATCACTAAATGCGGGTAGCGGCTTAATAGCGGTACCACCGAGGCTGCCGGTGCAAATTCAATGTAAGCTTCGTCTACCACCACCAGAGCTTTGTCCTTAAAATGCTCCAGCACGGCAATAATCTGTGCAGCCGGGATCAGGTCACCGGTCGGGTTATTCGGGCTGCAAATAAACACCAGTTTGGGACGGGTAGCAAAAATGCCGTCCAGATCCAACTGTTCACTGTTCAGTAGCAATACCTTGTTTACCGCAGTCTGGTTACTTTGAGCGCTTATGGCATACATGCCATATGTCGGCGGGCAAATGGTAATGCTGTCACTGTTTGGTTCGCAAAAGCTGCGGATCAACAGCTCAATACCTTCATCTGCACCGCGGCTGACCAGCACTTGCTCGGGCGCTACACCCGCATAAGCGGCGTAAGCATTGATGACAGATTTCGGCTGACACGATGGATACCGGTTAAAGGTGCCGTCAAGCTGATACGCCGGAGCCAGTGCGTTTTCATTGGCGTTCAGCCATACCGCGCCACCACTCATACTGCTGCGGGCTGACGCATAAGGCACCAAATCTTTGACCAGTTGCCTGGCCAGGGTATTTACTGCAGCACCAGTTTGCTCTGTCATACCGTTTCTCCATCCATCATAGTGTTTTGTGCTGTTGTATCATCAAGTGCTGCCAGGCGCAGCCTTACCGCATTGGCATGCGCTTGCAGGCTTTCTGCTTCGGCCAGCGTGACAATAGCGGGGCCAATGTTGCGCATGCCAGTGGCCGATAGCTTCTGAACAGTGTAACGCCGGTAAAAGTCAGTTAGTGACAAGCTCGATACGGTTTTACTGTAACCGTAGGTTGGCAGCACGTGATTGGTGCCACTGGCATAGTCACCAGCCGACTCCGGTGTCCACTGGCCGACAAAGATACTGGCGGCACTATCAAATTGATCGATTAGCGCATCGTCATTGGCCGTTTGCACAATTAAGTGCTCTGGCGCATAGGCATTAGTAACGGCGACAGCCTGGTCTAAATCCGCGGTTAAAATATAACGGCTGTGACTGAGCGCGGCTGCGGCAATGTCTTTACGCGGTAACTGCACCAATTGCGCCGCAACTTCAGCTTGAACTGCTTCAATAAGCGTAAGGCTATCACTGACTAAGATCACCTGTGAGTCAGGGCCATGTTCAGCCTGAGAGAGTAAATCAGCTGCCACAAAAGCGGGGTTAGCACTGTGATCTGCCAGCACCAACACCTCTGAGGGGCCGGCTGGCATATCAATCATCGCACCCCTGACGTCCTGGCTTACTTGCTGCTTTGCCTCGGTAACATAACGATTGCCCGGTCCAAAGATTTTATCTACCTTGGCGATGGTTTCCGTGCCATACGCCAGGGCAGCGATAGCCTGTGCACCACCAATGGTATAAATTTCAGTTATACCGCACAGCTCCGCCGCATATAAAATTTCCGGCGCGATATCATCAGCGGCCGGTTTACCAGGGGGCGTTACCAGCACTGGCCGCGGACATCCCGCCAGTTGCGCTGGCACCCCCAGCATTAATACCGTAGAGGGCAGGGGCGCACTGCCGCCCGGAATATACAGGCCAACCGCACTGATGGCGCGGCTTTTTAACTGGCACTGCACACCACTGCTGGTTTCGACACTGATATCCCGTGGTAACTGCGCGGCATGAAACTTACGAATGTTATCATAAGCCAGTTCGATGGCCGCTTTGCGCGCGGGCAATAACGTTGCCAGTATAGCTTGCTTTTTACCGTCACTTAATCGCAGCGCATTATGGTTTAAGCCGTCAAATTGCTGACTGTAAGCGCGAAGTGCATTATCACCCTGTTGCTTTACGGTGTTAATAATGGCGCTGACCTGCTCAGCTAAACCCGCCGAGCCGGCCAAATCGGGCCGGGCCAGGGCCTTTTGCTGCGCGTTGGCCGATAACTGTGACCAGTTAATCAGGGTAGTCGAAGCACTAGCCAGAGTATTTGCCATGTTTACTCCATCATTTTTTCAATGGGTAACACTAAAATAGAGCTGGCGCCAAGCGCTTTTAATTGCTCCATGGTTTCCCAGAACAGGGTTTCACTACTTACCACGTGGATCGCCACCATACTGTCATTACCTGCCAGTGGCAGCATGGTCGGGTTTTCAGCACCAGGTAGCAAGGCAATCACTTCGTCTAGTTTTGCGCGGGGCGCGTGTAGCATAATGTATTTACTTTCATTGGCTTGCATTACGCCATTGATCCGTGGCATTAACTTATCTATCAGTTTTAACTGTTTGCTGTCAGTTAATGTTTTACGCTGGATCAGTACGGCCTTGCTGCGGTATATCACATCCACTTCTTTTAGACCGTTTGCTTCAAGCGTGGCACCGGTTGATACTAAATCACAGATCGCGTCAGCTAAACCGGCACGTGGTGCCACTTCCACTGAGCCTTTTAAATTAACGACCCGTGCCTGAATGCCTTGCTGCTTTAAATAGCGACCAAGCAATCTTGGGTAAGTCGTTGCGATGGTTTTACCATTGAGTGAAGCCGGGCCCTGATATTCATCTTCCTGAGGTATGGCGATTGACAGACGACAGCCACCAAAATCCAGTCGTTTTAATACGGTGTAATCGAAGCTGTCATTATCCAGCTGCCGTTGCAGTGACTCTTCTTCCAGCACGTTTTCACCAACAATGCCCAAATCACATACTCCGTCCATCACCAGACCAGGGATGTCATCATCACGAACCCGCAGAATATCAATGTCCATATTCTCGACATGGGCAATCAAACGCTGCTCGCGAAGGTTGATTTTTAAGCCGCAGCTGGTGAATAAAGCCTGCGAGTCAACCGATAAACGGCCAGATTTCTGCATAGCGATACGTAAACGTTTACTTTCTGTTGCCGGATTCATATTGGTCTCCATGACAATAACTGAAAAAAAATGAACACAATAATAAACAAAAACCCCGGGCCTGAGCTCGGGGTTTTTGTTACGTTACCACCGGAGCGCCAGACCTCTGCCCTCCGAAATTTCGGACGGCTAGTACCTGTGATGATGGTGCAGCGCGGTAACTTTTAGCATTTTTGTCATTCTTGCGACTTAAGATGTTATACAAGTTACCCTTGTGGTGGAAAAAGCGCAAGGGTGCCTGGAAAATCACAAGTGATAGCAGTTTGTATTAACTGTTTGAAAGTAAACAATAATAAATTTTATAGCGAAAAGGTGAATTAATTTATTTTTTCATAACTCCAGCGTTAAGTGAATTTTGCGGTTAAAATGCAGTCAACTTGTATAGTCAATGCGTTAATAATTTAAGATATTCGCAGTCAGGCCGATATCTAAAGTAACGCCAGAGTAACTGGGGCTTTTCATCAGGGGACAAATATGGATGCCTTTATGCCATTTATACCGCGGGTGCCGGGGACGCCGGTCGATCCTGATCCCAGACAGGTGGTCCCGGTATTTAAAGAAGCCCGGTTAAGTCCATTAAAACAACACGAACAGAAGTTTTTGATCCTACGTCGTCCGCCGCCTCGCCGCGGTAATCTGGATGAGCACTATCCCGAACCTCCCTATACCACTCCGGAAGAAGAACAACGTGTTGATAAAGATGGTCATCTGGATATTTTTGTCTGATTTTTTCTGTTGAAAAAGGCATAATAGCGCTCTTTTAACGTGCAGGCGCCGCTGTGACTATCTTGAACTCCAGTATCTACCCGCTAAACAATGTATTTACGACACCATGACGAGTGCACTGGCCAGACAGGTTCTTGCAGCGTTTGCGGTAAAAGGCAAACTTGCCAGCAATATCAGTGGTTTTAATCCACGCGCGGCCCAATTGCAGATGGCTGAGGCGGTTGCCAGTGCCATTAGTGCAAATACTTCGTTGGTAGTGGAAGCAGGTACCGGCACCGGAAAAACCTATGCTTATCTGGTACCGGCATTACTGTCAGGTAAAAAGGTTATACTCTCTACCGGAACTAAAAACCTGCAAGAGCAACTGTTTTTACGTGACTTGCCCAAAGTCCAGCAGGCGCTGGCCAGCCCTATCCATACTGCGCTGTTAAAAGGTCGGGCGAATTACCTGTGCTTGTTTCGGTTAGAGCAGCATTATAATCATGTGCCGGTTCAGGATGAGCAATTGATCCAGGATTTAAGTCTGATCAAAAAATGGTCTGCCGAGACCCAGTCGGGGGATATTGGTGAGCTAAGTTATATTGCGGAAGACTCCAAAGCGCTGCCCTACGTTACCAGTACTACCGACAATTGCCTGGGCAAAGACTGCCCGGTATATGAAGATTGTCTTTTACTCAAAGCCCGTAAAAATGCGCAGGCTGCTGATTTAGTAGTGGTTAACCATCATTTGTTCTTTGCTGATCTGGCCCTGAAAGACACTGGCTTTGGTGAACTGCTGCCAGAAATGGATGTGATTATTTTTGATGAAGCGCATCAGCTGCCGGATATTGCCAGTGACTATTTTGGTGAGCAGGTTTCCAGTCGCCTGTTACTGGATTTATGCCGCGATCTGGAGCTGGCGTGTAAATCAGAGTTACGTGACCATCCGCAGTTGGTCAAAGTAGCGGAAAAACTGGCGAGTCTGGTCCGCGACTGGCGCTTACTGTTCAGCGCCGAACCAGGCCGTGGAAATTGGCGAGACCTGGCGCAGCAACCACCGATGCAAACCGCACTGACCCGGGTCAATGACGCGATCGATATGTTGTATCAGGTATTAAAAGGGAGTTTGGGGCGCAGCGATACAGTAGACAGCGTATTTGAGCGTTTGGCGCAGCTGAAAAACCGTCTACTGAAAATGCAGGACTTACAGCAAACCGGCGTAAGCTTGTGGTACGAAACTACCCGGTTGCATGTCAGTTTGCATTTAACCCCGCTTAGTATCGCTGAGCGTTTTAAGGCAATCGTGGCGGCAGGGCAGCGCAGCTGGATTTTTACCTCTGCCACGTTGTCTGTCAATGAAGGTTTCAGCCATTATACCGCCCAGATGGGGCTGGACGAAGCGCAAACCTTACTGCTGGAAAGCCCCTTCGATTACGCCAGCCAGGCCATGCTTTGCCTGCCGCGCTACTTACCCGAACCACATCAGCAACAAATGGGCCCGGCTTTACTGGAATTGGCGGTGAAGCTGATTAAAGCCAACAACGGCCGCTGTTTTTTCTTGTTTACCAGCCATCGGATGTTGCAATGGATGGCTCAGGCACTTCCTGAGCACATCAACCAGCCAGTACTGGTGCAGGGCAGCACCGGAAAGCGCTTATTACTGGAACAGTTTGTGACCCTGGATAACGCTGTGCTGCTGGGCACCGGCAGCTTCTGGGAAGGTGTTGACGTGCGGGGAGATACGCTAAGTTGCGTGATTATTGATAAACTACCTTTTGCCTCGCCGGATGATCCTTTGTTACAAGCGCGCAGCGAAGACTGTCAGCGTCGTGGCTTAGATCCGTTTAGCACGGTGCAGTTGCCCCAGGCGGTAATTACCTTAAAGCAGGGGGTAGGCCGGCTAATACGTGATGTTACCGACCGCGGTGTGTTGGTTATCTGTGATAACCGGCTGGTGACCCGGCCCTACGGCAGTGTATTTTTAAAAAGCTTACCGCCCATGCGTCGCAGTCGCTCGCTGAATGAAGCCGTCGCATTTTTACAACAAACCAGACAGGAACAATAAAGTGAAGTTACTGGCATTAGATACCTCAACTGAAGCATGTTCAGTGGCATTGTTACAACAGAACACGATTATCGCGTTAGACGAAGTATGTCCGCAGCAGCATAGTAAAAGGGTTCTGCCAATGATTGACCGCTTACTGGCGGACGCAGGACTGAGTTTAAATGCGCTTGATGGTATTGTTTTTGGCCGCGGTCCCGGCAGCTTTACCGGGGTGCGCATTGGTGTCTCGGTGGCGCAGGGGCTGGCTTTTGGTGCCGACTTACCGGTTTACGGGGTCTCGACCCTGGCAGCAATGGCTCAGGCTGCGGCGCGGTTATATCAGGCAAAGCAAATTGTTGCTGCTATTGATGCTCGCATGGCAGAGGTGTACCTGGCCAGCTTCAGCCTGGATGCTGACGGTGTGTTACAACAACTGTGCGCAGAACAGGCGGTAAAGCCGCAACAACTTGCGCCACTTGGCCTGACGGGCGAGGTGGTTGCGGTAGGTACCGGTTGGCAAACCTATGCCAACGAGTTGCAGCAGGTTCAACGCGCCCGGATCGTTACTGATATTCTGTATCCATCAGCGCAGGATATGCTTACATTAGCCCAGAGTGCTTATACTCAGGGACATTTTGTCAGTGCAGAAAATGCCGAGCCGGTGTATGTGCGTGATGAGGTAAGCTGGAAAAAGCTGCCAGGTCGATAAAATACTTGGTTAAACCTGCAAACTGGTTATAATTAAGCCAGTTCGCTTACTATGAAGTTGTTATGAGCCTGACTGTTAATCAAAGCCTGAATGTTCCCGCTAATGTTGCCAGTGTGTTTGCTGGCACAGAGCAGCGCCGTGCGCCCCAACTGGATGAAAAGCCGTCAATTACCCCACAAGGTGAAGGTGTCAGGGCTAGTCAGCAAGCGATTAACCTGCTCGATAGCGAACAACGTAGCAAGCAAAACAATTTTCAAAATGCGAATTCCAGTCGCGGCCAGCAAGCTGTTGCCGCTTATCAAAGCCAGCAAAATGAGCAGCGCCGTGCCGAAGTCCAGTCATTACTGGGTGTTGATCTTTACGCCTGAGCCAATCCAGTCGCGCGAAATTGCCGTAACTCTCTTATAATTACCTCTTTAACGGCTGCGACGCAGCGACATTATAAGGATGTATTATGGCTAAAACCTGCCTGATCACCGGTGCCAGTTCTGGCATGGGTAAAACAACTGCACTGCATTATGCCGCTAAAGGCTGGCAGGTTTTCGCGGTGGCCCGCTCAGCCGATAAATTAGCTGAACTGGCTGCAAGTAATAGTAATGTAAAGCCGGTAAGTTTAGACGTTACCGATAGTGTAGCCCTGGCGAACTGGACAGCGGGTTTGCCCGCAGGCCAGAAATTTGACGCGGTAATTCTTAATGCGGGTACCTGTGAATATGTAGAGGCGACAGATCTTGACCTGGCCGCATTTGAACGTACCTTTGCGGTCAATGTTCAGGGTGTCGTTGCCTGTACAAGGTATCTTCTGCCGCTGCTGAATAAAGGAAGTCATCCCACCCTTGCGATAGTAAGTTCTATGTCTCATTTTTTCCCGTTCACCCGCGCTGAGGCTTATGGCGCCAGTAAAGCCGCGGTAGCTTATTTTGCTGAAAGTTTGCGGGTTGATTTGGCTGACACTGATATTAACGTCTGTTTAATAGAACCGGGCTTTATCGACACCCCGCTTACCCGCAAAAACGACTTTGAAATGCCGTTTTTGATGGCTCCGGAAGATGCAGCAAAGCGCATATTCAAAGGGATTAGCGATGGAAAAACACGGTTGCGTTTTCCGCGGCGGCTAAGTTTTGTGTTAAAAACGCTGGGGTTATTACCCTACAACCTGCGCAATAAAATTGCCAGTAAGATGAAACAACAATGAGTAATATCAGCACTTCTGAGCCAACTGCCGGGTATTTAAATCCGCCCAAAGGCATTCACTGGCGATCTATTATAGGGTTTGAGCTGGCGTGGTTGGCATTGGTATATTTTCAGAGCTGGGCTATTGCGCCGGCAATTGCTTACGGCATATATGGTGTTTACTGTTTGCCGGCGCGCGCAAGAATGGCCGTGTTGCTAATTGGGCTTACTGGTGTCGTCATTGACACGGTGCTGGTAAGCAATAATATTATTTCGTTTAGTGACAACGCATTATTACCGGTCTGGTTTATCTTAATCTGGTTCTTATTTGCTCTGGCAGCTGTTGAAACCATGTCGCGGTTTTTGAGTCCGTGGTGGTTGGGGTTTTTACTGGGCGCAACCGGGGGGCCACTGTCTTACCTTGGTGGCGCCGCACTTAGTGGTGGTCTGTTACAGTTTCCGATGGCGCACTGGTCGTTTGTGGTACTAGTCTTGGTGTGGGGTTCGCTTGGGGTGATATTAGGGTATAGCCGGAGGTTTTATGTTCAAGCTGATAGTTAGTTTATTGATATTCGGTTTTAGCGCTATGGTTGCGGCAACGCCAGAGCTGAAAACGGTAGGCGAGGGCAGTTACCGTTATTTGTTCTGGCAACTTTATGATGCCAGGTTAGCCAGTACGCATGGTACCTTCAGCGATTACCAGCAAACCAGGCCATTGCTGTTGGAATTGACCTATAAACGGGATATTAGTAAGAAAGAGTTTATTGACGCAACCGTAGACCAGTGGCAGGAGCTTGACCATAGCACAGAGCAACAGCAGCGTACGTGGGCTGCGACTCTGGATGAATTATGGCGTGATGTTACAGAGGGAGATCGGCTGGCAGCTCTGCTGACTGAGCAGGGGCAGGTTCAATTTTATTTTAATGGCGATGATATCGGAGTGGTCGAGGATCCTGAATTTGCGCCGGCATTTTTTGATATCTGGCTGCATCCGGACACCACTGCACCAAAATTACGACGCCAGCTTCTGGCCACAGAATAGTGTGAGCTTTACTGCTAACCAGAGCAACGGGCGTGTAGCGCAAAGCCTTATTGGCCGTTTTGAATATACTGAATCAGTTTTTTGGCAATTTCTGTATTATCCATAAAGCCGGTAAACTCGCCCGCATTTTTTCCGTAGGCCATTACCGGGACATCGGCGGCAGTATGGCCGCTGCTGGTCCAGCCGGTTAATGAAGCATCGCTGATAAACTGTAAAATCTGGCTGCGGGCTACTTTTTCATCATCGTCTTTAAGTGCCTTCAGCAGTAAATTCAACTGTTTTTTGTCTAAGACAAGCCCGGTTAGCTCGGTAAAATGCTTGTGGATTTGCTGCTGATTTTCAAGTTGTTGCAGCTGCTTCGCAATGACCCGGCCTGTTGCTTTCACTTTTCGGATAACCTCAGTTCGCCATTGATAGATCCCATTGGCACCCAAAGATAAACCGCCGGTTTCATGGTCAGCAGTAATAATAAGTATGGTATCAGGATGGGCATCAACGTAGGCCTTGGCAACTTCAATTGCTTTTGCAAAATCGTGCATTTCAGCCATGGCACAGGCAATATCATTATCGTGGCCGCACCAATCGATCTGGCTGCCTTCCACCATTAACACAAAACCATTTTCTGCACCCGATAATAACTGCAGCGCTTTATCCGTCAAGGTCGCCAGCATGTTATCAACATCAGAATTCAATACTGCTGGCAGGGCGTCTTCCGATAGTAAAGCAAGCGCGGGTAACCGGGTAATCCGATCAAGCTTGGCATAGTCGTCAGTATACTGGTAACCCAGTGCGCTAAAGCCATCAATTAAGTTACGATCTTCCCTTACAAAATATTTACTGCCACCGCCAATAATTAAATCGGCAACAGGTTTGCCGTCAATTCGGTAATCCAGATACATATCGGCGATATCGTTCATATTACGCCGGCTTTTACTGTGCGCCAGGAATGAGGCCGGGGTGGCATGATTCACCTGCGAGCTGGCGACAATGCCATTGGTTTTGCCCAGCCGTTTGGCTAATTGCATCATGGTGCCGATGGGAATATGTTGCCGGTTAACCGAAATAGCGCCGTTATAACTTTTAACTCCGGTAGCCAGAGCCGTTGCGCCTGCGGCTGAGTCGGTTACCAGAGTATCATCGTCCGGATAGGTGCTGGCTATGCCAGTCAATAAATCATCAAAAACCGTAGGGGCAATGTCTGGTTCTGCCGGGTCGTGTTGATAATAACGATACGCTGCTACATACGACGGCCCCATACCATCGCCAATCATATAAATGATGTTTTTGGGAGCGGCAATGGCATTTAATGGCAGTAGGCTCGCTAAGGTGACAAATAAAAAGGCTGAGCGCATGGTATAAACCTTGATGGTGTTCGGTATGAAACATAGTTTACGTCAACGGTGCAGGGCGACCAAGTGCCTTGCGACGGGCAAACATCATTTTACTTTAAGTTTATCAAATAGGTGTTTTGCTGGACAATTTTCGCCAGGGCAGGCTATCTTAGAACGAATGCGTTGTATTGTGGTCCTACGTATATGATGTATAGCAAGCTGAATAGTGGTAAAAGGAAGCTATGAAAAAAATAATAATAAACATAGTACTGGCAGTAGTACTGACATCTGCAGTGAGCCTGGTATGGCAAACGCAGGCATCCGAGGCTGATCCGCGGCAAAAATTAAGTGAGCTGGCGCTGCATAGCGAGCGCAGCGCAGAGCATATCGCCCGTAACCAGTACAGACATCCTGCTGATACGCTGCATTTTTTTGGTTTAAAGCCCCAGATGTCAGTGCTGGAAGTGTGGCCCGGTCGTGGCTGGTACACCGAAATTCTGGCGCCCTATCTAAAAGAGCAGGGCCAGTTGACTATTGCGCAGTTCAGCCATGATGACGGCACGTTAAAGGACGAGAGAGCAAAGTTCTGGGCGCGCTTAAGCGCTGAACTTTCTGAGCGTATTGCGGCGCAGCAGCATTATTTTGGAACGGTTCAACAAGTTGAATTCGAACCTCCTTATTTTCAGCCTGCCTTAGCGGCGGAACAGTTTGATATGGTGCTGTCATTTCGTAATGCCCATATCTGGGATGAAAGAGGGCACTTATCTGCGACCTTGCAAGCTTTATATGATCTTATTGCACCTGGCGGCGTACTTGGGTTAGTTGAGCACCGTGCAGCCACCTTATCTGACACCACCAGTGTGGCTGTTGAGGGGTATCTGGATGAAGCCTATGTAATTGCCGCAGCTGAGCAAGTGGGTTTTGAGTTGGCTGAACGCAGCGAAATAAACGCAAATTTGCGTGATACCAAGGACCACCCAAAAGGGGTATATACCCTGCCACCGACTCTGGCACTGGGCAATTATAACCGCGAACTGTATCAGGCGATTGGTGAAAGTGATCGGATGACCTTAAAGTTCATAAAACCGGCAAATGGACGTTGATTGGCGCGAACGACAGCAAGCTAATTGTGCAACACGGGCAATTGTGGGATGATTAGCGCTAGAGTAAATACTCAATATCAGGCTTATTAACCAGCAATAAAGCATCAGAAGCTATTGCGGGCAGCCATTTTTATAACTATAAAATAATAACTTTAAAAGAAAGGAGTGGACGGTGGATAAAGTTTGGTTAAAGCGTTACCCGTCAGGTGTGCCTGCAGAAATTGATGCTGATCATTACCCTTCCCTGCTCGATATCTTCACCCAGAGCATTAGTCAGTTTGCCGATAAGACTGCGTTTATCAATATGGGTAAAAGCATTAGTTATCGCGAATTAGACAAGTTAAGTAAAGCCTTTGCGGCTTATTTACAAAAAGACCTTGGCCTGAAAAAAGGCGATGCGGTTGCCATTATGATGCCTAATTTATTGCAGTATCCGGTAGTTTTAATGGGGGTTCTGCGAGCCGGTTGCACTGTGGTTAACGTTAATCCACTTTATACGCCGCGTGAATTACAACATCAGTTAACTGACTCAAAAGCAAAAGCGATTGTTATCGTTGAAAATTTTGCCCACACCCTGGCGGCAGTTGAAAAGCAGGTTGGGCTCGACCACATTATTCTTACTAAAATGGGTGACATGCTGGGGCTGGTAAAAGGCAGTATCGTCAATCTGGTTGTGAAACATGTTAAAAAGCTGGTTCCTGCTTATTCCTTAAGTAAAACCATCACTTTTAATGCAGTGTTGGAAAAAGGTCAGCATTTAAAATATCAAAAGCCAGAGATAAATGGTGAAGATATCGCTTTCTTGCAATATACCGGAGGTACTACCGGCGTTTCAAAAGGGGCGATGTTGTCGCATCGCAATATGGTAGCAAACCTGGAGCAATGCAGCGGGTTTCTTGATAGCTTTTTGGAGAAGGGTAAGGAGCACGTTGTGACAGCGTTGCCGCTTTATCATATCTTTGCCTTAACGGCGAATTTCTTCACCTTCTTCAAGTATGGTGGCACCAATTTACTGATCACGAATCCACGTGACATGCCGGCGTTTGTTAAAGAGCTGGCTAAATTTCCGTTTACCGCTATCACTGGGGTTAATACCCTGTTCAACGGTTTGCTTAACACACCCGGTTTTGCCGAATTAGACTTTAGTCGCTTAAGGTTAGTACTCGGTGGTGGTATGGCGGTGCAACGCCCTGTCGCAGAGCGTTGGAAAAAAGTTACCAAAACCCGTTTGTTGGAAGGTTACGGCTTAACCGAGTGTTGTCCGCTGGTCACGCTTAGTCCTTTCGATTTGGATGATTTTAATGGCAGTATTGGCTTGCCAGCCCCCTCAACTTTAATTCGGATTGTAGACGAAGAGGGTAATGATGTTGCCATTGGTGAGCCAGGTGAGATGCTGGTGCAGGGGCCGCAAGTGATGGTTGGGTACTTAAACCGGCCGGAAGAAACCGCCAAAACCATTAAAAACGGCTGGTTGTACACTGGTGATATTGCCACCATGGATGATGAAGGCTTTTTCTATATTGTCGATCGCAAAAAAGACATGATTATTGTCTCGGGCTTCAACGTATTTCCAAATGAGATTGAGGAAGTCGTGGCAATGGATGAAAAAGTACTGGAAGTGGCGGCCGTTGGCGTGGCGAATGAAGCGTCCGGTGAAATTGTAAAGGTTGTTATCGTTAAGAAAGATCAATCGCTGACAGAACAGGAAGTGATTGCTCACTGCAAACAACATTTAACGGGCTACAAGGTGCCAAAACTGGTAGAATTCCGGGACGAGTTACCGAAAACCAATGTTGGTAAGATCCTGCGGCGCGAGCTGCGTGATTGATCCAAAACCGGCTGTTGCCGGTTTTGTTTTTTATGAGATGTATAAATGAGTTACTTGATCACTGATAACCACAGTCTGGCGCAGTATTGCCAGAATGCTGCTGGCCAGAGTGCACTGGCCGTTGATTCTGAGTTTATCCGCCAGAGCACCTTGTATCCGAAACTGGGTTTAATTCAGCTATTTGACGGTAAGCAGCTGGCGCTGGTTGATCCACTGACTATTACTGACTGGCAGCCATTAGCCCAGCTGTTTGCAGATGAAACCATCGTTAAAACGCTTCACTCCTGTACGGAGGATTTGGAAGCGCTTGCTACCATTGGCATTAACCATATTCAGCCACTATTCGATACTCAACTGGCAGCAGAGTTGCTGGGCCTGGGCAGTAGTATTGGCTATGCCAGGCTGGTTGAGCAGGCAACCGGTGAGTTGCTGGATAAAAGTGAATCACGCACCGATTGGCTGGCCCGGCCTTTGGCCGAAAAGCAATTGGAGTATGCAGCAAACGACGTAACCTATCTGCTGCCGCTTTACCAATATTTGCTGACCCAGTTTAAGGATCCGGCATTGCTACCTTTGTTACTGGCAGAAGGGCAGCAATTACAACAGCGGCGAGCAAATCCGCTACCTCCACGGTTAAAATACCTGGAAATTAAAAATGGCACCTTACTGCGCAGCCGCGACTTAGCCGTACTGCGCGAGCTGGTAGCATGGCGGTTGGAGTACGCTGCCAGTCGCGATCTGGCACTGGGCCTGGTGATTAAAGACTTTCAAATGCTTGAGCTGGCGAAACGTAAACCCGGCTCGGTGGAGAGTTTATTAAATATTCCGGGCATGACTGGGCGGGATTTACGCCGTCATGCTAAAACCATTATAGAATTAATTGAACATGCTAAGCAGCTGCCACAGGACGCGTGTCCGCAACCGTTCTACTATGTAGAACATTTTCCAGGTGAGAAAGCAGTTTTGGCTGAACTGGGCAGTACCATCAAAGAGGTCGCAGCTAACACGGGCATACCTGCAGCGTTTATATCGGTGCGACGCCAATTACATGAGTATTTTAACTGGTGTTGGCGGGTAACCGAGCAAGAAAGGGCATTGCTGCCAGTACCGGAATATTTATCCGGCTGGCGTCAGCAACTGTTGTTGCCGCACTTGCCTGCACCGGCTCAAGTGCAAAATTTAATTAAAAACTTGATGTAAACGTTTGGTGAGTAAATTTAGATCATTAGAAAAATTTGAATGATTTATATAACTTTCTGCATTAAAAAAAATCTGATCTCTTTCAATTGTTAGTGGCGTAAACATTTCGCAATTTATAACTGAAGGGTAACGATCATGAAAGGAATTTTAAAATTTGCAGTCCCCACTTTATTAACAATATCACTTTCTGGCTGCTGGTTAGACGGTGACTCTGACCCACTACCAACACCCACTCCGCCACCGCCACCACCACCAGTGGTTGATGCCACCTTACAGGTAGTTCACACCTCAGTAGATGCGCCAGATGTTAATGTACTTGCCGACGGTTCTGCTGTTATCGAGGGATTAATGTTTGGGCAGGCATCGGATGTTCTGTCGTTGCCGCCAACAACTTACAGTGTGGCGGTAGATGCTATTCTACCAGGTGAAACTACCGCAACTGTTATTGGTCCGCTTGATTTAGCGCTTGAAGAAGCCGTACGTTACACGGTGTTTGCTGTGGGTAAAGTCGCGGAAGAGACACTGGAGCCGCTGGTCGTTACCGGCACTGTTGACGATGTTGCTGCAGGTAAAATCCGGCTGCAGGTCGTGCATGCCGCTTCAACCGCACCTGAAGTGGATATTCACGTTACTGCACCCGATGCAGAACTGGGCGCGCCATTAGCCACCTTAATGTATAAAGATTTCACTGAGTTTGTTGAAGTAGACCCAGGTGAGTATCAGGTACGTGTCGCTTTGCCAGGTACTGATACCGTGGTGTTCGACAGTGGCTCCCTCGATTTGTCAGCTGCGGGTACGGATTTGATTGTTGCTGCAGTAGACACTCGCTTTTCGGGTGAATCACCAATTTCATTGCTGGCAGTAGGCCAGGATGGCAGTGAGCTTGACATCCTTGACGTCAACGCAACATCTTCGGTACGTGTAGTGCATAACGTCTCTGACGCCCCAGCAGTAGATGTTATTGTTAATGATGCGATAACTCTGGTCGATGCATTATCCTTTCCTGATTTTACCGACTACAATACCGTTGCACCGGATACCTACAACGTAAAAGTCGCTGCTGATGCCGATAATAGTGTGGTGGTGATAGATGCAGACTTAACCCTCGAAGCCGGTGCTTTTTACAGTGTACTGGCAGTGGGTTCTTTGGGTGAAGATAGCATTGAAGCACTGGTATTAGCGGATACACCGCGTCGTGTTGCCACCGAAGCACAGGTTCGGATTGTGCATGGTTCAACGTTAGCTGGTAATGTCGATATTTATGTTACCGCGACGGAAGATATTTCTGCTACAGACCCTGCGTTTGCAGATGTACCCTTTAAAGCAGAAACAGGTTATGTATCACTTGCTGCTGGCGATTATGTGGTAACCGTTACACCTGCTGGTAGCAAAATGGCAGCCATTGGCCCGGTAGTGTTAACGCTGGAAGCGAACAGTATTTACACTGCTATCGCCCGTGATGGTGCAGGTTTAACTGCCGATGTCGGGTTAATATTAATGGATGACTTTGTTGTAGAGTAAGCTAAAGACGCTGTCGACAGTTTACCGAAGAAAACGCCCGCTATTGCGGGCGTTTTTTTATGATCGCATAACCGGTTTTAGGTTAATGGCGGTTAAATATTTTGCCTGTAACAATAGAAAAGTTGATGCTTTGTTTTGGTTGAACAAGGCGGTGCTGGAAGACGCGCAAACGGTGAATTTAATTAAGTTAGAAATTCAAGATCTTGGTATGCCTGCAAATTGTTATAACAGTTGGGTGCACTAACGGATCAAAATGGTCAGGTTCATTGATTTTTAATGACATTGACGCTGCTGATTTTTGTTGAAAACTGAATCAAGCCTATAGCGCTTTTTATTTGAGGTTACTAACTTGTCATTGTTACTCATGGTGGTTGTGTTTGGGATATTGGCTTATGCGCTTTGGCGATACTACCTCACACATTTTTCGGCTTTAGCGCATGCCAGGAAAAGTGCTCATCTTCCGCTTAGTGCCAACGCGCTGCAAACGGCTATTGAGGAAGCAGAGAGTTGTGGTGTAGCCTCAGCATTTAATGCTTATATTGAAGGGGTTCAATGCCGACTGGGCCGCGATAATTTGCAGGTTGGTCATTTGCTGTGGATTTTTGACCAGTTAGAGGAAAATCTTTGCTATGAGCAGAACATGATTATTCCTACTTTTGCTGAACACTGAAATCAATGACCCGGACCCTATTGATTCTGTTGCATATCACATTAATAAGGCTTCCTATCTAGTTGATATTTCAATTTTTAATCTGAAATGTTAAAAAAAATCAACATGCCAGGTAGCGGATAACGGTTTCGTTTGCCATTTTAAATAGTGGTAAAGGGGACAAACAAGAGGAGCGGGCGGCTATTGCGCTATGTGAAGTCCACCAGATGGCTCCATTCTCCGCTAACACCTGACTGTTTGTGCCAATAATGCTACGTAGCCCTTTAACAAGCGCGAAAAAGGGATACGGAGCCAACAATTGAAAAGTGATTCACTTGATTTCTTCCGATCCCGGTTCTTACATTTTCACGATAACCCGGCCCTGTACCTTGCCCGCTAACAATGCTGTAGCGGATTCTATAACCTGATCTAACGAAATAATATGACTGATAACGTCAAAGTCTTCGGGGCTTAGGATTTCACTAAGGCGTTGCCACGCTTGCACCCGATCAGCTAAGGGCCGCATTACACTATCAATACCATACAAGGTTACTCCTCGTAGAATAAACGGGGCAACGGATGACGGGAAATCCATCCCCTGAGCCAGACCGCAAGCAGCAACGGCACCGCCATAGCGGGTACTGGCACAGGCATTTGCCAGAGTGTGGCTGCCGACACAATCGACCACACCGGCCCAGCGCTCTTTTTGCAGCGGTTTTCCAGGTTCACTCAATTGGGCTCGGGCCAAAATATCCACTGCGCCCAATTGTTTAAGGTAGGCGCTCTCTTCTGGCCGCCCTGTGGCGGCAACGACCTGATAACCCATTTTGCTTAATATTCGCACGGCATAACTGCCGACACCGCCATTTGCGCCGGTTACTAATATTTCGCCATGCTCTGGGGTAATACCATGTTTTTGCAGTGCTAACACACACAGCATAGCGGTATAACCGGCAGTTCCTGCCGCCATAGCCTGTTCAGGTGCCAGACCTGATGGCAGTGGGATCAGCCAGTCGCTTTTCAGGCGGGCTTTCTGAGCTAGGCCACCCCAGTGACCTTCGCCAACGCCGAAACCATTTAACAGGACCTTATCGCCAACTTTAAAACGCTCAGAGTCGGATTGCAGCACTTCACCTACCAAATCAATGCCTGGTACCATAGGGAAGTTGCGTACTACCGGGGCCTTACCCGTTATTGCCAGGGCATCTTTATAATTGATAGTACTGGCAACGACCTTAACGGTAACATCACCTGCAGGAAGTTGTTGTTCGTCCACGTCGCTTAATACTGAGTGATACCCTTGCTCGTCTTTATTAATCAGGATGGCTTTAAACATGTGTTTCTCCATTACGATGAGTTACTGAGAAGTATTGCTAAAACTAACGTAGCAGCTGCTGTAGAAAAAACTGGCCAAACTGGTGAAGCGGTATATCAGAGCTCACTAAACGGGCACGTGATACCGCGCCTTCCCAGCCTATCCAAAATATTTCGGCTAAATATTGACACTCTTTATCAGGACTTATTTCTCCCTGTGCTTGCGCCAGGCGCAAACAGCCGGCAACTTTGTTTTGCCAGCTATGGTAAGTATCGATAATAGCCTGGTGAAAAGCTGTAGGTAGCGTTGCTACCTCCACTTCTAAATTACCGATAAGGCAGCCGCGGCGGTAGTCATATCTGGCCATACTCGTGCTGGCATCTGCCATAAAATTCTTTAACCGCTGCAGTGGGGCGACACTATCATTTTTAAGACTGCGGTCTAACTTGTTTTCAAAATACCGCCGATATTGATCAAGCACCTGCAAACCAAAGTCTTCCTTGTTATCAAAGTGATGATAAAAAGAGCCTTTTGGAACCTGAACGGAACGCAAGATATTATCAAGACTGCTTAGATTAAAGCCGGTAGTGGTTAACCACGTTAAGCCGGCCCGCAGCAACACAGCTTTGGTATTGGCTGGCGCATCCTGACTTATTTTAGGTCTGCCTCGGCGGCGTTTCAGGTTGTCCATTGATAGCTCATACTCATTTTATTTAAATTAGACCGGCTAGTCTAAAGTAGGCGATGTTGGATCAGTTTGCAAGCGGGTAACTAAATGAGAGGGCGGTAAAACTAAAAACCCATAACTAAGGGAGTGAGCCAAAGTATGCAGATTAATTAAGGGAATAACACAAAAAACCCGCGTTAAGCGGGCTTTATTATTTAGCTATCAGATGTTTAGCGCTTAGCGTTTATCGTCGGGGAAGGTAACGTTAAGCTCGAGCACGGATATCTGATCGCCGCGTTGCTCCAGCGATACGGCAATTTGATCAGCCGGAATATCCACGTATTTGCGGATCACTTCCAGAATGTCGCGTTCCAGCTGCGGCAGATAATCCGGGCCGTTGCGGCGTTTACGCTCGTGGGCGACAATAATTTGCAACCGCTCTTTGGCGGTGCTGGCGGTGTTTTTCTTGGTTGAGCGAAAATAATCCAGTAATGACATCAGTTAACCTCCAAAAATCCTTTCAATAAAGCCCTTTTTCTCCACGTTCAGAAAACGGAACGGTACTTGCTCGCCCAATAAGCGCTTTATGGTATCCAGATAAGCCTGACCGGCGTCGCTGTCTTTATCCAAAATTACCGGCTGGCCAGAGTTAGACGCATTTAGCACTGCTTGCGACTCAGGAATTACCCCAACCAGTTCAATCGCCAGAATTTCTTTAACATCTTCCACGCTAAGCATTTCGCCTTTTTCAACCCGCTCAGGGTTATAGCGGGTAAGTAACAAATGTTCTTTAATGCCTTCCAGGCCTTGTTCAGCGCGGCGTGATTTACTGGATAACATACCCAGAATACGGTCAGAGTCCCGTACTGAAGACACTTCCGGGTTGGTAACCACTACCGCTTCGTCGGCGAAATACAACGCCATCATGGCGCCTGATTCAATACCAGCAGGCGAGTCACAAATAATAAAGTCGAAGTCTTTCGCCAGCTCGTTAAGTACTTTTTCGACCCCGTCGCGGGTTAGCGCATCTTTATCACGGGTTTGCGAGGCCGGTAAAATAAACAGGTTGTCGGTGCGTTTATCTTTAATCAGGGTCTGCTTTAAATTGGCTTCACCGTTGATTACATTGACAAAATCGTACACCACCCGCCGTTCACACCCCATAATTAAATCGAGGTTACGCAGGCCGATATCAAAATCGACAATAACGGTTTTATGACCGGCAAGTGCCAGGCCGGTACCAATTGCGGCGCTGGATGTGGTTTTGCCAACACCGCCTTTGCCCGATGTAACCACAATAATTTTTGCCATAGTGACGATCCTTACACTAATTCAGAAATGACTAAGCTATCGTCCTGCATCTTAATGCAGGCTGATTTGCCCCAAAATTTGCCCTGCAAACTGTCGCTAAGCCAGTAATTACCGGCGATAGAAACCAGTTCAGCCTGCAGGTTATAACAATAAATACGCTTGCTGGTGTCGCCGTTGGCGCCGGCAATTGCCTTGCCTCTGAGCGAGCCATAAATATGAATGTTGCCATCAGCAATCACTTCTGCCCCGGCACCTACCGCACCTTTGACAATTAAGTCGGTGCCTTTGGCATAAATTTGCTGACCCGAGCGCACTGTTTGTTCAACCACTTTGCTATCCATAGTGGTCGCTACTGCAGCAGCGGCTACGCTGCTGGTTGCAGCACTGGTCGCGGGTGGCATGGCAGGAGCATGTTCTCTGGTTTTTACGTTTGCCTTGGGCGCCTGTAACACAGCCAGACCAGCGGCATGCGCTGCGGTTTTTTGTTCAGGATTAGCGGCACTAACACCAACCAGTACCAGTTTCAGCTCGGTAAACAGACTTTTTAAAGAGACAAAATCAGGTATCTGGCTAGTATCATTGAGGTTGAGGACGATAGGAGCCTGCAAAAAAAATGCAGGTGCTTGCGCCAGTTTGGCACTTAATAAGGTTTGCAACGTTGCAACGCTTAAATCAGCACAGTGCAACACTGACATGGGAAATAAACTCCCTTTCAGTTCTAACGAATTATCAGACATAAAACTATCGGCGCACGCGTTATTTTTATCACTGCGATAAGCAGTATTATTTATGCACCTGACCTTGCAGCCAGTGCGCATTACCTGTGCTTCATGTTATAGTTTCGCCTTCTGTTAGGCAAGGTAGCGAAGACCTTTTATTGATGTTATGTGTTGTTTATAAAAGCCCACGTAAAGAGGGCACTTACCTGTATGTTGAACGTCGTGACGATTTTGGCCCGGTACCTGCTGCGCTGATGACCACTTTTGGCAAACCGCAGCTGGTGACGGTACTTAATTTGGCGAAGCGGGAACATTTGGGCCAGGTTGATATTCATAAGTTACGTTCCGCATTACATTCACAGGGGTTTTATCTGCAATTACCGCCCCCTCCCGAAAACCTGCTGGCACAACATAAAGCCAGTATCCAGACAGATAAAGGTTAATATGAAATTAAAATTAGCGCTAAAACATCTTAGCTTGACTACACTGCTGGCAACCAGCTTGCTGACGTCGTACGGCAGTTTTGCCGCCGTTTCGCCATCAGGCACCGACACAGAGCAAGCTGTCAAACCCAGCTTTGCAGATTACACGGCCGCTTTACGGCAAGAAGCCGAACAGAAGGGCTATGATAAAGCCTTGTTGGATCAGGTGTTCAGCTCGCTAACGTTTCACGAGCGGGTGGTAAAAGCCGATCAGAGCCAGCCAGAATCAGTGGAAACGCTCAGCACCTATTTACCGAAACGGGTAAGTACTATCCGGATCACCATGGCGCGGGGGTTTTACCAGCAATATTTGCCAGAGTTGGAAAAAATTGCTGAGAAATATGGCGTGCAACCCCGCTTTATTATCGCCCTGTGGGGCCTTGAGAGTAGCTTCGGGCGTTTTATGGGCACTTATTCTATTCCTTCAGCGTTAGCAACCCTGGCGTACGATGGCCGGCGCGAAACGTTTTTCCGGCAGGAGTTTTTTAACGCGCTGGACATTCTGGCTGAGGGCCATATCAGTTTTGCCGATATGAAAGGCTCATGGGCCGGGGCGATGGGCCAGAGCCAGTTTATGCCAAGCTCGTTTTTAGCCTATGCTCAGGATGGCGACGGTGATGGCAAAAAAGACATCTGGACCAATCAGCTGGATGTATTTGCCTCTATTGCTAATTATTTAAAACAGCAGAACTGGGACAACAGTATCACCTGGGGGCGGGAAGTGGTATTGCCTGAGGGCTTTGACACCGCTATGGCCATTCAACCTGGAAGCCTGGCCCGTGCCGCCTGGTTAGGACGCTGGAACGATTCGGCCCGCAGCCTTACCCAGTGGAACGAACTTGGGGTGCGCCGGCTAAATGGCACGGCATTGCCAGCACGTGACTTACAAGCGGCGTTAATTTTGCCAGACGGCAAAGATGGCCGGGCCTTTTTAGGTTACGACAATTACAAAAGCCTGATGCACTGGAACCGCTCTTATTACTTTGTTACCAGCGTCGGCTACCTGGCCGATCTAATTATTGCCGAGTAAACCATGGCCTATTCTCATCAGCACGTTGACGGCAGCAGCATCGCCTTACCAGTAGGCAAGGTAGTATGCATTGGTCAGAATTATCAGGACCACATTGCTGAAATGCAAAGCAAAACCGCCAGCGAGGCATTGTTTTTTATCAAGCCTAATACCGCTTTGTGTCAGCTGGCGCCGGCTTTCGCGATACCGGTTGGTCGCGGTGCGGTACATAACGAGCTGGAAATTGCCGTGCTGATAAGCCAGTCGTTAACCCAGGCCACCTCCGAGCAGGTAGCGGCAGCGATCTGGGGTTATAGTCTGGCACTGGATTTAACCCTGCGTGAGGTACAAGCCAGCCTGAAGCAACTGGGACGGCCGTGGGAGTTAGCCAAAGGGTTTGATGGCGCCTGCCCGGTGGCTGGCTTTGTGCCCGCCGCTGATGTTGCGCATCCGCAGCAACTGGATTTCAGTCTGGCAGTGAACGGGGTAGAGCGGCAGCATGGCAACAGTGCCAACATGATACGAGGTATTAGCCAGCTGATCAGTGAAATGTCGCAACATTTTACCCTGCTACCCGGCGATATGGTGCTTACCGGAACGCCCGCAGGTGTAGGGCCGCTGCAATCTGGCGACCAGCTGCAGTTGCAACTGGCCGACTTTTTCACTGTTAATACAAAGGTAAGCTAACGATGGCTTTAGCAGAGCGTTACTGGGAAACAAAAACCCTCGATGAAATGAGTAACGAGGAATGGGAAGCGTTGTGCGATGGTTGTGCCAAATGCTGCCTGAATAAATTTATTGATGATGATGAAGAGCAGGGCCCGACCAGTGTTATTAAGGCTGATGAGCAGGTGCACTATACTAATATTGCCTGCCGCTATCTGAACAGTCATAAATGTGAATGTACCGAGTATAGCCAGCGAACCGTGCTGGTGCCGGATTGTATTCAGTTAACCAAAGCCAACCTTAAAGACATTTTCTTTATGCCCACCAGTTGCGCTTACCGGCGCTTGCATGAAGGTCGTGGCTTACCCAGCTGGCATCCGCTGCTCAATAACGGCAAAAAAAGCCTGATGCACAAAAAGCAAATGTCGGTGCGTAACAAAGCCATTTGTGAAACCCATGTCGATCTGGATAATTTTGAAGACTATATCGTCCGCTGGCCACTAAACGATTTAGATTAAGCCGCAGGAAATTAACGATGTCTTTTTCTGAAATTAGCCAACAACTGCTGCGCCATTTTAATCCGGTTACGCTGCAACTGTTTATTACGGTTCTGGTGCTGGTTTTTTATTTTATTATCAGCTATCGGGTTATGCCGTTACTATCTCAGGTTATCGCTAACAGCCGGTTAAAAGCTGAGATGAATAAGCGCGCTGCGGTGGTATTTCACATTTTGCTGGTGCTGCTGCTGATCGTGGTGCTCAGCGTGATATGGGGCGTGGATATTCGTGGCTTGCTGGTGCTGGCGTCATCCATGATTGCCGTGATCGGGGTGGCATTATTTGCTGCCTGGAGTTTACTCAGTAATATCACTGCTTTTTTCATTTTGCTGGGCCAAAAAGCGTTCGCCAAAGGCATGGACGTGCGGGTGATTGATGGCGGTAACCATCTTGAAGGCCGGATTGTCGAAATTAACCTGTTCAGCACCGTGCTGCAAACCAAAGACAATGAACAGGTCATTTACCCTAATAATCTGCTGGTTTCTAGGCCGGTGGTGGTGTTTGCCAGAAAAAGCCGTTCGACGGTTAAAATTACGGTCGCAGAGAAAGCGCAGCGCTGGCGGCGCAAGACCTTCAGCACACCAAAGTCAGATTGATTTTTCCGTGACAGTAGTTTTTGCTGCTGTTACATTTTGCTAAAACGGATACTAACAACAATAACACCGGGCACAGATGCGCTTAAAACATATTAAACTGGCGGGCTTCAAATCTTTTGTCGACCCAACCCAGGTGCCGTTTCCAGAACAAATGACCGCAGTGGTTGGCCCTAACGGCTGCGGCAAATCTAATGTTATAGACGCAGTGCGCTGGGTGCTGGGGGAAAGCTCTGCTAAAAATTTGCGCGGCGACGCCATGACCGACGTTATCTTTAATGGCTCGGGCCAGCGCAAGCCGGTATCGCAGGCGTCGGTGGAATTAGTTTTTGAAAATACCCAGGGCCGACTTAGTGGCAATATGGCCGATCGTAGCGAAATTTCGATTAAACGGCTGGTCACCCGCGAAGCGCAATCGACCTATTTCTTAAATGGTAGCAAGTGCCGCCGGCGTGATATTACCGATATTTTTTTGGGGACTGGCCTCGGGCCCCGCAGCTACGCCATTATAGAGCAGGGCATGATCTCGCGGCTTATCGAATCGAAACCGCAGGAGCTAAGGGTATTTATTGAAGAAGCCGCTGGCATTTCCAAATACAAAGAACGGCGGCGCGAAACTGAGAACCGGATTAAACACACCCGGGAAAACCTTGACCGGCTGGCAGATGTGCGCGAAGAGCTGGCCAAAAATATTGATAAATTAAAACGCCAGGCCAGCACCGCTCAGCGTTACAAAGAATTAAAGACACAAGAGCGAAAACTGAAAGCAGAGCTGACGACTTTAAAATGGCTGCGCTTTAATAACCAGTTAGTAGCATTAGAGCAGCAGTTAGCCAGCGAGGAAACCGAGCTGGAAAAATATCAGGCTGGCATGCAGGGCGAGCAGCGCATGCTGGTTGAGCTAAAAGAGCAAACCAGCGATGCCAGGGCGCACGCTGAACAGCAGCAAAGTCGCTTTTACCAGCTGGGCAACGCCATTAGCCGGCTGGAGCAGCAAATTTTGCATCAGCGCCAGCAGCAGCAGATCCTTAGTAATCAGTTACAGCAAAAGCAGCAGGCGCTGGACGATAGCGAGCAGTTTATCGCCAATGAGCAAGCGCAGTTAAACGAGCTAACCGAGCAACAGCAGCAATACGGCCCGGAACTGGCGCTTGGCGAGGCCCAACTGGCCGAGCTGGAGCTGCAGTTACAACTATCTCAAGCCACTCTGGCAGAGCATCAACAGCAGTGGCAGCGCTGGCAGCAGCAGCATTTTACGCTGCGTCAGCAGCAACAACAGGCGCAGTTAGCCTGGCAAAGCGCCAGCAATCAGGCACAGCAGTATCAAAGCCAGCTGACATTGCGCCAGCAACAATTAGCCGAAGTGCAGCAACAACCGACAGCAAATGTTGAGGAGACTACGTCGCGCGTGCAGCAGTTAACATCGCAGCGTGACGCGGCGCGCCAAAAGGTTGAACAGGCATTGTTGAGCGCAGAAGAAACGGCAGCACAGACTACGGCAATGCAGCAGCAACTGGCTGCGCTGACTACCCGGCAACACATTTTAAGTCAGGAGCAGCAACGGTTAACCGCGCTTGAGCAGCGTCAGCAGCAAAGCCCGCAGGCTCTGCTTTCGCAATTAAAGGTAGCGCCAGGTTGGGCGGGGGCCGTCGCTGCTGCGCTAGGGCCATTGCAACATGCCAGGATTGGCAGTGCAGAGGCGATATCGGCAGATTTTAGTTATGTCAGCCCGCTTAACGTACAAGCTACTCCAGATACCCTGGCCAGTGTGATCCTTGCCGGTCATTATCCGGATTATTTTCAGAATGTTTTACTCGCAGGCAGTGTGGCGGCGGCGCAACAGCAAGTTGCAGCGCTTGCCCCTGGACAGTCGGTTATTACTGCTGCCGGCCAGTGGCTGGGGCAGAATTGGGGCCATAGCAGCAGTAGCGACAGTACCGACTCCGGTTTATTACGGCTTGAACGCCTGGCTGCAATTCATGCTGAAATGGTAGAGCTGACCGCCGATCGGGAGCGGTCAGAGCAGCAGTTAACTCTGGCACAGCAGGCTCAAAGCAACGCGCGCGAGACGCTGACAGCGCAACAACAGCAACTGGCTGATATCGAAAAGCAGATACAGCATGCCGATACCGAGCGCCAGCTGCAGGCTCAGGCCCGGCAACTGGCAGAAAAACAGCAAGCGCAGCTGGCAGCTGAATGTCAACAGCTTGGGGCGAAACATCAGGCGTTGCTGAACGATCTGGCGTTATTGGACGAACGCCAGCAACAGGCGCAATATGTTTTAGATGAGCATGCTGAAGAGGAGCAGAACCTGCAACATCTCCAGCAACA
>NZ_JBFJPY010000042.1:0-27801 GCF_041616895.1 Arsukibacterium sp.
GCTGGCTCACCTGCTGTGGCGCTCTTGATGGCACCGGCGCAGGCCGGTGCTCAGACTTTTTTGGCGCTAAACCACCTGTCTCTGCTGCCAACCCCCGGCGCTTAATAATACTGGCAGTTAGGGGATCAATACTTTCAACTGGCGCAGACTGCAACGCGTCAGCGTCTGGCTGAGCCGGCTGAGCCGGCTCAGCAGACGCCGTAGCCTGCGAGATGGCCCCTGCATTTTCAGGCGGAGCAGCGTGCGTAGCCGGTTCATGTGCAGTTGTTGACTGCACTGTTATTGCTTGTGCTGGAGCCGATTGGGCACCGTCAGATTTAGCATGGGTAGATTGCGCTACCGCAGTCGTGACCGGCTTACCCGAAGTAGCCGCGGCTGTGCCACCAGGTGCAGGCACAAACGCCAGGGCCCGCAACAACGCCATCTCTAAACCTGTACGTTCATCCGGGGCATAGCGTAATTCGCGTTTACCGCTAATTAATAGCTGATAATACAGCTGCAATGCTTCCGGACTCTGACCGGCAGCCAGTTCGCTGACAAATTCAGGCTGCTCTGACAGATGCGCTGCAGCCGGCTCGAGCTGAGTTAGGGCAGCCTGATGAAGCAAGCTCAGCATATCATCCAGTACCGTACTGTAACTATTATGCTGACTTATCAATGCCTGCAATTCAGCCTGCAACGCCTGAAAATCCTGTTGCAAAATGGCGCGCAGGATTGCACTGGCAAATTGCTGGTCTAAAAAGCCCAGCATCTCACGCACCACATCAATACCTAGCTGGCTATTGCTTTGCGCAATCGCCTGATCGGTCAGGCTTAGCGAATCACGCAAACTGCCTTTAGCGGCTTTAGCCAACAGCGTCAGCGCAGCCGTTTCAAACGGGATCTGCTCTTGCGTCAATACATGCGCCAGATGGCCTGCAATCTGATCAGGGCTCAGCGCCTTTAAACTAAATTGCAAACAGCGTGACAACACCGTCACCGGCAGTTTTTGCGGGTCAGTTGTCGCCAGCAAAAACTTCACATGAGGTGGTGGTTCTTCCAGAGTTTTCAGCAAAGCATTAAAGCTGTGGCGCGACAGCATATGCACTTCGTCAATCAGGTAAACTTTAAAACGACCACGGCTGGGGGCATACTGCACGTTGTCTAGCAAGTCGCGGGTATCTTCTACTTTTGTGCGGGAAGCAGCATCAATTTCTAGTAAGTCGACAAAATTGCCCGCGTCAATTTCCTCACAGGCGCTGCACACACCACAAGGGGTAGCAGTAATACCGGTTTCGCAATTTAAACTTTTCGCAAAGATACGGGCGATAGTAGTTTTACCCACACCGCGGGTGCCGGTAAACAAATAGGCGTGGTGCAAACGACTGCTGGTCAGCGCATTGCTCAGCGCCACTTTGACATGGCTCTGGCCAACCAGTTCGCTAAACTGTTTTGGCCGCCATTTTCTTGCTAAAACCTGATAACTCATGCCACAGCCTGATGCTTAAAGAAGGGATCTGACACCAGCCTAAACTTATTCGCCGCTATACTCAACCAGACTTAAAATATTTAAACCCAGGTCCTTCAACCGAACTACCCCGCCCAGCTCCGGCAACGTAATCACAAAAGCAGCATGGTCAACCACCCCACCCAGGCGCCTTACCAGCTGCACCGTAGCATCAATGGTACCACCGGTTGCTAACAGGTCGTCAACCAGCAATACTTTATCTCCAGCTTCTATCGCATCAGCATGCAATTCAAGCGCATCTTCACCGTATTCCAGAGTATAACGCTGAGAAATCCGCTCCCGCGGCAGTTTGCCGGGTTTACGAACCGGCACAAATGGAATACCCAGCGCATAAGAGAGCGGCGCGCCAAAGATAAAACCACGTGATTCCGTACCAATAATCTTCTCTATGCCTTTGTCAGCATAGTACGCCGCGAACGCATCAATCACTTTCTTAAACGCCGGACCGTCCTGCATCAGGCTGGTAACATCGCGAAAAGTAATGCCCGGCTTTGGATAATCTGGCACGGTTTTAATAACGGCTTTTAACTCAGAAGCTAGTTGTTGCAAATTCATGATGCTACCTTTTCAGACTGGTATTCGCTGACGTTTCAATCAGAACAAAAGCTGCACCCAGCGCACAATAGGCACCAGACACAACAGCGTTACAAAAACGGCCACAAAAGCCAGAAATTGCCAAAAATTAAATGAATCTTTAAAATTTTCGTCGGCCATGCAATCCACTCTTTGCTGATAATGAACATTTTTAAGGGCGCTAATGGTAATGAATTTACTAACGTTTGAAAAGCGTTCCGCGCCAATATCCGAAAAAGAACACCAGTTTGACGCGCTGGTATCACGACATTGATTACTACTGACACTCGTTGCTGAAATGACTCACTTCACTATCCAGTTTTAACAGGATAGTGAAGCACGCTTTCAGGCCGCGGCAAAATCAGAAACTGACTTTGGTCTGGCTACTTCTGAATGTAACTCCCAGAAAAACTGATGGGTGTCGTATTGCAGGTAGTTCATATCTACACTCACCATTGAGTTTGGATCGGTAACTTCAAACGTGGCCGGAGGATAACTCGCCAAAGGTGTTTTTAATTGCTTAAATTCTTTGAAATATCGCTGAAAATCATGCTTTAGCTGAGTAGCAAGCGGATAACTTCGGGTATCGTCCGGCATACACAACAAGTTAACCTGCAATACGGTGGCCAATGCCGAACTGTCTGATAATCCATAGTGCTGCTGAATAAACATGGCTACTTGCTGATAGAAACTGGCCCAGCCACCCGGCATTGTCTTATCCTGATTAAAAAATCTGACTGCCCAGCTTATTTGCGGATAACGTGTTGGGTTTTCATTAACCTGATCTAATAAATCTCGCAAGAAGGTAATTGCATTGATGTCGTGTTCCCACTGTAAATAGCGCATAACGTAACGCAGCAATGAATAGCCATCGGCCATTACATACATTTCGTACATCGCTTTCATCTGGTGCAGATCCTGCTCGGAAAAACTAAAGCTGGAAATGACGAAATTATTGGCATCTACCTTAATCTGATGTTTCTCAATATAGGCAGGATCGGCCATTGGGCTGTTAGGAAGCAATTGGGTAGGGTAAGCTTTTACTGATACGTCCATGTCAATGTAGCGCTGTAAATCGTGGTCAAATGCTGCAACAGTAATACCGGGTAGACCAATCATCAAATCCGTGGATAGTGGCAGCTTTAAATCAGAGAAAATCTGAGTAAGCTCATCGTAACGCTCAGTGCGGATATTCTTGCGATTGATAACGTCCAAGGTTCCTTCATCAGTGGTTTGGATAGAAATAATGCCCTGACTAATAATATCGCCTTCCGTAAATATCTTAATTATTTCCACCAACTTCAGTGTTGAATTTTTGGTGTAATTCACCACAACTTCGTGCGGGTACCCGAACTGCTGTTTTACCGCCACAATATGCCGCGCAATATCGATGTCACGCTCATACATGCCAAAATTCGCATCGGCTATCCACATTACTTTAATTTTATTCTGACCTATCCAGTTTATTTCCTGTTCAACCCGATCCATCTCAAATTTACGAACCTTCTGATTGGTTGCAGAGCCCCAGTCACAAAACGTACAGCCATAGGGGCAGCCTCGGTTTGTTTCAATTATAGCGGCTTCTACCCGACCACCATAACCATCAAAATATCCAGATAAATAAGGTGACGGGATCACATCAACTTCTTTCATCCGGGTTCGTTCACTGGTATGAACAATACTCTGGCTTAAGGTATTCCTGAAGCTGATACCAGATACATTGCTGAGTAAAAACTCGTCATATGCTAATTTATTGTCAGTATTTTTAGAGATCGTTTCAAATATCTCGGAAATGGCCACTTCCCCCTCACCATGTACTGAGATGTCAACTGACCGGTTACTGTTCATAAAGTCTTTGCAGGCCTGCTGGTAGTCTGGTGTGCTTGGACCACCATGAATGGTAATATTGGCCCCATTGTGCTGTTTAACTGCCTGGCTGATTTCGAGGTTTAAATCTACCGACCACATATAGTTAGAGAACAACCACACTCCAGCACCAAATTTTCGATAAGGACCGTTTAACAACTCATTGGGATTTAAAAAATTAATAGGGATCAATACAAAGCGTTGAAGCAGAACGCCTTGCTGGTAATGCTGCAGGGCACTAAACAAAACACCCAGAGCCAACGGAAAATGATTCTCCATATGAGGAACAAAATATACCGGGATCCGACCATCCGGTTTAATGTCCTGCCAGCTTGATGTTACATCTGCCGCAGCTATCGCAGGTTTAAATACCGGTATATTGTCTACATTATTATCGACAATACGCTTTTTCTTTATCAGCAAACCAGCATGAAATAGTGCAGATATCACGTTAAAAGCCGTTGCCTCATCTGCAAAAAAACTGCCTTTGTCGTTAAGCACATCACTAAATTTTTTACCATCACCAAATGCCAGTAACAGTATTAACCAGGTCGCCGGTAAAGCAACCCACTGCTGCTGCTGTGACGACCAGCTGGCAAAACCATCAGCGGTGATAATTGCAGCGAAATGCATACCAAGGCTAAGCTCGTCAGGAATACTTATTTCAGCTTGCTTAGCACGAGCAGCGGTACTTGTAAGTAGTTCTTTTACAACTACCTCTTTATTAACTGCTTGCTCAGAGGAAATAAGCACGCCCGCTTGTTGCAATTGCTCGATACGATTTTGCACCGCCTCAGCAGTAATTTTAGGGGCATGAAGTTGGACCAGGGGGTCATCGATAAACATGTTAGATACCGTGACGCAGTTGTCCTGCACGTGATTCTTATCAGCTAAGAAATGAGCTAACAACAACAGGTCCAAATCCTGGACCAAGATAGGCCGCTCACTGCCTGAAAGCTCACTCAGCATCCATTGTTCTTTGCGTTGCAGCACAACAAACTTTCTGTTCAGATCCACGTACTACTCCCACCATAACCATAATTTAACGTTGTACCTTGCTGTTTTATCATTATCCGCTGATTATTTTGTCGCTTCAAATACCCAGCATAACTTACCAAATTTTGTATCCAATGTGGAATAAGACACACTAAAACCCTGCTCAACAGCCAGTTCTTTCACTAATGTGATACGGTTGCTATCCCAGGTTGCCGTCAACTGATCAGCAATTCGTTGGCTAAAGTGAGTTAAACTAAGCCATATTTTATCGATAGTCTCTACTGTAAGATTTTGCCAGTTGCCCAATACGGGGATGAGGTCTTTGGTAACATCAGTAAACCAATCCAGTTGCTGGCTATCACAACGCTGCTGAACGGCCACGAAACTTGCCAGCAAATTATCACTTTGCTGCTTTAGTAATTGCTGTTGTTCGGATGATAATACCTTTACACCTTGCAGTTGCTGACAGGTGCTGGCGAATTTTTTGGCTTTCGCTAATAAACCGTTTTCTGCGATAAAAAAATCCAGAACGGTAAGGCCGATCTTACAATCCACAGAAATAAATGATTGGTCATGATGAACTAATGCCACCATTTTGCCACCCGCTACTAATACTCTGTGTATTTGTTGCAGGGTTGCCTCTGGCTCGGCATATTCAAATCCAAATTGACTGGTAACAAGCTCAAAGGTTTCAGCTGAAAATGTCAGTTGCTCCGACGCCATATTGCCAAAAAACTGAATGTTTTTAAGGTATGAATAACTACTGTCGTGCTCGTTAAATAACTGCAGCGGTGAAATATTAGCTTTGTCAGAGGCACACACCTGAAAAGACGCATTCGACTGTAAAGCCAGTACCGCCAAACCGCCATTACCGGTAGCAAGGTCTAACAATCGAGCGTTATTTCTCTGGCTTGCAAACACCTTATGCCAGAATTCTGCAATATCGCCTGAATAACCAAGTCCTTGTTCCCCCTCGGCAAAACTATTTAAAGTTTTCGTGTTTTGCCAGTAACAATCCCAATGCTGCAAAATAAAGCCCCTTTCACCTGCTCTAAAATAGAAAAAAGGCGGGGAATCCCCGCCTTTTATTGTCTAGCTTACAATCTTAGAAAGATTGAGATAAACGAACATATAACACCCGGCCGTATGCATCGTACAGGTCGAAGTTATAATCGCGTGAGAAGTCTGGATCGGTACCCAGTTGTGGGTATTTCTCAAACACGTTGTTCGCGCCAACAGAGATTTTAGTGTTAGTTGGCATTGTGTAGCTGAACTGGATGTCATGAGTAACCCATGAACCGAAGTGACCAGAACGTACTACACCAGTTGGGCTAGTTGGGTCAGAGCTTACATCAGCAAACTGAGAACCAATGAAGTTCAGGTTGTACGCAACATCAAAGTTACCGTAAACGTAAACGTTGCTGAATACGCCACGCTGACGTGGAGTACCAGGGTCTCTTACTGAGTTACGACCACCATCTACTTCGCTGTTTAAGCGGTGGCTTAACTGTACTACCTGGTTTAAGCGACCGAAGTCACCGAAGTCAAAGTTGGTGTTGATGTTGAAGTCAAGACCAGAAATTTCCAGGCTACCATCGTTACCAAAGCCCTGAGTCGCCAGTTCGATACCGCCCTGGTTGTTACGTGCAATACCCAGACCAGCTGGAATTGGATCACCAGACTCTAAACGCGCCAACAAGGTACCAATGCCGAAGAAACGGATTAAGTTATCGATTTCAATGTTGTAGTAATCAACAGAGAAGTTTAACCAATCTGTTGGCTGGTAAGCTGTACCTATTGACAACTGCTTAGAAGTCTCTGAGCTCAGTGACTCGTTAGCCAGAGTAATAGCACTTACCTGTACAGTACAGTTAGCCGCTTGACCTAATGTTTGACAAGTTGCAGGATCCTGAACTGATGGGTTACCTGGCTGTGGCTTCTGAGTCAGAATATCCAGAGTTGGTGCACGGAAACCTTCACCGTATGATGCACGCAGTACCAAGCCTTCCATTACGTCATAACGCAACGCCACTTTTGGCGAGAAATCGTTGCCGTAATCTGAGTATTTATCGTAACGACCAGCAAAAGATAACTCAAGGCCATCAATAACAGGTACCAATGCTTCTACATAAGCACTCTTCAGATCACGTGAACCACCAGCGCTGTTACCTGCTGAACCACCTACAACACCTGCTTCTGACAGTGAGTCATAAGTATCGGCATAGGTTTCTTTACGGTATTCAGCACCGAATACCGCCTGAATGGTACCCGCTTCTAAATCCATTACATCAAAAGATGCTGACGCAAATGCTTCTTCCTGATCGAAAATACCGATACGAGCAGTAGTCACTTTCAAGCTGTTTAATAAACCTTGGTATGAGCTTCTCTGCGCATCAGTAGTGAAGCGCTCACCGAACGGGTCACCTACTAAATAACGGCCATCGTTAATTGCATTGATTGCTGCAGTACCTAATAAGTAGTTACGGCCGATTTCATAAGTTTTGGTTTTGTTTTTACGAACACCAAAATCTACAATTACGTCGCCAATCATACCCTCTGCACCAACCAAGAAGTCGGTTGACCAGTTATCAACCTGGCTATCCCGCGTTCCCAGCGCAGCAAAGCGGTGACGGAACTCAACGATACGGTTGTTCTGATGATCAGGGTTAGTCGCATCGTGGTACGGGCTAAGTGGGTTAGTTGGGTTGCTTGGACTGTTAGCAGCCATTAATGGCGTGCTGTCGTTTAATGGCGGCGCATAGCGACCAAAAGACTTAGTCTTGGCAATTAAGGTATGAGAGAAAATTTTCCAGTCATCATTAACGTTGTACTCAGCCTTTAAGAAACCTGACGAGTTACCGGTTGATGCTTCGTTCGCGTTGGTCGCGTTGAAGTTATAAGCACAGATAGCGCCAGTACGGAAGAAGTTCTCTAAACCATTACATTCAGCATCGCTAACGATAGAACGGAAAGCACGGTTAGCACCTGGCGTGCTTGATGTATCACGGTAGTTAACACCAAATGACGATGCACCTGGGCCTACCCATGGGAAATCACGGTGAAAAATAATGTCCCGGTTGTTCCATGAAACACCACCAATAACGCTGGCGTTATCAGAGCTTGAACCGAATACCGCTGAACCTTCTTCGCGGTCACCGCCTTCTGAAGGAATGCTGATTTCAGACTTACCAAGACGCAGTTCAACGCCGTTGAAATCTTTACGGGTAATAATGTTGATTACCCCGGCAATCGCATCTGAACCGTATACCGCTGACGCACCGTCTGACAGTATTTCAATACGGTCAACTGCAGCCATAGGAATAGAGTTCAAATCCTGCGAGTTACCAGTAGATGGTGATTTAGGCAGACGACGACCATCAACCAGGATCAGAGAACGCTCTGCACCCAGACCACGCAAGTTAACACTTGATACGCCCTGAGCCGAACTACCAGACTGTGGACGGAAAGAACCAGAGGTGTTGAAAGAGATATTACGAATCAAGTCTGATACTGAAGTCTGACCAGAGAAATCGATCGCGGCGCGGTCGATAACGGTAACTGGTACTGCACCTTCAAGGTCGGTACGTTTAATACGCGAACCAGTAACTTCAATACGTTCTACCTTAGCCGCTTCATCTTCTTCTGCTGCAGTTACTGACGCAGTAAAAGCAGTAGCTGAAGCTGCGCCGAAGGCAATAGCTAAGCGCACAGCTTTATTTAATTTATTATTTGTATACATGTATTTCTCCCTGGACCACTATCTCGCTAGTGATTCTATTTTTAAACAGTTACCAATCTTTAAGGCAATTGGCACTCCATTCATCCCGGATATTATCCGATTTGTCGCGACCTGATAATAAACGGTATTTTTCGGTAGGGTCAACAGCTTTTATTGAACAATTTCGCGCGGCAGTTGTCACATTGCCGTTTTGGACGATATTTAGTCAATCCCGCATTTGGGGCAGTTTTGCTCTAAAATAGCGCCAAACGGAGTTAATTACCTCATTTAGCCACAAATTAGCCCAATTATCCGGCTGAAGTGTTGTTTTTTTCAGCAAAGCTCCGCTAAAACAGCCGAATAGCTCGTAATTAATTGTTTACATTATCACCATAATCGTCGAATTTCATCTTCTTGCTTTATCGAACTAAATATATTTAAAGCCCTGTTCACCCTGCTTTGAGCTCATTAGTACCTTTGCTAAAAAACAATTTGCTGGTTAGAATTGCAAAACTGTACGTCTATACAGGCAACCGACTAACTTATGTCAACCGCACAGATGCTCTCTGAAACGTTAAAACAGCAAATTCGCGACGCCCAGCAAAAGCTTAAGTCGGCATTGCCTAATTATCACAACCGACCGGGGCAAAATAAACTGATTGCCCAAATGGCTAATATTGTTGCTGGTCATTATCATCGCCACGACCGCATTGGTCTTATAGAAGCTGGCACCGGTACGGGAAAATCACTCGCCTATTTGCTGGCAACGGTGCCTATTGCTCTGGCCCGTCAGAAAAAACTGGTGATTGCGACTGCAACGGTGGCCTTGCAGGAACAGCTGGTCAATAAGGATATTCCTTTTTTTCGCCAGCACAGCGGAATTGAGTTTGAGTATAATCTGGTGAAGGGGCGCTCACGTTATGCCTGCATTGAACGTTTAAAACAGCAGCTCATTCAACCAGACTTATTAACCAGCTCTGAGCGAAATCACTTCACCGTGCTGGAAACGCTGCAACAGGCGTGGCAACAACGAAGCTGGCTGGGGGATCGGGATACCCTGCCACTGGCAGTTGATGAGGCGCTATGGCATAGCATTAGCGCCGATCCTTACCACTGTAGTAAGCACGATAAACGCCATCAGCAATGTCCGTTCCATCTGGCCCGGGCCGAGGTCAATGATGCTCAGGTACTTGTTGTCAATCATAGCTTGCTGCTGGCAGATTTAGCCGCAGGCAACGCTATTCTGCCGCCGCCGGAAGACTGCATTTACGTGATTGACGAAGCCCATCACTTGCCGGCGTGTGGTCGTGATTACTTTGCCGCTTTTGCGCAGTTAAGCCAACCCCACGTGTGGCTCGATAAATTGGGGCAGCTAGCTCATCAGTTAATTCAGACTTTACCCGAGAGCAGTTTAAAAGACTTACTGAAACTTGACGATTATCGTAACGAGCTGCTTGGTTTATTAAAACCGATAGAGCGGAGTCTGACCGAATGGCAAAGCCGCTGGTTCCCCGAAACCAGTCAGACCGAATATCGCTTCGAGCATGCGGCATTGCCTGCGCTGTGGCAAAAGCAAGCAGAGCCGATTGCCAGCTGCGCTCAGAAAACATTGGGGGTGCTTGATAAAATCAGTTCAGCTATGGGCGAGGTGGCATTAACGCCCGGCAAGCAAAAAAATCAAAGCAAGTTGCTGCAGGAGCTAAGCCTGCTGGCACAAAAGCTGGAACAGCAACATGGATTATGGCACCTGTATGCCCAGCCACAGAAAGAACCTGCGTACCAGGCACGTTGGGTAGCAAAAGACGAGCATGGGCAGTTAACCGCTCATGCTTGTCCGTTAAGTGTTGCCCAAAGTCTGGAGCACATGCTGTTTTCTCAGGCCTATGCCAGCATTTTATGCTCAGCAACCCTAACCGTACTGAACTCTTTTGAGCATATAAAGTTCGAGCTCGGTCTGCACGAACATCCCGGCTTACAGACCCTGCGGGTCGACTCGCCATTTGCTTATCAGCAAAACGGCGTGATACTCCTGCCCAAAATGCAGCACGACCCGACAGCCAATGCCTATACCGATGAGCTGATCGCGATACTTCCTGACTACCTCAGCCAACATCAGGGCACCCTGGTACTATTTGCATCTTACTGGCAAATGCAGCAGGTAGCACAGGCATTGCGGGCCAAGGGCTTTTCATTGCTAGTTCAGGGCGAAGCCTCCCGCCAGTCATTGCTTAGCTTACACCGGCAAAACTGTCAGCATGATAAAACCAGTATTTTATTCGGCACCCAGAGTTTTTCTGAGGGGTTGGACCTGCCAGGAAAGCTGCTCACTAACTTGATCATCACCAAGTTACCATTTGCCGTACCCACCTCCCCCCTTGAAGCCGCGATGAGCGAAGCGGTAACCCGCAAGGGAGGTAATCCGTTTGTGCAACTGGCGATCCCGGCAACTGCCAGGAAACTGGTGCAGGCTTGTGGTAGACTGCTACGCCAGGAGCAGGATCAGGGCCGGATTGTCATTCTGGACCGACGGCTGGTCACCAAATCCTATGGCAAAGCCATGCTCGATACCCTACCGCCTTTTCGGCGCCAGATTGAGTACTAACGAAATTGATTACGTTGATGAATAAGTACAGACAGGATACCACCAGGTGCTAACTGAACTGCTGCCCGCCACCGACTTATTACTGATCCTCTGTGCAGTTGCTTTTGTCGCTGGCTATATTGATGCCATTGCCGGCGGTGGCGGCTTGTTAACCGTGCCAGCATTATTAACCGCTGGTTTACCGCCTCACCTGGTGCTGGGCACCAACAAACTGGCGGCCACCTTTGGCTCCCTAACTGCGTCACTTACTTATTATCGTAAGCGATTATTTAATCCGCATTACTGGCGCCGCAGTATCGGGTACACGGCTATCGGTGCAATACTTGGCACGCTGGTGGTCGACCAGCTAAGTACTGAGCTACTGGAGAAACTACTACCAATTTTGATCTTACTGGCAGCAATTTACACCTTGTTTAACCGTATTCAGCCAGATGATCGGCTGCAATTGCCGCAACAAAACGCTAAGTTATTCTGGCAACAACGGCTGCAAGGCTTAACGCTGGGGTTTTATGACGGGGTGGCAGGTCCTGGCACTGGAGCCTTCTGGATGGTCTCCAGCATGGCCATGTATAAAATAAACCTGTTACTGACCAGCGGCGTTGCCAGAACCATGAATTTTATTAGTAATGGCTTTTCGCTGGTGGCATTTATGGCGCTGGGCCATGTCAATTATGTGCTGGGTATTGCGATGGGTTTATGTCTGATGCTTGGCGCATTTCTTGGCGCGCACAGCGCTATTCGCTTTGGCAGTAAATTTATCAGGCCGGTGTTTATCAGTGTCGTGATAGCAATCGCCCTGCGTCTGGCCTGGCAAGCCTGGAGTGCCACATGAGCGCCCTGCAGATTTTAGCCAACCAGCTACATGAATTACAGCAACGCGCCTGTGCAATAGATGCAAAACGCCAGCCCGGCAAGCCGCAAGACTGGTTTGAAAGCGGTTTGTTCAGTTGTCACTCGCCGGATCTTGCTGATTATGTTGCAGATGCTTCCCGCAACCTGCAGCGGTTAAGCGATAAACAAAACACGCTGTCTTTGGCCAGTCAGCAACGATTAGCCGAGCATTTAGCGGCCCAGGTGAACGCGTTAACCCGTGCTTTTAGCAACCAGCAAACCCGGAGTAAGTTTCAACGCGCTATTCAGTTCAATAAGCCTGGCAGTAAGCAAACTGAAAAAGCAGCTACGCAGCACAGCAGCACAGTAAGCCTGTATCAGCAATTGACAGAGTTTCAGCAGTTCGAGCGCCGCTTACTGGATATGATTGAGCAAGCAGAACGCTATCGAAGTGATGATAGTGCGAACCGGATCCTGGCACTGCATGCCAGACTGGGCCGTTGCCGGCGGGCAATAACTGAAGTAGAACAGGCCATTTTACAACATGAGCGGCAAATCCCCTGATGGCGTTGTCAGCTCCAGGCCTGGTATATCATCCCTGCTACAGTGCGCTCAGCTTGCCAGAGCGTCATCGCTATCCCATAACCAAATATCAGGCCTTGTATCAGGCGTTGCTGGCCACAGGCGTGCAACCAGAGGCGTTCAGTACCCCAGAGCCCATAGGTGCGTCAGAGCTTAGCGGTATCCACGACGCCGACTATATTGACAGTATTTGTCAGGGCACAATCAGCCCGCAGGCCATGCGCCGGATTGGCTTCCCCTGGTCGCAAGCTCTGGTTGATCGCTCGCTGGTATCGTTAGCGGGCAGCCGGCTTTGTGCTGAACTGGCGTTAAACCGCGGGATCGCGCTGCATTTAAGTGGTGGGTATCATCATGCCAGAAAAAGTGAAGGCGCAGGATTTTGCGTGTTCAATGACTTAGCCTTTACCGCGCAATCTATGCTGACCAAGGGGCTGAGTAAGATCCTGATTTTCGATCTGGACGTGCATCAGGGCGATGGTACTGCTGGCATTTTTAGTGCTGAGCCGGCCATTATCACCGCATCAATTCACTGCGAAAAGAACTTTCCAGCCCGAAAAATCAGTTCCGATTGGGATATTGGCCTGGCGAAACACTGTAATGATGCGGAGTATCTTGAAGCCGTTAACCAAAGCCTGGAAACCTTATTAAACTGGCATCAGCCAGAACTGGTCATCTATGACGCCGGTGTCGATATCCACCAACAGGATGAGTTGGGCTTGCTTAATATTTCAACAGAAGCAATCTATCAACGGGATCTGTTGGTTATCAGTGCATGCCGTAATCGGCACATACCGGTCGCCGCCGTGATTGGCGGGGGTTACCAGCGAGATGTTGCCGCCCTGACCCAACTGCATTTACAGTTGTTTAAGGCGGCATTTTCAGTTTGTAATTTACCGCTCAGGGCCGAAATAAAAACCTAACTTGCGTTTAACCTGCGCTGGCAAAAGCGGTAAGTCAGATTTTGGCAACAAAAACGTCGCCATATTAAATAAATCAGTAAAAATCCGATTTTTTTCAGTGGTCCGTTTTAAATAATCATGGCCCGATGAGCCACCTGTTCCAATTTTAGTTCCTAACATGCGCTGCACCATCATCGCGTGCTTATAACGCCATATCGTCAGGTTTTCATCAATTTCAGTTAAGCAGGTTAGTAGCTGAAACGGCAAATTAAACACCGGCTCTTCCTGATACAGGCTGATAAATAACGCCGAGAGCATGGCGCGCTGACTAAGCCGGAAGGTGCCCTGCGCTTGCAGCTCCTGGTATTTATCTTGATCAAGCAACGCGGCAAACTTTGCCCTGGTGCGCTCAATTTCTGCCAGCTGCAACTGGCGATCCGGTTCGGAAATCTGCTCAATGCCCGACACGGTGCGCTCATCGTCATCTAACATTTGCGCAGTAGCATTGTGATACATCTGCCAGAAACTAAAATCATCAAGCTGCAAAAAAGGCATGCGCTCCAGCCATTTCTCTATCCGCTCAAACAAACTTGGCTCTGTTTCCAGCGCTTCTAAAAAATGACGATCTTGCGCGTTCAGGCGACTGTAAAAAGAGTTCTTATCAAAATCAATCCGATATTCGCTTTTCAGGCCAAGACCAATTTCCAGCATTTTAAACTGAACACTCTGAAAGCCCGACGCAGGCACCAGATAGTCCCGAAACGACATAAAATCCTGCGGCGTCATTGTTTCAATGATGGCTATCTGCTGATTCAACAATTGCTGAATGCTAATCACCCGTTTTAACTTATGCACAATACCGGTTAACTGCTGATCTTTTACTTCAGCTTCGGCAAATACCGCCATAACGGCTTTTAATTCATGCAGAATTTGTTTAAACCATAACTCATATACCTGATGAACCACGATAAATAGCGTTTCATCATGCGCTTCATTGGCGTACTTCGCGCTCTCTGGCGCCTGGGCGGTGAGTATTTTATCCAGTTGCAGATAATCGCCATAGTAACAGGGGGTGGTATTCTTTTGCATTGCAGGGATCCGCTAGTCTTGACCCGGGCATTGTAACAGCGTGCTTCGTTAACTCAATCTTTAGGTGGTGTTTTCATGTAAAGCTGATTATGCTTTGGCCTGACGTTTTAGCAGACAGAGGCCCTTATGAAACTGGATGATGATATTCATAATTATTATGAAAAACTGTTACTTGACCATATTGTAGAGCTGGAACTTGACAGCAATAAAGACAGTGAGTATCTGGCAGATTTATGCTGTATATCATTGAATTTGCTACCACCACGCTATATTCGCTATGAGGTGGATATGTCGTTTTACTTACCGCAAAGTGAACGCTTTGAGATGCAAATGAAAGTAAAAGAGGCCGTCAGCAGGGCCAGGCAGTTTCTGGATGACAATAAGTGATGGGTTGCGGGTGCAACTAAGTGACTGACGATAGCCAGAACACTAACAGCGGCTTAGCCAATGCGCCGGTGCACGTTAAGCTGGCCGTTGATTTAATTATGTTATTAGAACAGCAGCACGTCTCTGACAACGACATCTTAGCCGCACTGGATATTGTTAGCGCAGATTATAAGAAGAAAGTACAAGTGGGTGGCAACTCCACCAGCCACATCCCGGCACCTGCATCATAAGCTGTGGCTGCTTCCTTCCGGACCTGACCAGGTTAACCTACTAGCATTGCGAGAGGACCAATGGAGTTACCATTGAGTGCCGCATAAGTTACACCAGAGCGGCAGGCCCGCATTATGCGCAATGGCCTGCCAGGTTTCAAGTGATTTAGCGGCAACACTGCTTTGTTGCTCAATGTTTAAGCAGCAGTGCGCCTGAACAACGGTTATTTCACTCGCGGCTTTCCAGTAACGCCAGATAGTTTTTTGCCACCGCACGTAATCGTTGATGATTATCCGGGCCCAAACGGATAACTTGCTTCTCCAAATCACTTAAACTTTCTACCGCAGGATCAGCGTAGGTGTACGCGACTGATTTTCGAACCAATGTGGTGTCTACCGACATTGGTTCAATGGCTAAAAACGAGGTTAACGCTTGTTGCAGGCGTTGCTGAAAAGTCAGCTCAGGATAACCCAGTTCACCAAAGACTTGCTCAAACAAAGGCTGATAGCGCTTAAATACCGCTAGTAATTGTTGGGGCTCGGCACTTTCAAGCAACCGGATGTAAGGCTCATACCGCTGGTAACTTGCCGGATCTATCTGGTAAGTCTGGCTTGCTGGATCGGCGATAGTAATAAATGGCTGGTCGAGCGGCACCACTACCGGGTGCTTTGCAACCAATTGTTTTTGTGCAAGATTATCGACTGTTACCACCAGATTTCGGATCATCTGCTTGGTATTAATTAACCCTGCCAAACCCGGTTGCCAATTCAATTTCAACACATCTTGTTTTAACGCCGGATCAGACGCTTCCAGCGTGGGTAGGGGTTCAACCGGCGGCGCAATGATGACTGGCTCGGGTGTGCTTTCTGTTTCAGCAACGGCTATCTGCTCCGTCTTTGGCTCATCAACCGGCATCGGCAGTATGGGTTCAACCACCACTTCTGCGGGGACTGGTACCGGGGTAATAACTTCAGGCGCTGTCTCTGATGCTGGTTTAAATAACATCCACAATGCCAGTAAAATGACAATAACGACTGCTGCAATGCCTGCATAATACAACTGCTGCCCGCTACCCGATGGTTGCGCCGTCATAAGTGACTCCTTGTTAGTGGCTAAGATATATTGCAATATAGCAACACAGAGCAGTATACAGTAGAAAAGTTCAATAACACTATGGTACGACAACGTCCACAGAGCGGAAAAAAAACGGCCCTGTTACTGACCGGTGGTGGCGCTCGCGCTGCATATCAGGTTGGCGTGCTTAAAGCGATCGCCCAGCATTACCCGAGAACCAGCCCGGCACCTTTTGATATTATCAGCGGTACCTCAGCGGGGGCAATTAATGCTGCTGGTATTGCCTGTTATGCATCGTGTTTTCATTTGGGTGTCAAAAAAATCGAATCGGTCTGGCGTCATTTTCATACCAACCAGGTGTATTATTCTGACTATCCCAGAGTGTTCTGGCATTTAATGCAAAATGTGTTTGGGGCCTTTCAGGCCGATTATGCAAACAAGAAACCGGTCAGCGTTTTCGATAATAAACCCTTGAAGCAATTGCTGGGCCGGATCCTTGATTTACAGCGGATCGACCGTAATATCATGGGCGGCTATTTATCCAGCTTTTCTGTTACGTCTTCTTGTTACAATAACGGCGACTCCATTACGTTTTTCCAGTCAGATCATGCTGAGGAATGGCGCCGGGCAAAACGGTGCGGTCAACGTACGTTACTCGGCGTGCATCACTTAATGGCGTCGGCCGCTATTCCAATCATTTTTCCATCGGTGCGGATCCATCAGCAATATTTTGGCGACGGCTCGGTTAATCAGTTGGCCCCTCTTAGCGCTCCGATCCATTTAGGTGCCGATAAAATTTTGATTATCGGGGTAGAAGACCCCCGCAAAGAGGAAACCAGCCGGCGTAGTTTGCATCATCCTGATTTAGCGACAGTAGCAGGCCACTTGTTAGATACCATTTTTACCGATACCCTGAATTCTGATCTGGAGCGAATGCACCGGGTGAATAAGACCGTCGAAACCCTGCGCGCCAATAATATTGAGACTGAGCTTAAACCGGTACAAAGTCTGCTGATAAACCCCAGTCAAAACTTTAATTTACTGGCAAGTGAATATTATCTTTGTTTGCCCCTGGCGGTGCGCACGTTGTTGCGGGGCCTAGGGATCCGCCAGCACTCTGAATCAAGCTTAGCGAGCTATTTATTGTTTGAACAGAAATACACCCGACGCCTGATTGAACTTGGCTTTGCCGACGGTTGCAGGCAGATGGAACAGATTGTGCAATTTCTTGCCGCTGAACCGGAGTAATGTTCCGTCAAACTCTTGACCTACCAGACAGATCCAATATAACCAATTGAAATAAAACACAATTAACATTTGGCCTGAAACTTGCTGTTACCCGTTATTACTTTTTAAGAAGGACGGGTAATGGACGCGATAATGAACCGGGAACTTGCGCTTGATGTAGCGCCCAGTTATGCAGCATTAAATCGCTGTCAGCAGACTGACAGCCTGCCCGATTGCAGCGAGCAAACTCTGACCAGCCAGTTACAAACCAGTCTGGATATTCAGCAGCAACTGGATATTTTTTCAATGTATGTCGGCCGGCTGCTCAGTGTCACTGGCATTCGGCTCAATACCGCGTTTGGCGAACACCAGGCTGCAGGTTCCAGTAACGGTAGCCACACCTACAAAAGCCTGCTGGTGTTAAATCAGCAGTGTCTGGCTGAAGTGCATTACCATAGTGATCAGCCGTTTAGCCCAACCCAACAACGTGATCTTGTGCTATTGGAGAGCGAATGGTTATTTGCACTACGCAATGCATTGGTCGTCGCACGCCTGCAGCAAATGGCCCTGAAAGACCCACTCACCGCGCTTGGCAACCGGCGATTTTTTGACGATAGCTTTGCCAAAGCTATTCAACTGGCGCGGCGGCGCCAGCAAACCTGTGCGCTGTTGTTGCTGGATCTAGATAACTTTAAACAACTTAATGACAACTATGGCCATGCCATGGGTGACGAGCTGCTTATTGTGGTAGCAGACTGCATGCGTGACGCACTGCGTCAAACTGACAGCTTGTTTCGGTTTGGTGGCGATGAATTTGCAGTAATTCTGGCAGATGAAGATGCCGATAGCGCAGATTTAGTGGCCCGCAGGCTGTTAAAGGCCATTAATCAGCATCACAAAAGCGTGCAATACGGTATTACCGCCAGCGCCGGACTGGCCTATTTGCAACCCATGCAATCGACTGAGCATTTTTTTGCAGCCGCCGACAGGGCGCTTTATGATGCGAAAGCATCAGGGAAAGCGACCTTAAAGCAAACCGGCAGAGAAGCACTCAAGGTGGCGGCCACCGTTAATTTCGCGCCCAGCCAAGCCAGCAATCCGCCTCTGTCGTGCTAATGGCAGAGGCATACCCGGCCACCGCAACCAAAGCGCCGTTATCCAGTAGCAGTGGCACCTGCCCGCGCTGCCATGGCGGCAGCTGCCAACGTTTAAACCATTGCTTAAGCGGTTTATGCTGAGGCTGATCAGCGGGTTTAAAAGGCAGACTTAGCTGGCCAAACACGACAATAACCTCACGTTGCTGCATGGCCTGGCGTCCAGATGAGGGTGCCTGATACACTGCCAGCTCACCCAGCCCCGCGGGTAAAGTCAGATTATTTTGCATCGCCCAACACAAACCGCTCTCTGGTACCGCTAAGGTAGTTTGGTACTCCAGATACAATTGGCGCTGGTAACGTCTTAGCAGATAACGACCTAACACCAGTTGCGGCATGGCATCCTGACGGGCGTTGATAACCTGCTGTCTGAGAGTTTGCAGCCATTGGCTCGATGGGTTCAACTTGTAGCCGGCCAGCCAGCGGCGGATCACTAAATCCTGCTGGGCAGGCATTTGCTGCGCTAAAACTTCTAAATTTAACCGACGGCCATCCGCACACAGTAGTAATGCCTGCTCGGTATAGTTATCCAGCAGCAGCTGCTGCTGTGCCAGATGTTGCATACTTCGTAGCGCCGTTTGCCCAAAGGCAGGCCAGCGTCCGTTTAATAATGGGGCAACAACATTGCGAATGTAATTGCGATCAAATCGATTATCCTGATTACTGCTATCCTCAACCCACTGTAACTGATGTGTTGTCGCGTAATGTTCGATCTGTTGCCGGCTGCTATTCAATAATGGTCGAAGCAAGCTACCCGCGGCGAAGGGGCGTTGCTCAGCCATACCACTTAAGCCAGCGGCACCGGCCCCGCGCTTTAATGCCAGGATCAAGGTTTCAAGCTGGTCATCCGCATGATGCCCTGTCATTAGCACCGTTGTGGCTGAATCAACAAAAGAAGCTAAAGCCTGGTAGCGACCCTCGCGCGCAGCAGCCTCAATATTTGCTGTACTGTCGATACTAATTTTCAAACTGAAAAATTCGACGTCCCGGGCAATACAGGCGCGGTGACAATGCTCACTCCAACGCTGCGCGTCAGCGCTCAAACCATGATTGACATAAACGGCCTGCAACTGGAAAACATGTTGCTTTCTCGCCTGACACAGCAGATCAAGCAGTACCATAGAATCCAGGCCACCACTAAGCGCCAGCACCACCTTAGCAGCACCGCAATCGCTGATTTTTGCCGCCAGTTCAGTTACGCTTATCATTGATATTCAGGCTGCCCCGCCCCGGTTGTTGTATCCAATTGTTGTATCCATTAGTGGCTTTGGTCGTTCAACAGATATCGTCGCGCTTGTCGCGTATTATCCATATAAAAAAACCAGCGACAAGCGCTGGTTTTCTGTGTGACTAACGGCCTTAGCAGTAGCCAAATGACATCAGTCGTTTATAACGATTATCCAGTAGCGTTTTAGTATCAAGTTTTTTTAAGCTATCCAGATCTTTTAGCAAGGTCTTTTTAAGAGTTTGCGCCATTTGCTCCGGTGCGCGATGCGCGCCACCCAGCGGTTCTGGAATAACGGCATCAATCAGATCAAGCTCTTTTAGTCGCTCAGCGGTAATTCCCATGGCGTCAGCAGCCAATGGTGCTTTTTCAGCGCTTTTCCACAAAATAGAAGCACAGCCTTCCGGCGAAATAACCGAGTAAGTACTGAATTGCAACATATTCACCCTGTCGCCAACTCCGATGGCCAACGCACCACCTGAACCACCTTCACCAATTACCGTACAAATAACCGGTACCTTTAACCCTGCCATCACTTTCAAATTACGGGCTATCGCTTCAGACTGACCGCGTTCTTCAGCCCCAATACCCGGGTAAGCGCCCGGAGTATCGATAAAGGTAATAATAGGCATATTGAAGCGTTCAGCCATTTCCATCAGGCGCAGCGCTTTGCGATAGCCTTCTGGCCTTGGCATACCAAAATTACGACGAATTTTTTCCCGGGTATCGCGGCCTTTCTGATGGCCTATCACCATCACGGTGTGCTCACCCAGCCTGGCAGTACCGGCGACAATTGCATTATCATTGGCATAGGTACGATCGCCAGCCAACTCGTCAAAATCGGTGAAAATATGCTTCAGATAATCCAGAGTGTAAGGCCGGCGTGGATGCCTGGCCATTTGGGCTACTTGCCAGGCACCCAGCTCAGAAAATATTTTCTTGGTTAAACCCAGACTTTTTTCTTTTAGTTTATTTATCTCTTCTTCTAAACCAAGATCGTAGTCGCCATTACGACTGACGTTACGCAATTCGTCTATTTTTGCTTCAAGTTCAGCAATCGGCTGCTCAAACTCTAAATAATTCAGCATCATCGACTATCACTACCTAATTAATTAAATTCCAGTTCTATTGTTGCTAATTGTTTTAACTGATGCAACAAAGCGTCGGCGGGCGTCACCCACCAGGCTGTCCCTAACTGCAGTGTTACCTGCCCTTCCTGTCTTTGATACCTGATTGTTACCGGTACCGTACCAGCTTTAAATTCATCGAGCACTTGCTGCAATCTTTGCAGGTAATTGTGGTCTATTTGCGCCGATTGTACAGTGATATTCAAAGATTTCAGCGATTTTTCCCGCACAGCAGTTATTTCACTTACATCGCGGCCCGACATTGTAAGGCCACCATTAAAATCATCAAAGCTGACCTGTCCGGTGATTACCAGAATACGGTCTTTTTGCAGCAATTCCTCAAAAGTTTCCAGCTGTTCCGGGAAAAAGCGCACATCCAGCCGTGCCGATTTATCATCCAGCGTCACAATGGCCCAGCGCCGGCCTTTTTTATTAATCATGACCCGCACTGATACCACTAAACCCGCTACCTGGACACTTTGATCTTTTTTGGTCGGCTGTAGTTCAACCAAACGGCAGGAAACATAATGGCGGATTTCATCAGCATACCGGTTGATCGGGTGACCGGTTAAATACAGCCCGAGCGTTTCCCGCTCGCCATCGAGCCAGACTTCATCTGGCCACTGTGGCACCTGCTTAAAGGCGCTGGCCGTCTGTTCCGGTTCCGGGCTTAACAAACCAAATAAATCGTCCTGGCCTACCGCTTGTGCCTTGGCATGCTGCTCCGCCTTTTTCATGGCCTCTTCTAAGCTGGCCATCAGCGCGGCACGATGGGGCCCTAACTGGTCCATGGCACCAGATAAAATCAGCTTTTCCATTACCCGGCGATTTAACCGTTTTAAATCGACTTTGGCACAGAAATCAAATAAGTCATGGAAGCTACCATACTCATTTCGCGCTTCGATAATGGCGTCTATCGGGCTTTCACCCACCCCTTTAATCGCGCCTATCCCATAAACGATGTGGCCCTGCTCGTTAACAGTAAACTTATACTGTCCTGAGTTAACGTCAGGCGGATCAAGCCTTAACTTCATCCGCTCGCATTCATCTACCAAGGTCACGATTTTATCGGTGTTGTCCATATCAGCCGACATGACCGCCGCCATAAATTCTGCGGGAAAGTGCGCCTTCATCCAAAGCGTCTGATAGGACACCAGTGCATACGCTGCCGAATGCGATTTATTGAAACCGTAGCCGGCAAACTTCTCTACCAGGTCGAATATCTTTATGGCAAGTTCAGGGTCGATATTATTTTTTGCAGCACCTTCCTGGAAGGTATCGCGCTGCTTAGCCATTTCTTCCGGCTTTTTCTTACCCATGGCGCGGCGCAGTAAATCCGCCCCCCCGAGCGAGTAGCCAGAGAGCACCTGCGCTATCTGCATTACCTGTTCCTGATACAGAATAATGCCGTAGGTTGGTTCTAAAATAGGCCTTAGAGACTCATGCTGCCAGGTTGCATCCGGAAACGAAATCTCTTCACGGCCACGTTTGCGGTCAATAAAGTTATCTACCATGCCCGATTGCAGTGGTCCTGGCCGGAATAACGCTACCAGCGCTATCATATCCTCGAAACAGTCGGGCTGCAGGCGGCGGATTAAATCCTTCATGCCGCGCGATTCTAATTGGAACACTGCCGTGGTGTCGGCGCGTTGTAGCAAATCGAAGCTACGTTTATCAACCAGCGGGATGCTGTTTATATCAACCGGTTTACGCCCTTCCTTCTGCAACCGGCTATTGGCCATATTGACCGCCCATTGCAAAATGGTAAGCGTACGTAAGCCCAAAAAGTCGAACTTCACTAAGCCGGCATATTCAACGTCGTTTTTATCAAACTGAGTTACCGGGTTATTCCCCTCATCATCGCAATACAGCGGCGAAAAATCGGTGATTTTAGTGGGTGCGATAACCACCCCACCGGCATGTTTGCCCGCATTTCGGGTTACTCCCTCCAACTGGCGGGCCATATCAATTAAATCTTTCACTTCCTGATCCTGAGCATACAGCTCAGGCAAACGTGGCTCTTCTTTAAAGGCCTGTTCCAGCGTCATACCAGGAGTGGGAGGGATAAGTTTGGAAATGCGATCAACAAAGCCATAAGGGTGGCCAAGCACCCGGCCTACATCGCGAATGACTGCTTTGGCCGCCATGGTACCGAAGGTAATAATTTGCGATACTGCCTCACGGCCATACATTTCGGCGACATGGTCGATTACCTCATCGCGGCGATCCATACAGAAATCGACATCAAAATCAGGCATCGATACCCGCTCCGGGTTTAAGAACCGTTCAAACAGCAGATCGAATTCCAGCGGATCAAGGTCGGTAATTTTTAGCGCGTAAGCCACCAGTGAGCCTGCACCCGAGCCACGACCCGGCCCGACGGGAATGTCGTTATCTTTGCTCCACTGAATAAACTCCATCACCACCAGAAAGTAACCCGGAAAACCCATCTGATTGATAACGTCCAGCTCAATCTGTAAGCGCTCATCGTAAGGTGGTCGCTTCGCAGTCCGCTGCGCCTCATCCGGAAATAACTGCAGTAGTCGCTGCTCCAACCCTTCCTGCGACTTTAATACCAGAAAATCGCCATCGGTCATGCCGCCTGTGGGAAAAGCCGGTAAAAAGTATTCACCAAGTCGGATCGTGACATTGCAGCGTCGGGCAATTTCTACACTATTCTCCAGGGCTTCAGGAATATCAGCAAATAATGCCGTCATTTCCTGCTCGGTGCGCAGATACTGCTGTTCTGAGTAATGCTTCGGCCGGCGTTTATCGTCCAGGGTAAAACCATCATGAATGGCGACCCGGATCTCATGCGCCGGGTAGTCAGAGGCTTTTAAAAATACTACTTCGTTGGTAGCAACAACCGGCAATTGGTGTTGCTCCGCCAGCAGCACGGCTTTTTGAATATACCGTTCTTCATCAGGTCGGTCAGTTCGGATCAACTCCAGGTAAAAACGCTCAGGAAAATACTGCTGATAAAAGCTGACCAATTCGGTTACCGATTGCGAATTTTCTTTTACCAGCGCTTTGCCAAGCGGGCCGTCTTTGCCCCCCGACAACACGATAAGGCCGCGGTTATGTTCTGCCAGCCATTGATGATCAAGCTGCGGCCTACCTGCGACATGTCCTCGCAGATAGGCTTTGGAAATCAACATGGTCAGGTTCTGATAACCTTCATTGTCCATTGCCAGCAACAACAGTCGGGCGCTTTCAGTGCCAAGCAGCGGATGCTGTACCCAGCAATCAACACCAATTATCGGTTTTATCCCGGCATCATGGGCAGCACTGTAAAACCGGACCAGACCGCAAAAATTCATTTGATCTGTTAAGGCCAGTGCCGGCATCTGTGCCGCTGCCGCAGCTTTGACAATAGGCTTAACCTTGGCGACACCATCAATCATGGAAAAGTCGCTATGGACCCGCAGGTGAATAAACGCCGGAGTATTCATCAGGACAATTGCTCGGCAATTAAGCGCACGGGTTTAAAACTACGTCGGTGCTCAGCCAAAATGCCATGCTCTCTAATCGCTGCCAGATGCTGCGCGGTCGGATAGCCCTTATGAGACGCAAAACCAAACTGGGGGTAACGCTGAGCTAATTCTGTCATTTCTGCATCACGGGCAACTTTGGCTAAAATTGACGCAGCGCTGATCTCAGCGACCAGACTATCTCCTTTGATTACGGCAGTGGCTGGCATTGGCAGCGCCGGGCAACGATTGCCATCTATCATTACCCACTGTGGCTGAATGGTTAATGCTGCCACGGCGCGTTGCATTGCCAGCATCGTTGCATGCAGGATATTCAATTCGTCTATTTCTGCCGGCTCTGCCCGACCAAGTGCCCAGCACAAAGCATTGGCTTTTATTTGCTCTGCCAATGCTTCGCGCCGTGGTGCACTGAGTTTCTTAGAGTCGGTCAGGCCACTGATAGGCCGCAAAGGGTCGAGAATGACGGCCGCCGTCACCACGGCGCCAATTAATGGGCCACGACCCACTTCATCTACACCGCATAATAATGTTACATCGGGTCTATGCCACTGCATCAGAACCTGCTACCTCCAGAATGGCCTCGGCAGCGCGGACGCTGGCATTACATTTAATTTGTTGATGAATATCACGATATTCGGCCAGTAAGGCGCTATTGTCCACCTGGAGCAAAGGCGACATTGCCGCCACCAGAGCGTCAGGGGTGACCTGATGTTGCAGCAGTTCGGCTACCATTGGCCGTCCTGCCAACAAATTAGGCAAGCTGAAATGCGCCAGTTTAACCAGGCGCCGGCCAATCTGATACGTTAACCAGTTAGCCCGATATGCCACCACCATCAGGCATTTGGCCAGCATGGCTTCCAGCGTGGCGGTACCAGAAGTTATAAAAGTGGCATCTGCGGCCAACAATACCTGGCGAGCCTGACCAATATGGACCTTTATCATTAAATCAGGTGCATGCTGCTGTTTAATAGCCATAAACTGCGCTGCCTTTTGCTCAGTCACCATATTGGCAATAAGTTGCAGCTGCGGCTGTTGCTGCTGCAATACGGTAGCGGCAGACAGAAAATCAGGCGCTAACAAGTTAATTTCATTACTACGACTGCCCGGCATCAGCGCCAGTGCCGGTCGGGTTGGATCAAGCCCCAGTGCGACTTTACACTCGGCTTTATCGACCACCAGCGGCATGGTATCCGCCATGGTATGGCCAACAAAAGTACAGGGCACCTGGTATTTATCGTAAAACGCTTTTTCAAAAGGTAATAACGACAGCACCATATTGGTGGCTTTGGCGATCTTAAATATACGTTTATGGCGCCAGGCCCAGACAGAGGGGCTAACATAGTGCACCGTTTTAATCCCTGCCTGCTTTAATTCAAGCTCGACCGGCAGGTTAAAATCCGGGGCATCGATACCAATAAACACATCGGGTTTATCTTTCAGTAATGCAGCAACCATAGCGCGTTTTACTTTTAATAAACGCGGTAGCCTACCCAACACTTCAACAATACCCATCACGGCCAGCTCTTCCATCTCAAACAAAGCATTAAAACCCAGTGCTTGCATGCGCGGGCCACCAATACCATAAAAATGGGCATCAGGATGGCGCTGTTGAAGCGCAGCCATTAAATCGGCACCAAGGATATCGCCGGAGTGTTCGCCAGCAATCATGGCAATATTAAGATGTGACAAAGTAAGTCTCGTTTATGAACTGATTATTCTTATCGTTATTCGATTCTATCACAGGAAATAGTGCTTACTTCAAGCCTTTACCAGGTCGAAATACTTGCGGCCTTATCCAATAGCACTGCAGTAGGCTATTACGCTGTTATCACCTTATAAAAAAGGAGCCTACAGGCTCCATTTCTTTATAAGGTAATTTACATTTGTGCTTAACGCACAATACCGCGACTGGCGTTAGCAATAAAATCAGTAAAGGCTTTTAACTCTGGATACTCTGCTGATTTTGTCTCAAGTGCTGCTAAGGCTTCGGCAACGGTTTGGCCTTTGCGATAGACTTCTTTGTAAGCACGTCGTATCTCTAACAGCGCATCACTGCTAAAACCCCGGCGTTTAAGCCCTTCAACATTAATACCGGCAGGCTGACACGGTGCGCCATGCACCATCACGTAAGGCGGAACATCTTTTAGCACAATAGAGCCACCGCCACAAAAGCTGTGAGCGCCAATATGCACGAACTGATGCACACCCGTCATACCGCCCAGAATAGCCCAGTCGCCAACATGCACATGGCCGGCAGCCTGCGCGCCACTGGCAAAAATAGTATGGCTGCCAATCACACAATCATGGGCAATATGGGTGGTATTCATAAACAGGTTATGGCTGCCAATAATCGTTTTACCCTGATCCTGCACTGTGCCACGATGGACAGAGCAGCCTTCACGGAAAACGTTAAAGTCGCCAATGATCAGCTCAGTGGCCTCGCCTTTGTATTTCTTGTCCTGGCAGGCTTCACCAATACTGCTGAACTGAAAAAAATGGTTGCCTTTGCCAATGGTCGCCGGACCTTTGATCACCACATGGGGTTCGATAATACAATCATCATCCAACACAACATCATGACCGATATAGCTAAAAGGGCCCACTTTTACATTCTGGCCAAGCCTGGCACTACTTTCTACAACTGCTGATGGATGAATCACGTTATAACTCTCTTCTGGCACACATTAATTCAGCTGAGCACACGATAACACCGTCTACTTTGGCCTCTCCGTAAAACTTCCACATATTACGGCGCTCCTTTAAGAACTTCACTTCCAGTATCATGGTGTCACCTGGTACTACCGGCTTTTTAAAACGGGCATCATCAATTGCAGCGAACAAATACAGCTCATTTTCAGAACGTTCGGTTACCGTTTTAAAACCCAGGATCCCCGTTGCCTGGGCTAATGCCTCAAGGATCAGTACACCTGGGAAAATTGGCATTCCAGGGAAGTGTCCGGTAAATATCGGTTCATTAATCGTTACATTTTTAAGCGCTGTTAACGATTCTCCCGGCGTGTAGTCCAGCACTTTATCAATTAACAAAAACGGATAGCGGTGCGGTAATAACGCCATAATTTCTTGCACTTGCAGGCTATTAAGTTGATTGGCCAAAATTAATCCTCTGTCGATGGCTCTTGTCCATCCTGACTTATGTGCTGTAATTGTTGCTCCAGCTGTTTTACCCGCTGAAATAATTGCTCAACCTGGCGCAAACGCGCGGTGTTGCGACGCCACTCCGCA
>NZ_JBFJPY010000043.1:0-27754 GCF_041616895.1 Arsukibacterium sp.
CCCTGTTGATTTGTCACGGTGCCACGTTCGGCCAGTAGCAATGCATGCTGTAAGCTAAAATCACTTTGGCGTAGCCTTGCCTCAGCTGCAGCGGTCAGGCTCTGGTAATACGGTTTTTTTGCAGGCGGCGCTTTTAACCGCGACACAATGCCCTGACGCAGTTGCTCACAGGTATCTTTAGGCTCTGCGGTAACAAAGCTCAGGCTATCTATCAGTACCAACCTGGCAACCAGCTCCGGGAAAGCCGCAGCCAAAGCAGTTGCCACCATCCCTCCCATGGAATGGCCAATCACGGTCAGCTGCTGCCAGCCTTGTTGCTGACAAAGCGCGACCAGATCTTCTACCCAGTCAAAAAAATAATAATGGGCATCATTGCTTCGATCAGCCGACAGGCCGTGGCCCGGAAAATCCAGTGCCAGTATAGGTAGAGTAGCCAGTTCACTGGCCAGGGGCCGAAAGCTGGCGGCGTTATCCAGCCAGCCATGCAGGCAGAGTATCGGCGGTTGCGACGCACTGAATGCCGGCCTGTTAGCCAGAGCTGCCAGTTGCATGCTATTTTTATAGCCAGCTATCCTAAAATATAAAGAGTGATCCATAACAGGTACTTATTGCGTTAGTTTGTGCACTATTGGTGAAATTAGCGGTAATGCTGACAGGCTATACCAGCGAACTGCTTTACACAACAAAGGTTTAAATATGCCCTATACCCACAATACTATTGTTAAATTACAGAAGAGCAGCCCGGCACAAACTGAGTTTTATCAGGCCGTTGAAGAAGTACTCGATTCGTTGGCGCCGGTGCTGGATGAAGAAAGTCGCTTTTGTCAGCATGCCATTATCGAACGCATGGTAGAGCCGGAGCGACAAATTATGTTCCGGGTAGCGTGGGTTGATGACAACGGCAAAGTGCAGGTCAATAAAGGATACCGGGTAGAATTTAACTCGGCCCTTGGGCCTTACAAAGGCGGTATCCGTTTTCATCCCAGTGTTAACGCCAGCATTATGAAGTTTCTCGGCTTTGAGCAGGTATTAAAAAATGCACTGACCGGTCTGCCACTGGGTGGTGGTAAAGGCGGCGCCAATTTTGACCCGAAGGGTAAGTCAAACGGCGAGATAATGCGATTCTGCCAGGCATTTATCAACGAGTTGTATCGGCATATTGGCCCCAGAACAGACGTCCCTGCCGGCGATATTGGGGTTGGAACCCGTGAAATTGGTTATATGTTTGGTCAGTATAAAAAGCTAACCAACAATTTTGACGGCGTGTTCACCGGCAAGGACCTGCTTTGGGGCGGTTCTCTGGCGCGAAAAGAGGCTACCGGTTATGGCTGTGTTTATTTCGCGGAACATATGCTGGAAGGCAATAAAGATACCCTGGAAGGCAAAGAGTGTCTGGTTTCAGGCTCTGGCAACGTGGCCATTCACACCATAGAAAAATTGCTGGCGTTGGGGGCAAAGCCGGTGTCGTGCACTGACTCTCAGGGGACTATTTATCAGAAAAGTGGAATTGATGTCAGTTGCTTAAAGCAGATAAAGGAGGTCGAGAACGGCAGGCTCAGTGATTATGCAAAACGTCAGTCAGATGCAGAATACATTAGCCGCGACAGTTATCCTGAAGATGGTCACGCGGTATGGCGTCTGCAGGGGCAAATCGCTTTCCCGTGTGCGACCCAGAATGAGTTAACGGCAGCTGATGCCCGCGCTCTGCTTGATAATGGCTGCATAGCCGTGTGCGAAGGTGCCAATATGCCCTGTACCAGCGATGCGGCTGACTTGCTGTTACAAGCCAAAATTGCCTATGCACCCGGAAAAGCAGCGAACGCTGGCGGCGTAGCCACCAGCCAGTTGGAAATGGCTCAGAATGCCAGTATGCAGCGCTGGACCTTCGATGAAGTTGATCAAAAATTGAAGGACATCATGCGGGGTATTTATCAGCGAACCAGAGACACCGCTGCTGAACTTGATCAGCCGACAAATTTTATTCTGGGGGCTAACGTCGCAGGGTTTCGTCGGGTGGCCGATGCCATGATCCAGCAAGGCGTGGTATAGCCTCGCTAAACTTTACGTTATTAACGGTCTGGCGACAGGTACTCATTGTCATAAAAGGTTCTGAGCCAATGGGGCCGGTAAACGCTCATTAACGTAATGGCCATGCCGTTTAACAAGGCTTCAGCAAACCAGATAAGTAAGGCAAGTTGAAGATAATTCTGGTAAATGCTGTTCCAGCTGTAGTCGCCTTGCCAGTATACCCAGGCTGAGGTAAGTAACATTTTAAAAGTAATGGTTAAGGCGGCGTTGGCAAACCCGGCAATAAAAATATAGATGAATAAGTGGCGCGGTAAATATTGATAAGACAACCCAAAGATTAAAAAACTAAACAGGGCAGGAAGCATTACCGTCAACAATGCAATATTGCCGGTGTCCGCCAGGGATATTTTCCCAATTGCAAGCAGAATGACAATAGCAGCACTACCTATCAGCCAGGCGATCCGCCAGCCATGGCACAGCACCAGAGTGGTGATCCCAAGCAGGTGCAGCTCAAGCCCTGGTTGAATTCCGGCTTGAGCCAACCACAAAAGCGCAACAATCAGCACTGAACTGCACCACAAGTGCAGATAGCCGCTGTCTTTCATCAGCCGGGTAATGACGTCGCGTGGAAAGAACCGAAACAGTAAACCAAGCCAAAGCAGCCAGGTTGCACCCTGCCAAAACGTCATCGATTTCTCCAGTTCAAAACAAGCTTATAACAGTATGCCGGCCCCGTTATCTTGGATCAGCTCAGAGATAAGTTGTGCACCTGGCAACTTGTGCTCGGATGCTGCTATTTTGTCTGCAGGTGATCGATGAGTGCCAGATATGCATCCAGGTTATTAATATCCTCGTTTGGGGTGATTAAGTAGCGGCCATTAACCACTAAGGCGGGTACACCGCGGATATTATTGTCCTGCATTTCGCTGACACTCTGGCGCATTTTCTCTACGACCAGTTCACTGTTTTCAGCAATATCAAAAAATTTTTTTTGATCAACCTGATGTGTTATTAGAAACTGTTGTAAATCTAAAGGGGTAAGCTGGCGCTTTTCTTCATAAAGTTTAAATAACGGTGCCGTCAGGTGCTCCAACTCCATTTGCTGCAGGCTGTAAAAAATTCGGGCGTCGGTTTGCCACTGCGCTACCGCCGAGGCATGTTTACGTACCAGGCTTAGTTCAGGGCGGCGCAACATAATGGCTTCCAGCACGGGTTCAAATTGCTGACAATGTTGGCAACCAAACCAGAAATACTCCACAAGAAAAGGCGGCTTAGCATTTTCAGCATCAATATTCTCTACCAGTTTGTAATGCACGTCTTGCTGAAACCGGACGATGTCAGGATTTGCTTGCTGCGATTTGACCGCATCGTCAGAGGTGTTTTCAGGTTTTGCAGGCTCAGAGCAAGCAAGCAGCAGCCAACTTACACTGGCAACCGCCAGTAATTTAGCATAACGGGTTAAATGAATTTTAGTGCTCATAAATGTCTATGGTATTGCCAATAAAGTGGCGTTATAACAACAGGGCCGTCAGCGCTTGTCAACTGGCAAAAAACAAGGCCGCAATCGCGGCCTTGTCAGAGGATAACGCTTAAATTTTCTTATATTTAATCCGGTGTGGCTCTAACGCAGCGGCGCCATACGTGGCTTTAAGCCATGCCTCATAGTCGGAATAGTTACCTTCAAAGAAATTAACCTGGCCTTCATCCCGGTAATCAAGAATATGGGTTGCAATGCGGTCAAGGAACCAGCGGTCGTGCGAAATTACCATGGCACAGCCCGGGAAGTCGAGCAGAGCATTTTCCAGTGCCCGCAAGGTTTCCACGTCTAAATCGTTGGTGGGTTCATCCAGCAGCAACATATTGCCACCCGCTTTTAACAGGGCTGCCAGATGCACCCGGTTACGCTCACCACCGGAAAGCTCGCCAATAAATTTCTGCTGGTCGTTACCTTTAAAGTTAAAGCGACCGACATAAGCCCGGCTGGGAATTTGAAAATTACCAATTTGCAGCATATCCTGGCCGTTAGAAATTTCCTGCCATACCGTGTTTTTCGGGTTCATGCTATCGCGAAACTGATCAACACTGGCTACATGCACCGTATCGCCAATCTCAATATTGCCGCTATCGGGCTGTTCGCTGCCGGTTATCATTTTAAACAATGTCGACTTACCGGCACCATTCGGGCCGATAATACCGACAATCGCGCCTTTGGGGACACTGAAACTCAGGTCATTGATCAGCAGACGATCAGCGAAAGATTTCCGCAGGTGGGAAACTTCCAGCACTTTGTCACCCAGACGTGGCCCTGGTGGAATAAACAGCTCGTTAGTTTCATTCCGCTTCTGGAAGTCCTGGCTTTGCAGCTCTTCAAACCGTGCCATCCGCGCCTTGCTTTTGGCATGGCGGCCTTTAGGGTTAGTGCGTACCCACTCCAGTTCTTGTTTAATCGAACGCTGGCGGGCATTTTCGGTTTTCTCTTCCTGCTGTAAGCGGGCATCTTTTTGCTCCAGCCAGGATGAGTAATTGCCTTCCCACGGAATACCATAGCCGCGGTCAAGTTCTAAAATCCAGCCGGCGACATTATCAAGGAAATAGCGGTCGTGGGTAATGGCGACCACTGTTCCCGGATAATCATGTAAAAACCACTCTAACCAGGCTACTGATTCGGCATCCAGGTGGTTGGTTGGCTCATCCAGCAGCAGCATATCCGGCCGTTCCAATAACAGGCGGCAAATGGCAACCCGACGACGTTCGCCACCTGATAAATGACCAATATTAGCGTCCCATGGTGGTAAACGCAGCGCATCGGCAGCCCGTTCCAGGGTATTATCCAGGTTATGGCCATCTTTGGCCTGAATTAGTGCTTCCAGCTCGCCTTGCTCGCGAGCCAGCGCATCAAAATCGGCGTTTTCTTCAGCGTAAGCGGCATAAACCTGATCCAGCCGGCCAAACGCTTCTTTGACATCGGCAACGGCTTCTTCGACAATCTCCCGCACGGTTTTAGTGGTATCCAAAACCGGCTCTTGTGGTAAATAGCCAATTTTAGTACCAGCCAGTGGCCGGGCTTCACCTTCAAATTCGGTATCAACCCCAGCCATAATCCGCAGCAGGGTCGATTTACCCGCACCGTTTAAGCCCAGCACGCCAATTTTAGCGCCAGGGAAAAACGACAATGAGATATCTTTTAAGATGGTTTTTTTCGGCGGGACAACTTTTGACACCCGATGCATTGAGTAAATATATTGCGCCATAGTGTTATTGCAACCAGTTATTAAGGATGGCGCAAATTGTACGTCATTTTAAGCCATCAGGGAAAGCCACCGGTTATGACAACGATAATGATGGCTTTTTACCCGCTAAATCTGTTCTAATAGCAGCCATTATAAGCCACCGAAATGCAGGTATAGTATGGCCGAGTTTGAACACGATCCGAGTTATCAAAAATTTGTTGAAGAAGCTAAAACCAATGGCATCGTCTGGACCCTGGCCGACGGCGAAGATTTGCTGGTCGTAGAGTCTGTCGAGTTTGAAGAGACTGATGTGATGCCTTTCTGGTCGAACAAAGCTGACGCCCAGGCACATTGTTCAGACGAGTGGGCAGGCTATAAACCAGAAGCTATTCCACTGGATGTGTTTTGCGATGGCTGGTTAAAAGAAATGTATGACGATGGTGTCTTAATTGGCACTAACTGGGACGAGTCGTTAAACGGTCCGGAAGTTGAACCTCGCGAGCTGCTGGAGTCACTGGCCCGGGTGCAGTAATAGTCAATTTCGTCACAGTGGTTGAGTATTTTTCGGGTATTTCGTAGAAAGTTGAGTTAATGACTAAACTAATGGTTTTGTTGTGCCGTAAAAGCATCACATAACACTTAGTTGGATTTAAAGTATGTTGTCAGATGAAGCCGTATTAGTGCGCAGTGCGCTCGAAGCTCAGGGGTTAGAGACCCCAATGCTGGACAATGGCCTGTCCAGAGATGAAAAGTATCTTAAGATCTCTCAGTTAATGACAGAAGTGGTCAGCACGCTAGGTTTGGATTTAACCGATGACAGTTTAAGTGAAACGCCACACCGCATCGCTAAAATGTATGTCGATGAGGTTTTTGGCGGTCTTAATTACAAAAACTTTCCGAAAATCGCCCTGATAGAAAACAAAATGCAGGTGCGTGAAATGGTAAAGGTAAAAGATATCAGCTTTACCAGTACCTGCGAGCATCACTTTGTTACTATCGACGGCAGTGCTACTGTTGCGTACATTCCGCAAGGCAGAATTATCGGTTTGTCAAAAATAAACCGGATTGTCAGGTTTTTTGCCCAGCGCCCGCAAGTGCAGGAACGACTTACCCAGCAAATTTTATTGGCATTACAAACCTTGCTGCAAACCAAAGATGTGGCGGTTACAATGGACGCCGTGCATTATTGCGTTAAATCACGGGGCGTAATGGACATGAACTCGAAAACCCAGACCACTGCCCTTGGCGGTATTTTTAAAGACGATGGCCGCACCCGTGCCGAGTTTTTAGCCCGTTACTAACCACGTTACTGTATTCGAATCCAAAAAAGGTGCTTAAGCACCTTTTTTGCTTCAACGCTTTTTAACTAGTCATCCATCTCCCAGTCATCCAGCAGCTGGCGCAGTCGCTTTTGCTCAATCAGGTCATCAATACGCCGGCGTGCTTCATATTTTTGCTTTGCTTTACTATCTTTGCTGACTTCTTTGCGCAGCTCAATGTCAGTGGCAATATCGTCTTCTTCTACTTGTGGTTCAACTGCTAACAACATAGACAACACCTCCGTTTTTTTTGCCTATTTACCGTTATTTTGGCGGATAAAACAGTGAATTATTTTGCAACTGACGATAAAAACTTTTTACTCAAGCGCAATTTGCAATTCAGCTGCCGCCAACAGAGGCTGAAATACCTGTTTGCGCGGCGAGACTCCCTGTTTATTTGCGATTATATTTTCAATAAAATCAATAACCTTTTCTTGAAGCCGTACTTTGTTAAGTCGGTTAATCCGGGCAATTCCACCCGGGCTCATCACATTAACTTCAATCAGCTTGCCGTTAATGACATCGATCCCGGCAAAAAATAAACCGTCGCGGGCTAAACGTGGGCCAATGTGGGCGCATAATTTTTTCTCCTGTTCTGATAACTGATGTTTAAGCACGGTGCCACCGGCGTGCACGTTAGAGCGCACATCGTCCGCTGGCGGAATGCGTCGCATGGCGCCAATAGGCTTACCGTTTAGCATCAGTATCCGGATATCACCTTGCTCTGCACCCTCGACATATTCCTGCAATATAACGTAGTTGCCTCTATCACCGTCGCCAATATAAAAGTCTAATAAAGAGCGGGCACTTTGCACGGCCGACTTCTCCATAACAATGACACCTTTGCCACCATAACCATTGAGCGGTTTTAAAATCATTTTGTCATTGGCTGATTCTGCTAAAACCCGGGCCAGGTAATCCTTATTCTTCGAGACATGGGTAATGGGAATAAACTCGTTGGCTGGGTCGTGCAGGGATGCGGTATACATTTTGTTGTTCGCGATGCGAATGCCATCCAAATCATTCATTATAAAAGTGTCTTCTCGTACTGAGTCTAGAAAGTTCAGCACAATGGGGTCAAGTGGCGGGTTTAGCCGGATGAAAATAGCATCGAACGCAGCCAGTGGTAATTTTTGCTGATTAAATTCTACTTTCTGATAAAAGCTGGCAATATTGCTGGAAATTTTCTGGCCTTTTACTACTACCTTGCAAAACGCCTGCGCAATACTGTCACGCACCGTCAGGTTGTTGGCATGCGTAATAGCCACGCTATGACCACGACTTACCGCCTCGTGGATCATCCGGATGGTGCTGTCACCGTCAGGCATCACTTTTTCCCACGGATACATTAGAAAACAAATACGCATTGGCTACTCAGTTAATTAATAGGGTATTTTATTGATAGTGTGCTAAGCATAATGGGCTTGAGCAAAAATGAAAGCAGATGATAGCGTACGCCTTGGCTTTTATTGCCGTTTTTGAAAAATAATGTTGGATGGTAAAAAAGGATGTACGGCTGCATCTGATTGACCAGCGGTATCGTAGCTTATAAAAAACACCAAAGGATCAGATATGGAAACAACCCAACAACAACTGCTGGAGTGGTTATATGCCACTGCAAATGGCAATCGTGCGGCATTTGAAAAATTGTATCAGGCCAGTTCAGGTAAGCTGTTTTCTGTATCCCTGCACCTGCTTCGTCGCCACGACTGGGCAGAAGACGTGCTGCAGGATGCGTTTGTCCGGATCTGGCACAACGCGGCAGATTATCATGCTGAAAAAGGCACTGTGATGACCTGGATGATCAGTATTACCCGCTACCGGGCGCTGGATCTGCTTAAGTCGAGGCGGATTAAGGCTGAGCATCTTGATGTCGCGGACGAATTGCCTGATGAGGTGAAAACGGGGGAGGTTTTGGGCTTAACCAGGGAAAAGGTTAAGTTGGACGATTGTATGGAGGCGCTGGTACCGGAGCAACGCCAATCTATTCAGTTAGCGTATTTAAATGGCCTGAGCCATCATGAAATAACCGAGCATACCGGCTCGCCATTGGGAACCGTTAAAAGCTGGATCCGTCGCGGTTTAACCCAGTTGAAGAGGTGTTTAGAAGGATGAACTATTTAGATCAACAACGACTGGATGCCTTAGCCGTTAACTACGTACTGGGTGGCATGCGCGGCAAAGCCCGCATGCGTTTTCAAAAACTTATTTCAACCCAGGCTCTGGTTAGAACAACGGTGTGGCATTGGGAGCAACACTTAAACCCGTTAGCGGCATCGTTGCCTGCAACCTCGCCGCGGGCCGAGGTTTGGCAGAAAATTCAGCGCCGGCTTGGATGGCTTGCACCTGAGCAAGTTGTTAGCAGAAGTGTGCGGCCATTCTGGCTAAGCCTTGCCACAGCCGCCAGCTTATTATTAGCGGTAGTGTTGTTGCAGCCGATGCTGATGGCCCCGGTTAACAGCGAAGTGGCGGTTATTCAGACCTCTGAAGCCAAAGCATTGTGGCTGGTGTCACGGCAGGAGCAACAGCTGGTGCTAAAAGCGACCGCTGCCGTTTCTGCGGCAACTGACAACGACTATCAACTTTGGATGTTACCAGCCGATGGGCAGCCGCCTATATCGCTTGGCTTATTACCACAGCAAGGCGAAAGCGTGGTGCAGTGGCCTGTTGCTGCACAGGGCATTGATATTGCTGCGCTGGCGGTAAGTTTTGAACCGTTAGGTGGCTCTCTAACCGGACAGCCTACCGGCCCCGTGCTGTTTACTGCAGAGATTATTGCAATATAGCCATGGCAGTCTGTTCCGCTTAAAAAAACCGCTTCGGCGGTTTTTTTATTTTATTTAATTATTTTTTATTTAACTGCATCCAGTTGTAGAAGTCAGTCGTTACTTGGTGGCAACTTAAATCAAAAAGGATCCAGGTTATGCAACGTTCAATTTTATTTTTAGCGATTACATCAGCGTTAAGCACGGCAATCATTGTTAGCGATGTTCAGGCATCAAGCCACCGTGAAGCGCCCAGTATCACCCGTTCACCCACTGTGGATGCAACAGACTTCTACGTGTTTAACAGTTACGAAACCGGCAGGGAAGGGTATGTCACCCTGATTGCCAATTATATTCCTCTGCAGGACGCGTACGGTGGCCCGAATTACTTCGCACTAGACCCTGCTGCGGTTTACAGCATCCATATCGACAACGATGGCGATGCCATGCCTAACTTAAGCTTTAATTTTCGCTTCAGCCAAAGTTTGGTGAATGAGGGAAATGGCGTGCAACTTGCCATCGGCCCCGAAGGTAACCAGCGGATGGTGGGCGTACCACTGAAAAATGTTGGCGGGATCAGCAGTGACAGCAGTGCCGCGCTTAATTTTATCGAGAACTACAGTGTCGAGCTGGTTAACGGTGCAGATGTTAGCAACCTGATGCCTGCTGATGGTGCCATGCAGTTTACCAAGCCCTATGATAATGTTGGTAATAAGACCTTTACCAGCAGTGCAGCCTACCAGGCTTATGCTGATCAATATGTGTACGATGTTGCCATGCCGGGTTGTGATGCGATGAGCCGGATATTTGTTGGTCAGCGTAAAGACCCCTTTGTGGTTAACCTCGGGGAAACGTTCGACTTAGTGAACTACGTCCCGGTTGAAGGTGACAGTGCACCGGGTGCTGGCGATGGTGGTGGCTTTCCGGGTGGTATTACCCAAAGCGATAACAACGATGACCTGCTGGACAAAAACGTCACTTCGTTGGCCATTGAAGTACCAACAGCCTGTATTACCGGCAGTGGCAATGGTGTCGTTGGCGCCTGGACTACCGCCAGCTTACCGCAGGCACGTATTTTGAACCCGAATGCTACCTTCGCCAAACCAGAAGTTAATGGCGGGGCGTTAGTGCAGGTATCCCGCTTAAGTAATCCGCTAGTCAATGAGCTGGTTATTGGTTTGGCTGACAAAGATAAATTTAACAGCAGTAAACCGGCAGATGATGGTCAGTTCGCCGATTATGTGACACATCCAAGTTTGCCCGCGTTGCTGAACATTCTTTTTAAAGATGCAGTGAATGCCACGTTAGGAACCGACATTCAAGATTTGGCACCGTCTAACTTTCCTCGTCTGGATTTAGTTAATGCATTTTTAACCGGAGTCGAAGGCGTTAATCAGTTAGCTACTGTAACCCCATCAGAAATGTTACGCCTGAATACCGCAATCCCGGCTAAACCTGCCGCAATGCAGTCTGCTTTTGGTGTAGCAGGGGATGATTTAGCCGGCTTCCCTAATGGTCGTCGTCCGGGTGATGATGTGGTCGATATTGCGCTACGGGTGGTAATGGGTGCGCTGTGTCATGATATTCCGGTAAATGGTACGCCAACCAACCTTGGCTATTGCATGCCGGAAGATGCGCCAGTGGGTAATGTGCCATTTACCGATGGTGCACCGCTGAATGCGACTATGCTAAACAGCGAGTTTCCTTATTTACTTACGCCGCTGGCTGGCTCACCTAACTAAGGAGGTTGTGATGAACAACTTAGCTTTAAAAACCGCTTTGGTGCTGGTAACAGTTGCGGGGCTTACAGCCTGTAACAGCAGCGATAAACCCAATGAGGCACCTGTGCTGGTCAGTACCAGCTTTGTAACTGAAACCGATGAGGCCATCAATGACACATTAGTGGCGTCGGATCCGGAAAATGATCTGCTACGGTTTGCCCTGGTAACGGCAGCGGCAAGTGGCGTGGTTAATGTGCAAAGCAATGGCCAGTTTGTTTATACCCCTGGCAGTGAATTCACTGGTGATGATAGCTTCAGTGTGACCATCACTGACGGTGAAAATGTGGTAGAGGCAACCGTGATGATTGATGTTCAGGTCGCAGTGGTATCATTTTTAGACTATAGCCGTACCGCTTTTAGTCAGGATGCGACCGATACACCATTATCAGTGAATGGTCGGGTATTTACTGCGGACGCTATGGCTGAAGCAGATTATGCCGATTTGCTACAAGGTCTTTAGCCGTAACTAAAACGGGGCGGATAATCGCCCCGTTTTCTATCAGAGCATGCCGATGAAATATTCCCTATTTTTACTTCTTGTTGCATGGTGTTCTGTCGCCGATGCCCAGAGTTATAAGCCAGCCGCAACCGAGACGCTGGCGATTGGCTCCGCATTGCCATTAACCGATCAGATGCTGGTATTGCAGCAACGGATCACCATGCAACCAGAAGACAGTGATCTGCTGAAACTGACTGCCTTGTATTTACAAGGGGCGCGCCAGCCAGGATATGACAGCTGGTTTCATGAAGCCGAATATTGGCTTAGCAAAGTCAGTTCCGATAAACACGGAAGCATAGATTACTTGCTACTGCTGGCAGATCTTGAGCAGCAGCAACACCAGTTTGACAGCGCCTTAACCCGGCTTGAGCGGGTATTTCAGCAACAACCTCAACATTTATCGGCCAGCCTGATGGCCGCACGTATTTATCTGGCAACCGCACAGCATCAGGCAGCGCAACAGGCTTGTGCCAGATTGTGGCAGCAAGACTTATTTTTATTCTCTGTGTGCAGCTATGAAGTAGCCGGGCGTAGAGGCGATTGGCAACAAAGCTACACCGCTTTACAGGCCTTGTATCAGCGTCAGCAGAGCCTGCCAATAGCTATTGAGTTGTGGCTGCGCGGCATTCTGGCTGAGCAAGCGGAACAAACCGGACAATTGGCCGAGGCCCGGGACTGGCTTAGCCCGGTTCTGGCAGATGCACCGACCAGCTTGTGGCTGAAGTGGGCTGACCTAAGCCTGGCTCTGGGGAACGATAGCCAGGTATATCAGCAACTGCTGACCAAACATCAGCAGCTGGGACTGGCTGATAGTTTGCTGGTAAGGCTGGCTGCTTCGGAGCAACGCCTTAATAAATATCCTGTTATCAAGCCTGAATTGGCGCAAAGAATAACAGTCAGGCTGGCGCGTGGTGATACCGATCATGCCGCAGATATCGCTCACTATTTTCTAAAGGTGGCACCTGATGCACAAGCCGCATTGCACTGGGCTGAACTTAACTATTTAACCGCTAAAGAGCCAGATGATGTTGTTTTGCTAGAGCAAAGCAAGCTGGCGCTGCGCCATCAGCAAAGGAACAAGTAATGAACCGAAACGTTAAACTGGCCTGTTGTTTTATCGCCGCTGGCTTAGTGGCTCCAGCAGCTCTGGCCCATAAATTCAGTACAGCCTACATGGATGTGACCGTCAGCAATGATCAACCTGTGCTGCTCTGGAAAGTTGCGCTGCATGATCTGGCTCAGGCCCGTCTCATTGATGCTGACAATAGCCATCAGGTCTCCTGGCAGCAGGTTATGGATAGTGCGCCTACCCTTGAGCGCTATTTGACCGAGAATATCAGCTTCAATAGTGCCGGTACGTCCTGCCAAATCAGCGCTGCCAGTGCAGAGGATTGGCAGTTGCAACAACTGCAACGCGATCTTTATTTAGTATTACCGCTGGCAGTCAGTTGTGCCGGTAAAAGTGAATGGCAACTGACCTACCGGGCATTGTTTGCCAGTGAGCCCAGCCATAAGCTGCTGCTGTCCTGGCAGGTGCCCGGCGCTTCTGCCAATGCGGTACTTGCCGCAGATGCGGCTACGTTTCCGATTTATTAAGCAACGTTATTAGATTTCATTACGGTATCCCTTTACTGAACCTGTTATTAAATCGCTTTGTCAGGATGCACCATGAAAAACTTTCGATATTGTTTACTGTTTAGTGCCATCACATTAGCCAGTTTGCCAGCACGGCTGGCTGCAGATCCTTTATCAGCCCATGTTATGGAGCAAATTACCATTAAAGGCCGGCAGACCGACTTACTCGGCCAGGCCAGCTCAGCATCTGAAGGAATAATAGGCAACGCTGAAATAAGTGACAGGCCATTGCTACGCACCGGCGAAGTGCTGGAGTTTATTCCGGGTATGGTGGTCACCCAGCATAGCGGTAGTGGCAAAGCGAACCAGTATTTTTTAAGAGGCTTTAATCTGGACCATGGTACTGATTTCAGTACTGCTATTGATGGTATGCCAATTAATATGCGAAGCCATGGCCATGGCCAGGGCTATACCGATTTAAGCTTTATTATGCCGGAGCTTATTAGTCAGATTGCTTATCAAAAAGGCGCTTACCAGGCTAATGATGGTGATTTTTCCGCGGCAGGCTCAGCCCGGTTCAGTCTGTTGAACCGCACCCCAACCGAAATGGTGCTGGGCGTTGGCCAGGATAATTACCGGCGACTGCTGGCTAAGGGCAGCAGTAAACAGGGCAACGGTAATTTGCTGTTGGCCGGCGAGTTGCAGCACTACGATGGTCCCTGGACAGATATTAAAGAAGATATTAAGAAGTTAAACGCATTGGCGCGCTACAGCCAGCCATTGGGCAGCGGTCAGTTATCGGTTACGGCCATGGCCTATGACAATAGCTGGAACGCCGCCGATCAAATACCCGAGCGGGCAGTTGCCAGTGGCCAGATTGACCGGCTTGGCTCACTGGATCCCACCGTTGGCGGCCAGAGTAACCGTTACAGCGTGTCGGCAAACTGGTATAGCGATGCCTGGCAGGCGAGTGCCTACGTGATTGATTCTGAGATGGACCTCTGGTCTAACTTTACCTACTTTTTAACGGATCCGTTAAATGGTGATCAGTTTCAGCAAGTGGATCAACGGCAGATTGTTGGCGGTGAGTTAAGTCATCACTGGCACCACCGGGTGGGTCAGTTTGCAATAGAACATGTTGTTGGAGTGCAGCTTCGTTATGATGATATTGCAGAAGTGGGGTTGTACAATACCCGGGCGCGGCAACGGTTAAACACCGTGCGCCGTGATAAAGTACAGCAAGGCTCTGTTGGGATATTTAGCCAATCCGATATCCAGCTCAATGCCGACTGGACCGCTCATCTGGGCTTGCGTTACGACTATATGGCCGCAGCGGTTGATAGCGCGTTAACTACGGCTAATTCTGGCGACGCTTCGGACGATATTGTCACTCTCAAAGCGGGGATAAGTTATCAGTTTTCACCAAACTGGCAGGCTTATCTGAATACGGGCCAGGGCTTTCATTCCAATGATGTCCGGGGTGCCACTACAGTAGCTGATCCGGTAACGTTAGAAACCGTTGAGCCGGTCGATTTACTGGTTAAATCTAACGGAGCTGAGCTTGGCCTACGTTTCTTTGATTACACCGCGTTTAATGCATCCGTGGCAGTCTGGTATCTTGAGCTTGATTCAGAATTACTTTACGTCGGTGATGCCGGTACTAATGAAGCTAATCGCGGCAGTAAACGCTATGGTGTAGAGCTGGCAGCGTATTACTGGCTTGGTAGTAACTGGAGTCTGGATGCCGAGCTGGGATTAACCCGATCCCGCTTCACCGGTATCGAAGAGGGGGAAGGAAATTATGTTGACGGTTCATTGCCACTGGTTGCCAGCATGGGACTCATTTATAAAGCCGAGCGGCCCTGGCAAGCCAGTTTAAGGCTACGCCATTTTGGTAAACGGACCCTGGATAGTTTTAATGAGCAACGCTCTGCCGCTACTACCGTATTAAATGCCGGTTATCAATATGCCTGGCAACAGTGGCAGTTTGGCGTAGATCTATTAAATTTGCTCGATAGCACGGATAACGATATCGACTATTTTTATAGCTCGCGTTTACAGGATGAGCCCGCTGCAGGAATAGAAGACCGCCATTCGCACCCGTTAGAGCCCAGAACATTGCGTTTAAAGCTGACTTATCGATTTTAAACAGGGAGGTTACAGCTTTGGAGATCGGTTTAGGCTAAGCTAACGTACTAGCTAAGCTAACATCCAACATATCACTGGAGAATTATGATGAAAAAATGGTTAGGTGCCGCGGCGCTGTTAGGGTCGTTAACGGCCATGCCAGCAATGGCGAATCAATGTGGTGAAATACTCAGCCATGCGATGCAACAGCTAAACACCCGGGAGACGGTCGATTTATGCGCGCAGTATCAGGGGAAAACCGTATTAGTGGTTAATACCGCCAGTAAGTGTGGCTTTACTAAGCAGTTTGAAGGTTTGGAAGCGTTGTATCAGAAGTATCAGGACAAAGGCCTGGTTGTATTAGGTTTTCCGTCAGATAGCTTCAAGCAGGAATACGACGATGCCGAAAAAACGGCCGAAGTGTGTTATCTGACCTATGGTGTTAAATTCCCTATGTTTACCACCACTAAAGTAAAAGGTGACGATGCGAACCCGGTATTTAAAGCGTTAATTTCCAAAACCGGTGAAACGCCATCGTGGAACTTCAACAAGTATCTGGTCAGCGCCGATGAGCAAACGGTAAAACATTTTGGCAGCCGCACCGCGCCGGATGATAAAGACTTTATTGCTGAGCTGGAAAAAATGCTGGCTGCGAATAGTGGTACTGAAAAGACAACTAAATCTGGCGAATAACGGCTTGACCAGAGGGGCAGCTGCGGCTAGAACCTCGATTTGGACATCACAGAGTGTCTGAGTGAGTGCGCAAGCGCGAGCGAGTTGCTGTGATGGGCCAAAGCGAGTGTTGTAGCTAAAGCAGTTGACCCCGCACCAGCCGCAGTTGACTACTTTTGACTCTGCTCAAAAGCCTCATCAACAGTATGAGGTTTTGCTTCAGCGGCTGTTCTGGCAAGCACATCGCAACGCTCGTTTTCCGGGTGGCCAGCATGGCCTTTTACCCAGTGCCAGCTTACCTGGTGCCTGGTTGCTGCAGCATCCAGTCTCTGCCATAAATCCTGATTTTTCACCGGTTGCTTCTGACTGGTTTTCCAATTATTTTTTTTCCACCCGGCCAGCCATTGCATAATGCCCAGGCGCACATACTGGCTGTCGGTGGTCAAATCGACTTTGCATGCTGACTTTAAACTCTCCAGTGCAATAATCGCGGCCAGCAATTCCATCCGGTTATTGGTGGTAAGGCGAAAACCGCCGCTCAGTTCCTTGCGATGCTCGTTGTAGACCAAAATGGCGCCATAACCGCCGGGTCCGGGGTTGCCAAGACAGGAGCCATCGGTATAGATCGCAACACTTTTCTGCATAAAGCCTTTCCTCGAAGCAAAACGGCGTATAATCTAACTTAAATGCAGTAAAAAGCGAAATCTCTGATGGCAAAACGACAAATTATTCTGGATACCGAAACCACTGGTATCAATCCGCGGGAAGGTCACCGCATTATTGAAATTGGCTGCGTGGAGCTGGTTAACCGGCGTTTTACCGGTAACAATTATCATGTTTATATTAACCCGGAGCGAGAAATTGAAGCCGAAGCGATTGCCGTGCATGGCATTACCAACCAGCGTTTAGCGGATGAACCCAAATTCCGGGATATTGCGAAAAGCTTTTTTGATTATATTCAGGGTGCTGAACTGGTTATTCATAATGCCGCGTTCGACGTCGGTTTTATTGACCATGAATTTGCCCGGCTTCGTCCGGCTTTACCCCCGGTAAACGAATACTGTGCTGTACTCGATACTCTTAAATTAGCGCGCGAACTGCACCCGGGCCAGAAAAATAATCTGGATGCGCTATGCCGGCGTTACGACATCAATAACAGCCACCGAACGTTGCATGGCGCTTTGCTGGATGCAGAAATTCTGGCTGACGTATACCTACTGATGACCGGCGGCCAGGTCAGTTTAAATCTGGCGGCAGAGCAGGATCAGGCAGAGCAGGGCGATAGTGGCCAGCCGGTTATTATTCGTAGCAGTAAGCTAAAGGTTATTAAGGCATCGGCCGATGAACTGCAAGCGCATGAAACGCGGCTTGATTTAGTTCAGAAGAAAGGAGGAAGTTGCCTGTGGCGCAACTAAGAGCACAGTGGTGGTATTTGCTAGTGCTGGTATTGCTTTGGCCCGCAGCGAGCCACGCACGCCAGGATCCGGCCGTTCCTGCCGAACAACCGCAGGCTGAGACTCTGCCAACTACAAACGGAGAAACGGCAAAAAAAGTATCAGAAAGTGCTGCTCCAGACAGTGCGCTAACCGATGGTTTTGCGCTGCTCGACGACTTACCCACCAAAAACCAAATTCCTTTTTTTGAAAATCGTTTTCGGATTGACAGTGAAGTAGACACCATAACCTTGCTGATGTTTCGCCGCCCTGGCAGTGCATCGGTAGTGTTGGTCAGGCCGGATGGCAGCAAACTGCATTTTAATACGGCTGAAGAAAATAAGGTACGCTGGCACGATGCGGCCAATTATGACTTAATTGAAATTGACAACCCGATGCCTGGCCCCTGGCAAGCAATTGGCCGCATCCTGCCAGAAAGTCGTGTTATGGTGCTTACCGATATTAAACTGGATGTTGATCCGCTGCCTGATAATTTAATGGTTGGAGAAACGGTCAAAGTCACCGCGCGAATACTTAATGGCGGAGCGGCAATTAATGCCCGCGAATTTAGTGAAGTGTTGATGCTTGAAGTGATTTTTATCAGCACTAACAACGCTGACTATGATAACTTCGGCCGCGGCATTATTCAGGTAGCGACATTTCGCGATGACGGTCGTGGCTTTGATGAGCGCGCCCGCGATGGCGTATTTACCGGCGAATTTAAACTGGATTTCGTGGCCGGCCAGTGGACGCCCAAATACATGGTTCGCACCGCACTTTATACCCGCGAACTGGAGCAGGATCCGCTTATTTTAAAACCGGCGCCAATCACTCCTCAGGTTGAGCTGGCGGCAACGGACACTGAGCCTCATCAGGTTGTTTTCAAGTTGACCGAGCAAGGTGTGGTCGCAGACAGTTTATTGATCCAGGGACGGATACGTTATCCTGATGGCAACATTGATCCCTTTGCGCTGAACGCGCAGGATAATCCCGACGCAACCCTGCAAGTGCTGAACAAGGGATTTGGCAGCTATATTCTGGAAACCGCAGTGTTTGGTAACTGGCAGAATGGTCGGGAGTTTATGTTAACCATGCCGGAGCTGAGCTTTGTGGTGAATCAGCAAACCTTCGCTGCGCCCGAACTTGAACAGTTGCCCGAGCAACTTCTTGCTGAGCGTGCTGCGGAACAATCCGAGCCAATACCGGAGTTTCCCTGGGGCTTGGTTATTGGAATTAATTTGTTTATTCTGATCGCCGGTAGCCTTGCTATCTGGTTAATTATGAGCGGTAAAAAGCCTGCAGCCTTGTTATTTTGGCGCAAGTCATCTGCCAGCACTACAGGTGCTGCCAAGCCAGCTAAAGCCGCCGGCAACAGCACTAAAAAAGCAACTTTGCCAACAAAAGCGCAAAAAAACAACGATCTGGATGATATTCTGGATCTTTCCCTGCCGGATGATTAAGGAATAGCCAAAAGCAACGAAAAAGGAGTTGACGGGCTTTAGCCTTATCCGTATCATTCCCGCCGCACCAGACGATACCCAAATGAAATTGTCTGGTGTAATTAGCGCGGAGCGGTAGTTCAGTCGGTTAGAATACCGGCCTGTCACGCCGGGGGTCGCGGGTTCGAGTCCCGTCCGCTCCGCCATTTATTCCATTTCGTAACAGCACCTTACTCAATACCCAGCGGTAGTTCAGTCGGTTGCTCTTTTCGATGAGCTTAGCCGGCCTGTCACGCCCCAAGCCTGAATGCTCGCGGGTTCGAGTCCCGGCAGCGAAGCCATTTATTCCTTTTTACGAACATCAGCTCAAATAATATCAGCTCACTTAAATACTATGCGGTAGTTCAGCGATTTGCACTACGTTTAGCGCCCGGACATATGTTGGGCAAGGTTAAGCGGAAACAGGTTCCCTTGCCGATGATAGAATCTACGCTGATAGCACCACCTAAGGTACTTGCCATCAAATTGTAAACAATTGCCAGTCCCAGACCACTGCCGCCATTACTTCTTTTTGTGGTGTAAAACGGCTCAAAAATACGTTTTTGCTCAGCTTTCTCTATTCCCTTGCCACTGTCCTTTACTGTCAGTTCAACAGTGTTTTTCAGGTTTTTATTGATGGAAAAGACGATTTGGTTGTCACTCTGTCCTGGTTCAAAGGCATGAATACAGGCATTGATAACCAAATTGGTAATCACCTGAGCAATAGCGCCGGGGTAGGTGGTGATGCTTACCGGTTGGTCACACTCAATAATATGATTCACATTATAGGCTTTAGTGTAAGGTTCAAGGGTTGATACCAGCGTATGAATATAGTCTGCCAGATTAATTGTCTGAATGTCGTAACTTGATTGATCAACGGCGGTTTTCTTAAAATTAACAACCAGCTCAGCAGAGCGGTTTAGTGTGCGTTCTATCACACCGTGACTATCACGTAACGCCATAATAGTCGTTTCCAGTTTACTGCGGCTTAAGGTATTGCTTGTCAGTAATTCCTGAAGTTTATCAGTCAGCTCTATACAGTGTGAATTGGCGGTAATAGCTATTCCCAGCGGTGTATTCACTTCGTGGGCTACGCCTGCGACTAATGTACCCAATGACGCCATTTTTTCTGACTCAACCAATTGAGCCTGGGTGTGCTGCAATTCATGGATATGTTTCTCAAGCTGCTTGGTGCGCTCGACAACTCGTTGTTCAAGTTGTTGATTTAAAACTTCCAGCTGCTGTTGATACTTTTTTTTCTGACTAGCGGTAAGTGCCCGGCCATATAAATCCGCCAGCGCAGCAACAAAGTAAGTTTCATCATCAGTCCAATGTTTTAACGTGTCTTTTTGCTCACAGCAAATAATGCCGATCATCTTGCCGCCAAATCGGATGGGTACATCCAGCATTGACATAATATTGGCTGGGATCAGGTAACTTTCGGTAAACTCTTTGGTCGCAGGATGGTTGCAAGCATCGTCGGCGCGGATAACACGCTGATGATCCAGGGCGTTAAAGTAAACAGGCAAATCTTGACGATAAAATACAGATTTTTCGGTACTTAAGGGCAAGTCGATATCAATCAATTGCTCGCAGGTAATTAGTTCGCGGTTGTCGTCAAAACACCAAAGGCTGACCCGGGAGATTGTCAGCCCGTTTAGGCAGGCTTGTAGTAACAGCAATTCTGCAGCCTGGCTGTCGCCACTGTCAAGTACCGGGCTTAATGACACATGCAGCAGGATATTTTCAAGCGTTGTATCCACGTCAACCAACTTATTGGTGATGGCAGAGTAAACTGCCTGCTTTATTCAATGTGGTCAGGTTTATAATTACTATAGCAATGAATTTAGCCGCTGACGAACCAGCAACTTAATAATATGGCCATCAGGATGTTATTTTTTAAGTGGTACTTTGCCCGCAATAAACCAACCTATAATCATCATCGCAACAAAACCCACGGTACCACTACTGGCGGCCGGTAGTGCGGCAATGGCCGGGCCAGGGCAATAGCCTGCTAACCCCCAGCCAACACCAAAAATAGCGGCCCCGATCAGTAATGACCGATCCAACTGCTGTTTTGATGGCAAGGTAAAGCCACTACTCAGTAGCGGCGCTCCCTTTTTTTGCGATAATCTGTAGCCGATGGTATAAACCACTAGAGCTGCAGCCATCACAAATGCCAGGCTGGGATCCCAGTTACCGGTTAAATCTAAAAAGCCCAGTACCTTTTGTGGGTCAATCATTTTTGAAACAGCAATACCTGCTGAGATAAGTAAGCCGGACAACAACGCAAAAAACAGTTGCATATAAACCTCACAAATTAAAAGAAACTGGCGACGACGACACCGGTGGCCATAAACATCATGGTGGCAGCAATGGATCGCGGCGAAAAGCGACCAATTCCGCAAATACCGTGACCAGAAGTACAACCGCTGCCCCATGCAGTGCCAAGACCAACCAGTAAGCCGGCAAGCAGAGTTCTGCTGTTAAGTTCTGGTGTACTAAAGCTAAAATCACTGATGATTAAACCGACCACGAAAGGCCCAAGTAACAGGCCCACAACAAAAGCCAGTCGCCAGTTACGTCCATCACTCTGAAACAGAGCCTGGCTGGCAATACCTGAAATGCCGGCTATCCGTCCTAATGTTACCAGCAGTAATAAGGTGCCCAGACCGATAAGGCTGCCGCCAATTAAGGCTGAAATCGGGGTGAAATTATCCATGCTGCACCTTTACTTCTGCTGATGAGTTTGTGTTGCTAAGTTAGCGTCAAGCCAGCCTTGCATGCCACCGGCTACTGAGTAAACGTCATTAAACCCCATACGCTGCAACGACTCTGCTGCCAGGGCTGAACGACCGCCAGAGCGGCAAATTAAGTATAAGGGCTGCCTGGCTAACTCAGCCAATGCAACCTCTGCAGCACAACCACTGGCCGCAACTGCAGGATGATTTGCCAGTTGCATTTCCAGTACACCTCTAGGGTAATTGATAGCGCCGGCAATATGGCCCTGAGCAAATTCTGCTGGTTCACGCACATCAATCAGCCGTGGCTCAGAGGTTTGCTCAAGGTATGTTGCCAGTTCTGCAACCTTAACTTCGCTAATATTATGCTTTGCTTCATTTATAAGTTGCTGTGCAGTTTTCATAACATGCTCCTGTATTCAAATTAACTATTTTTAAATCACCGACTGACTTACAACCACGACAGCCATCACAACTAAGAAAAGGGCGAAGCCACGCTGGAGCTTGTCTTTAGGCAGGCGCCGGCCTATCCAGCCGCCAACATAACTGCCGGCAATACCGGCGATAATCATTAAGGTAATAACAGACCAATCGAACTGCAGGCCCTTAGCGCTGTAAACCATAAAATACTTAGCGAAGCCAACAAATGATTTCATCGCGATTATGAGCAAGCTGGTGGCAACACTGATAGCAATGGGCAGGCCTCCCATGAATACTAAAGCCGGCACGATAAGAAAGCCGCCACCAACACCAACAAAACCGGTAATAGCGCCGACCACCAGACCATCGGCAATCACTTTGGTTTTATTAAATACGTGCTGGCCCGCAATATCTTTGAGCTTGCTGTGCCACATGAACCACGCCGCGATAAGCATTAATAACGCAAACACCAGCAGTTGCCAACGGCTATCGACAAGAGTGCCTACCCAGGCGCCACCATAAGTACCCAGCATGCCCGGCACACCAAACCACAGGACATGACGCCAGCTAATCAGCCTTTTCATACCATTGTGCACTGAACCAAATAAACTGATGCCGGCAACGATAAGTAAGGACGAGGCGATAGCCAGCTCTGCCGGCATGCCAATCAGGTACAGCAGTACTGGTACCGTCAGAATAGAGCCGCCCGAGCCAAACAAACCAAGGCTTAAGCCAATAATCAGTGCTCCAAATACAGCCAGCACAACGCCCTCATATAACCAAAATGAATAATGTTATAACTGAATTTAATTCTAATGGCTTTTCAGGCATTCAGCAATTAAAATTTAGTATAATCTAATTTAATAGTTATGCAGCGACATTGGACAGAGGTATAACATGTAAGGAAGGTTAAGAATCAGACTGCGCTTAGCGTAAAAAAACTAAGCACAGCCTGTTTTGAAGGGATAATATCAACGACTTATTTGTTGCTGAATTTCAGCAACAACATTTGCGATATCAAGCATCATTTTTTCACCGCTGCGGCGGTTTTTATATTCAACCTGTTGGTTATCGAGATTACGCTCACCGATGACAATCGTATGAGGTATGCCAACCAGCTCCATATCAGCAAACATGACACCGGGGCGCTCCCGTCGATCATCGAATAAAACCTCAATGCCTGCCTCGGTTAACTGCTGGTAAAGCTGTTCAGTGACTTCAGCGATACGCACTGACTTGTGCATATTCATTGGGATCAGGGCAACCTGAAATGGCGCTATGGCATCTGGCCAGATAATGCCATAATCATCGTGATTTTGTTCAATGGCAGCGGCAACAATCCTGGATACGCCGACACCATAACAGCCCATCGTCATGGTTTGATGTTTGCCTTCTTCGTTCAATACTCCGGCTTTCAGTGCTTTGGAGTATTTCTCTCCCAATTGAAAAATATGGCCGACTTCAATGCCGCGTTTAATAATAAGGTTACCCGCACCACAGGGGCTGGGATCGCCCGCCACAATGTTACGAATATCTGCGATCTCATATTCGGTGATATCACGCACCCAGTTAACGCCGCTAAAATGATAACCATCTTTATTGGCACCGGTAACAAAATCGGCCAGGTGGGCGGCGCTGCGATCCGCCACAACGCGGATGTTTAACCCTACCGGGCCCACGGAACCGGGACCTGCGCCGCACAGTGAGCGAATTTGCTCATCGGTCGCAAATTGCAGTGGGCTGGCCACACCTGCCAGCTTTTCTGCTTTAAGCTCGTTTAATTCATGATCGCCACGCAGCACTAACGCAATTAATTGCTGCTTGCCTTGCTCATCCGCTTTTGCAAGTACAAACAACGTTTTAGCAATGGCTGCCGGTGCAATATTTAGAAGTGAAGCAACCTCGGCTACCGTACCCGCTGCCGGCGTTGCAATTTCAGTTAATGCTTTTTCCGCTGCGGCTCTGCTCCCTTTTGGTGCCAATGCTTCAGCCATTTCAATATTGGCGGCATAGTCGCTGCTGTCGGAAAAGGCGATGGCATCTTCACCTGATTCTGCCAACACATGAAATTCATGTGACACGCTGCCACCAATAGCACCGCTGTCTGCCTGCACGGGGCGGAAATCCAGACCCAGTCGATTAAAAATATTGCAGTATGCGCGGTACATGGCATCGTAAGTTTGCTGCAAACTGTCCTGGCCAAGGTGGAAAGAATACGCATCTTTCATCATAAATTCACGGGCCCGCATTACACCAAAACGCGGCCGGCGTTCGTCCCGGAATTTCGTTTGGATCTGAAACAGATTCAGCGGCAATTGTTTGTAGCTGGTAATTTCCCGACGAACTAAATCAGTAATGACTTCTTCATGAGTTGGCCCTAACACATAATCGCGTTGATGACGGTCTTTAAATCGCAACAGTTCGGCGTCCATGGTTTCCCAGCGACCAGATTCCTGCCATAGCTCAGCGGGTTGCACCATGGGCATTAATACCTCTATTGCTCCGGCTTTGTTCATTTCCTGGCGTACGATCTCTTCAACTTTACGCAATACCCGGACACCCGTGGGCAGATAGCTGAACATACCGGTGCCAAGCCGACGGATCATACCCGCTCTTAACATCAGTTTATGACTGATAATCTCGGCGTCGGAGGGGGTTTCCTTTACCGTTGATAATAAATACTGGCTGGTGCGCATGCTGCTCTCAAACAAAGTAGTCAAAAAATTGCCATCATTCTAGCAAGTCATTTAGTCAGGCAGAAGTTGAATCTGATGTTTTATTGGCTTATTTGTCACTTGCTGGCCTTCAACCATGCCTCCCACGGTATAAAGTATGCCATCAATATCCAGTAAGGTGCGGCTATCCATGATGGCACTGCTCTTTGTTGCAGTTCGCCACTGTTGCCGGCTAACCGAATATATCCAAACTTCAGTGCTGGGTGTCGCAGGGCGGCCCTGATAATTGATAGCATTGAAAATATAGGCAGATTCGCTCCCGCCAACAAATACAATAACCTGCTCGCCATTTAGCTCCGTGCCGGTGGCAGCCATCCTAAACCGCGCCTTGCCGGTAGGATGGGGTATTTGCTGCCAGGCTATTTCATTCGCTTTAACGCCAATAATGCCCTGCCAGCAGGCCGGTTCCATCACAAAGGTGCGGGGTTTAGTAGCAGGGTAGTCTACGGCAACGCCATCGCACAACAACAGGGTATTGCCAACAATACCTCCGGCTAAACCCGAGACAGGTTTCCCCGGATAAGGAGTGGCCTGAGACCAGCGCTGGGTAAAATTATCAAACAGCTGCATCAGATTGACATTACCATGGTCACTCCAGCCGCTAGCCAGGTAGATGTAGCGGTTCTGGTAGGGTAAGGCGACAGCATCATCTACCGGTACCGGTATATCATTAAGCCGGGTATAACGTCGCGTAACCGGGTCAAGCCGATAACTGTCTGCTGCAGTTTGCTTGCTGCCGTCAGCATTAATGGTAAAGCCACCGAACAGAAAAAAATTATTGTTTAGTGCCACCATACTGGCGCCGGCACGGCCCGTCAGTCGCTGCTGGCTTGGCACTGCTGGTAACTCGGACCAGCCAAATTCATCCAGTGTGTGCATCCACACTTTGTTATGCAGGTCATTGCTTTGTTTGCCCGGGCCCATGCCTAGAGCACTGACGATATAGGTTTTTCCTCGCACGGTGGTGCTGGCAACACTATTATTGCTTACCGGCTCAGGTAAGTCGGGTATGGCGATGCTACTGGCTGTAGCCATCAGCAAACTAAGGTAGCTGAGAGATTTCAGTAACATGGTTGAGGTCTCCATTAACAGTCCATTTAATATTAAAGTGGTACAACGTCATACCGTAATGTTGCTCAGCTTCGCGTTGTTTTTTGTAGGATGGCCGGGGATCCTGTTTTAATACTTTTTCAATAAGTAACGCTAATTCCGGAAACGTAGTCTGAGCCTGGCAAAACGCGCTGGCTTGGTCACTGAAACTGACCGCCATCCCTGTTTGTGGCGCGCTGTCAGCAAAGCCACCAGCAGCGTCTGGCAGGGCATCAGCATAGGGTAAATACGGTTTAATGTCTAAAATGGGCGTACCATCCAGTAAATCTATACCACTAAGCTCTAGCACTAAATTATTATTACGCCGGTAAACCCTTTCCAGTTTTACGACGGATAGGCCAATTGGATTAGGTCTGAACGTTGCTCTGGTGGCAAAAACGCCTTTTCGGGCGTTGCCTCCCAGCCTTGGCGGCCTGACTAAAGGCGACCAGCCCTTGCTGGCGGTTTCATGAAATACAAAAACCAGCCACAAATGACTGAATGCTTCAATACCACGCACGATGTCATCTTCTGCATAAGGCGGGGCCAGCACCAGTCTGCCTCTTGCTTCGGCAATTAAACCGGGTTGACGGGGAATCGCAAACTTTTGTTTATAAGGCGACTCGACAGTACCTATTACCTGAAACTGAAAAGAACTCATTTTGCTTTACACACAGCCAGCTTGAACAGTCGGGCATTATGCAGTTGCAACAACGAAACAACAAGCTGAAGCAAAGACGTCTGAATATCTTTGACGCTAGATGGTTATTGCGCAAGAATAACCCAGCCAAAGTTAATTTAAGAGTAGAAGATGGAACGGAAAACCCTGTTAACAGAATGCCCTGACTCGAAAGGGCTGATCGCGCAAATTACCAATATTTGTTACAAGCATCAGCTTAATATTATTCGCAACACCGAATATGTTGACCCGGTAACAGGCCAGTTTTATATGCGAACCGTGCTAGAAGGGGTATTCAACGACACCACGTTGCTATTCGATCTGGACCGTGCATTGCCGCCCGGCAGTCGCCGTAGCTTGCTAAGTGATGGTGCCAAAAAAGTGGTGATACTCGTAACCAGAGAAGCGCATTGTCTGGGCGATATATTAATTAAGGTATTTGATGGCTCGCTGGCGTTAGATATCGCCGCAATTGTTGGTAATTATCCGGAGCTTAGCAGCTTGGCTGACAAATTTGCGATCCCGTATCACTATATCAGCCATCAGGGGCTTGGCCGCGCCGAGCATGAACAACAGCTTCTGGCAACAATAGCACCCTATCAACCCGATTATTTAGTGCTCGCCAAGTTTATGCGAATTCTAACGGCAGATTTTGTCGCGCAGTACCGTAACAGAATTATTAATATTCATCATAGCTTTTTACCGGCGTTTATTGGTGCTAACCCCTATCAGCAGGCGTTTGAGCGTGGGGTGAAGATCATTGGTGCCACCGCGCATTTTGTTAATGAACAGCTGGACGAAGGGCCGATTATTGAACAGATGGTTCGCACCGTGGATCATAACTTCAGTGCCGATGATATGGCTAAAGCAGGTCGAGATGTTGAAAAAGCGGCCTTAAGCAGAGCATTGCAACTGGTGGTAGAAAATCGGGTTCTGGTGCATGGCAATAAAACGGTTGTGTTGTAGTGGGCGTTTACATTGGGCCTATTATCTTTAATACTTCAGCAAGTGATAACACCTTATCAATGAGGAAAATGGTGATGAAAATATTGCTGTTGTTGTGCAGCATGCTATTTGCTGTCGCGATTTCGGCGGCTGAAACGGCCGTACTGCATCCCAAATTAGAGGTGTTCAGACCCTATCTTGGTCAATACTGGCAAGGGAATCTTGCTGAGCCTGGCAG
>NZ_JBFJPY010000044.1:0-27561 GCF_041616895.1 Arsukibacterium sp.
AGCACCACTTTTTCAGTGCCGCTCTCAGTGGTAATTAAACTGCCCAATTTACCTTTATAGATGCTAGCTGTTTTATCGTCCAGATAGTACGCCAGACCAAAAGCACTGCTGGCTTGAAACTCGCTGTCTGACAATAACTGGTAGGTTAACTTTTGGCCGCCGGTATCGTTCATACTATTTACGATTGAACTGACACTGTCGGGCGTGATGGCAATGATCTGGTAGCCTAGCTTTGTCAGCTCAGGCTCAATGATGCGCAGCGCTGCCAGCTGGGCGTTACAATAGGGACACCAACCGCCGCGATAAAACACCAGCACACTGGGTTGTTGTTGAACACGCTCACGCAATGCTACCGCCTTATTGTCAGCAGACTTCAGAGTTACTTCGGGAATGGCCAGGCCATTTAGTAATGGTGATACCTGCTCTGGTGAAGGGGCAATCGTGGGCGCTGCCATCAGCTTGATACTAAACAAGGCCGCAACTGCAACGATAAAAAAATACTTCATAGGTTTTCCTGTTCCTTAGTGTGGATAATAAATGACGGATTGGTGCAATACAGACCGGCGCTGTAACGCTTTACTTTCAATTGCCGATAAAATTTCCCTAACCTTTTCGGGTTGCAGTTGCGGACAATTTGCCAATGACTGGCGTAGAATAGAAAACAGAGCAGGCAAGCGAGACACAAATAAAGGTTTTTGTTATGAACAGTGATACCCCGACACAGCAATTTGATGTCAGCATTGTCGGTGGCGGCATGGTAGGGGCGGCAATCGCGCTGGCATTAAGCCAGGCAGGCCTAACAGTGGCACTTATTGAAAAGCAGGCACCAATCGATTTTAAAGCCGATAGCGTGCCCGATTTACGGGTGTCATCGATTAACCTGGCCAGTGAAGCCTGGTTAACCAAGCTGGGTGCCTGGCAGTTATTGCAAACTATGCGGCTTTGTCCTTATCAGCGGCTACAAGCGTTTGAACACCCTGCCAGTATCGTGACCTTTAACGCTGCGGATGTGAATAGTAGTCACCTGGGCCACATTGTTGAAAATAACCTGCTGCAGCTGGCGCTGTGGCAGCAGTTTAACACTAAGGTAAGCCGGTGTTGTCCGGCATCGGTTGCGGCATTCAGTCAAACTGAAGACAGTGCTCTGCTTACCCTGGATAGTGGCGAGCAGCTCACAAGCAAACTGGTGGTTGCCGCCGATGGCGGTAACTCGCAGCTGCGCCAATTGGCGGGTATTGGCACCAATGGCTGGCAATACCAAAAGGCCTGCTTAGTGGCGTTAGTGAACACGCCTTACCCTCAACAAGATGTTACCTGGCAGCAATTTACTCCAACCGGCCCCAAAGCATTTTTGCCCTTACCCGGCCAGCAGGCCAGCATTGTCTGGTATGACGACGCGCCCAGGGTGAAACAGTTAGCGGCGCTTGCGCCTGCGCAACTTAGCGTAGAGCTGTTAAAAGTTTTCCCGGAGCAGCTTGGCAAGGTAGAGGTGGTCAACAGCAGCTGGTTCCCGTTAGCCCGGATGGATGCCAACCGTTATTTTGCCGGCAGAGTCGTGCTGGCAGGCGATGCTGCCCATACTATTAACCCGTTAGCAGGGCAGGGAGTAAACCTGGGCTTTGCCGATGCAAAGCTGCTGACGAAGTTGATTATTGGTGCGCACCAGCAACAGCGCGATATTGGCAATGAAGAGTTACTGAAAACGTATCAGCGGAAGCGTAAACCAGCGAATTTACTGATGATGAGTACCATGGACGGCTTTTATCAGCTGTTTGGCAATGACATTACCCCGCTGCGTAAACTGCGCCAGCTGGCCCTGACGATTGCGTCGCGTAGCGGCGCGCTTAAGAAACTAGTTACTCATTATGCTGTTGGGACTAAATAGCTGAGACGTTCCCATACCGAGAGGTTAGAACTCTTTTTGCGCAGCTACAGAGTGTCTGAGCGAGTGCGAAGCGCGAGGGAGTTGCTGTGGCGAGCACAAAAGATGTTGTAACCGGCAGTGTTAATGCATGATCTAAATAGCAAAAACCAAGCCGAGGCTGGGTTTTTAAATATGGCAGGGGCGCCAGGATTCGAACCTGGGCGTGGCGGGATCAAAACCCGCTGCCTTACCGCTTGGCTACGCCCCTAAGATAGAGATTGCAGTTCAGGTAAACACAAGGAGAGATAAAATCAACTGCCTGAGTTAATGGCAGGGGCGCCAGGATTCGAACCTGGGCATGGCGGGATCAAAACCCGCTGCCTTACCGCTTGGCTACGCCCCTGCAGAAACTGCTTACTTGCTAAGTATGGTGCGGAAAGAGAGACTCGAACTCTCACGCCTCGCGGCGCTGGAACCTAAATCCAGTGCGTCTACCAATTCCGCCATTCCCGCATACATAGGAAAATTAAGTGGTGGCTACAGCGGGAATCGAACCTGCGACCCCAGCATTAAGAGTGCTGTGCTCTAACCAGCTGAGCTATGTAGCCACGCTAACTTGTCCTAAGCAAGTGGCGCGTATTATGCTGATCTGACATATTAGCGTCAACCGTTTTTTTACGATTAGTGCGCAGGAAGGGTGTGTTTGCTGTTTTTATACGCAAAACCCGGCCAGATAAAAAAGCCGCTGCGATGGCAGCGGCTTTTTAAATGCGATATCGGAGTTAAACGTTAAAGCGAAAATGCATCACATCGCCATCTTTAACTATGTAATCTTTACCTTCCAGACGCCATTTACCGGCTTCTTTGGCACCAGCTTCGCCGTTAAAGCTGACAAAATCGTTGTAACCGACTACTTCAGCGCGGATAAAACCTTTTTCAAAATCGGTATGAATAACCCCGGCTGCCTGTGGTGCGGTAGAGCCAATTTCCACGGTCCAGGCCCGTACTTCTTTTACTCCGGCGGTAAAATAAGTATGTAAGCTCAGCAGTGAGTAACCGCCACGAATCACCCGGTTTAAACCCGGCTCTTCCAGGCCCATATCGGCCATAAATTCGGCTCTCTCGTCATCTTCCAGTTCAGCAATTTCAGATTCAATCGCAGCGCACACCGGCACCACAATAGCACCTTCTTTATCAGCAATGGCCTGTACGATATCTAAGTAATGGTTGTTCTCAAAGCCATCGTCAGTCACGTTAGCAATATACATGGTGGGTTTAATGGTTAAAAAGTTCATGTAGGCAATCAGGGCTTTTTCGTCCTTGTCCAGCTCCAGCTGACGTAAGGTATTGCCTTGCTCTAAATGCGCTTTAACTTTTTCCAGCACCAGTATTTCCGCTTTGGCGTCTTTGTCACCGCCTTTGGCTTTTTTACTGACCCGGAAAATAGCCCGCTCGGCGCTGTCCATATCAGACAGTACCAACTCCATATTAATGGTATCGATGTCATCGGCCGGGTCTATTTTACCAGCAACATGAATAATGTTTTCATCGTCAAAACAGCGGACCACATGGCCAATGGCATCCGTTTCGCGAATGTTCGCCAGAAACTTATTACCGAGGCCTTCACCGCGGGACGCGCCTTTTACCAAGCCGGCAATGTCGACAAACTCCATGGTGGTGGGAATAACCCGCTGCGGTTTAACGATGTCAGCCAGTTTATCCAGGCGTAAGTCTGGCACCGGTACCACGCCGGTATTAGGCTCTATGGTACAAAACGGAAAGTTGGCTGCTTCAATGCCTGCCTTGGTTAACGCATTAAACAGGGTAGACTTACCTACGTTAGGCAGGCCGACAATACCACATTTGAAACCCATAATAATTTTCCTTTGCGCTGTGTTGCCGGCCCAAGGGCTAGCTGGCTTTAAAACTGTGTAAGCGATGTTGGGCTTTTATTAAGCCGTCACGTGCCAGAATATCAAAGCAGCTTACTGCTTCATCAATACTGGCATCAATTAATTTTTGTTCACTGGCCGGGGCTTTACCCAGCACAAAACCGGTAACCTGATCTTTATGGCCAGGATGGCCAATACCCAGCCGTAACCGGTAAAAATTCGGGTTGTTACTTAACCTGGCCATGATATCGCGTAAACCATTATGGCCGGCATGGCCGCCACCAAGTTTAAATTTGGCAATACCTGGCGCCAGCGCCAGCTCATCATGGGCCACCAGAATGTTTTCTGGTGCCAGTTTATAAAACTGTGCCATGGCCAAGACAGCTTTGCCGCTGAGGTTCATAAAAGTAGAGGGGATGAGCAGTTTAAACTCCTGGCCAGCGCAAATAAATTTACCGCTGTAACCAAAGAATTTACTGTCATTTTTCAGGCTGACATTAAAGGCATGAGCCAGCTTTTCAACAAACCAGACCCCGGCATTGTGCCGGGTATGCTGGTATTCGGGGCCCGGATTTCCCAGGCCCACGATTAACTGAACATTGGCAGGTAATGCGTCAGACATTACTCGGCAGTTTCAGTTTCTTCTTCTGTATCAACGGCTTTACCAGCTGGCTTGTTCACAGATACCACTGGAAGGTCATGACCTTCACCTTTGTTTAACTGAACAAAGCTAACACCTTTAGGTGCTTTAATGTCAGTTAGGTGTAAGGTAGTTCCGACTTCAACTTCAGCCAGGTCTACTTCGATAAACTCGGGTAAGTCTTTCGGTAATACACTGATTTCAATCTCGTTCAGCGCGTGAACTACCACACCGCCTTTCTTGATTGGCTTGTCTTCGTTTAAGAAGTGAACCGGAACGATAGTGGTCAGCTCGTGACCAGCTTCAACGCGTTGGAAGTCAACGTGCATGATTTTTGGCTTGTACGGGTGACGTTGCATATCTTTAACGATAGCCTGGATCTTCTCTTTACCGACGGTGATGGTCAGAATGTGAGAGTAAAATGCTTCAAAGCTTTGCGCTTTTAACAGCTTCGGGTGCTCTAAAGTAACAGATAAAGCATCTTTATGTCCGCCATAAATGATGGCTGGAACTTTGTCTTCGTGACGCAGGCGGCGGCTCGCACCTTTCCCCAGGTCAGTACGGACTTCTGCAGTTAACGTGAAAATTGCATCAGACATGATGTACTCCAATAAAGTGATTGTTGTTGCGGCTTGCGACCAGCCCCAACCTGATTGCCCTTTCAAAAGGCGCGACATGTTACCACCAGCACCGACCTGCTGCAAATGAAAAAGGCGCCAACAGGCGCCTTAATTACACCGGCTAACGGTTTAGTCGAACATGGAAGAAATAGATTCTTCGTTGCTGATCCGGCGAATACATTCTGCCATCAGCTCGCTTAAGGTTAACTGGCGCACTTTACTAATTGTTTTCATTGCCGCTGACAACGGAATGGTGTCGGTAACAATTAACTCATCAATCACTGAATTGCTGATAATTTCTGGGGCATTACCAGAGAATACCGCATGAGTGGCGTAGGCAAATACCCGCTTAGCACCTTGCTCTTTTAATGCTTCAGCCGCTTTGCAAAGGGTACCGCCAGTATCAATCATATCGTCAACGATAATACAGTCCCGATCTTTAACATCACCGATAATATGCATAACCTGAGAAACATTGGCCTTAGGCCGGCGTTTATCAATAATAGCCAGGTCGGCATCGTTGAGTAGTTTAGCAACCGCACGGGCCCTTACTACGCCACCGATATCTGGTGAAACGACTACCGGTGAATGCAGGGTTTTCTTGCGCATATCGTCCAGCAGCACCGGACTGGCAAACACGTTGTCTACCGGCACATCGAAGAACCCCTGAATTTGTTCGGCGTGCAAGTCGACGGTTAATACCCGATCTACCCCAACACTGGATAAAAAGTCTGCAACAACTTTAGCGGTGATAGGAACCCGGGCTGAGCGCACCCGGCGATCCTGTCTGGCGTAGCCAAAATAAGGAATAACCGCAGTGATCCGACCGGCTGAGGCGCGGCGTAATGCATCTACCATCACAATCAGTTCCATCAGGTTATCATTGGTTGGGGCGCAGGTTGACTGAATAATAAAAACATCAGAACCACGAACATTTTCATTGATTTGTACGCTAACTTCGCCATCACTGAAACGGCCAACTTCGGCATCTCCCAGTTTGATATAGAGACGGCTGGCGATTTTACGAGCAAGTTCTGGTATGGCGTTACCAGCGAAAACCTTCATGTCGGGCACAGTAGGATCCTCAGGGCGGTGGTGAGTCCGGTTATATTATTCAATGCCAGAGTAAATGGCATCAGGCGTAAAATTCCGTATCTGCCAACGCCGCCATTACTGGCGACTGGTTGACTCCTTTAGCAATAAATCCGCGGCAGTTTACCGGCAAATTGGCTAAAGCATGCTGAGCACTGGTCGTGTCCGGAAATTCGGCGAACACACTGGCGCCAGTACCCGTCATTCGACACGGCGCATATTCTACCAACCACTGTAAGGTTATTGCAACAATCGGCTGCAGCTGTTCGACCAGTGGTTGGCAATCATTGCGCCAGGGGCTGTTAAACAAGGTGTCTAAACTCAGAACCCGGCTGTCTCTGATCAAATCTGGATGTTGGAAAATCTCTGCCGTGCTGATGTGGCAAGGCGGGGTCACTACCAGATAAGTTTTCTCAGGCAAGGTTACCGGCACTAATTTTTCACCGACGCCTTCAGCAAAGGCGCTGTAGCCCCTGACGAACAATGGCACATCGGCGCCAAGTTGCAATGCCAGTGCTGCCAGTTGCTGATTACTCAGCTTTAGCTGCCATAACACATTCAAGGCCAGTAAGGTGGTGGCTGCATCTGACGAGCCGCCACCCAGACCACCGCCCATTGGCAATTTTTTATCAAGGACAATATTGCAGCCAAGCTGACAACCGGTGTGCTGCTGCAATAACAGGCCGGCTTTCATAATCAAATTATCGGGGCCCTGCAGGGCCGGATCATTACATTGCAGTGTCAGTATATTGTCATGACGGGGAGTAAAATGCAGCTCATCGCCAACATCCAGCAATTGAAATAAGGTTTGCAGGTTGTGATAGCCATCGGGCCTGCGACCGGTAATATGTAAGAATAAATTAAGCTTCGCTACTGCGGGCAGGGTCAGGGTCATAATTGCCAGTTCCTGATGTGAAAGCGGATAGTGGTATCGGCACTGCTTAAATTAATTTTCTGGGGCAAAGCCAGCGGATCGGTGAAGAAGCTCTGATAACGAAGCTGCCAGGTAATGCCGGTGCTATCGACCAGCTGAAATGCCTGGACTCTGCCGCGTTCATCGTATTCGATGGCACTGGCTGTTGCGCCCGGTATTCCTTTTAACCACAGCGGCATATCAGCAAGCGGCATCGACCAGCCGGCCAGTTGCCACAGTAAACTACTGGGGTCGGCCGCCTGATACCGTTCGCCGCGCACCAGAATACTGCTGCCTGTAGCGTCGTTGGTCAGCTCAAATAAGCTGATCCCTAAAAAATTAGCAAGACGTGCTTTAAAGTGTTCGGTGTTATGCTGTTGCCAGCTCAGGTTACCGCTTACTGATTCGTCCGGTGTTTTAATGCCAACTGAGGCCTGCAACGTATACTGTTCGATAGCAGTAAGTTGCACCTGCCGGCTTTTATTGTCCAGGGCGGGCCCCACAGCAGGTTTAGATAACAGGCTGCAACCACTGGTAATGAGCAGTAATCCGGCAAGGGTTAGCCACTTAATTGGTGCTGACACGCTGAAAGTCCTTAGTTACGCTTTTCTTAATATGGGCTTTTTCGTACAATTCGCCCCTGACAAACTTGATGATACAGGTGATGGCCATCTTTGCACTAGGCATTAATCATAAAACAGCACCGGTTGGCTTACGGGAAAAAGTGGCATTTGCCCCGGAACAGGTGCATGAGGCCTTGCGTGAACTGGCAACTGCGACAGCGGTCACCGATGCGGTTATTTTGTCTACCTGTAATCGCACCGAATTGTATTTTAATGGCACAAATAATCAAGCAGAACAGGTTGTTGCCTGGTTGGCCCAATTTCATCAGATGAAGGTTACTGAACTGCAGCCTCACCTGTATCTGCACTACGATCGGCTGGCTGCTGAGCATCTGATGCGGGTTGCGGCCGGGCTTGATTCTCTGGTGTTGGGTGAGCCGCAGATCCTGGGCCAGGTTAAACAGGCATACAATCAGTCACGTCAGGCCGGCACCATTAATCCGCATTTTGAACGATTATTTCAAAAAACCTTTGCCGTAGCGAAAGATGTCCGCACTAACACTGATATTGGTGCTAATGCGGTGTCAGTCGCTTTTGCCGCAGTCAGTTTAGCCAAACAAATTTTTGGCAAACTGGAGAAAGTGCAAGTGCTGTTAATTGGCGCGGGAGAAACCATTGAGCTGGTAGCCCGCCACCTGGCCGAGCAAGGCGCGAAAGAGCTGACTGTTGCTAATCGCACCTACGAGCGGGCGGTGCTGTTGGCAGAGCAGTTTAATGCCAAAGTTATTACGTTGTCGCAGGTGCCGACGCAGTTGCCACAGGCGGATATCGTGATCAGTTCGACCGCCAGTACCTTGCCTATCGTCGGCAAAGGTATGGTGGAGCAAGCGTTGAAAAAACGCCGGCACAAACCGATGTTTCTGGTGGACCTGGCTGTACCGCGCGATATTGAGCAGCAGGTTGCTGAGCTTGAAGACGCGTATTTATATACGGTAGACGACTTGCAAAGTATAGTGGCGCAAAATGTCAGCTCGCGCCAGCAAGCCGCAGAGCAGGCGGCTGTGATTATCCGGCAGGGAGCTGATGATTTTCTGCAATGGTTGCAATTACAAGGCAGCGTCGACTGGGTGCGGGATTACCGCCAGCGCTGCGAGCAGATTAAAACCGAGTTACTTGGCCGGGCATTAAACCAGCTTGCCGCAGGCCAGGATGCTGAAAAAGTGCTGGCTGAGCTGGCCAACAAGCTAAGCAACCGGCTGATGCACAGCCCGACTAAAACCATTCGTCAGTTATTGCAACAAGAGGCCAGTGAGCCGCAGACGCTGATCAACAGTTTATTAGATATTTAAACAGGTAACAGACCTAACATGAAAGATTCGGTATACCGCAAGCTCGAAGGCTTAGTCGAGAGACATGAAGAAGTACAGGCGTTGCTAAGCGACGCGGGCGTGATTGGCGATCAAAAACGTTTTCGCGAGCTGTCTAAAGAATATAGTCAGCTGGAAGATGTCAGTAAGGCGTTTAACCGCTTTCGTCAGGCACAGCAAGATTTAGCTGCTGCCGAAGAGATGCAGAAAGACAGTGATCCTGATATGCGTGAAATGGCGCAGGAAGAATATAAAAGCGCCCGTGCTGCCATTGAGCAGCTGGAAAAAGAACTGCAATTATTATTACTACCCAAAGATCCGAATGACAGTAATAACTGTTTTATTGAAATACGGGCCGGAGCGGGTGGCGATGAAGCGGCAATTTTTGCCGGTGATGTCTACCGGATGTATAGCCGCTTTGCAGAGCGCCGGCGCTGGAAGCTTGAAGTAATTAGTGCTAATGAAGGTGAGCATGGCGGTTTTAAAGAAGTCATTGTTGGTGTTCAGGGTGACGGTGCTTACGGTATTTTAAAATTTGAGTCTGGTGGTCATCGGGTACAACGGGTACCGGCGACTGAATCACAGGGACGAGTGCATACCTCAGCCTGCACCGTCGCTATTATGCCGGAAATACCCGAAAATGAAGCCATTGAAATTAATCCGGCAGATTTAAAAGTGGATACTTACCGAGCGTCAGGCGCCGGTGGTCAGCACGTTAACCGTACTGACTCTGCTATCCGGATCACCCACTTACCCACCGGTATCGTGGTGGAATGTCAGGACGAACGTTCCCAGCATAAAAACCGGGCCCGGGCTATGAGCGTGCTGCAGTCGCGAATTCAGGCCGCAGAAGATGAAAAACGCCGCTTAACTGAAGAGTCTACCCGCCGATCACTGGTGGGCAGTGGTGACCGCTCTGAACGGATCCGCACCTATAATTTCCCACAAGGCCGTTTAACGGATCACCGGATCAATCTGACCATTTATCGTTTGAACGAAGTGATGGAAGGTGATTTGGAATTAGTGCTTGAACCGCTGAATCAGGAACATCAGGCTGACTTACTTGCCGCTTTGGCAGACGAAAACCGTTAAGATGACCCTGGCGCAATGGCTGCAGCAGGCAACCCGCCAGCTTAGTGATGTTTCACCGCTGGCGGCCGATGATGCCAAGTTGTTATTATGTCATCAGCTGCATGTCAGTGTCAGTTATCTGTACAGCCATCCGGACGATAAGCTGACCACTGCTGATCTGGAGGCCTTGCAGCAGTTGCTTGGCCGTGCGGTGCAGGATGAGCCTATTGCTTATATTGTTGGCCGCTGGCCCTTTTGGAACATTGAACTTGAAGTGGCCAGCTGTACCCTGATCCCCAGGCCAGATACGGAGCTTTTGGTTGAGCAGGCACTCGCGCTGGCATTGCCACAAAACGCTAAAGTGCTGGATTTGGGCACCGGCACGGGTGCCATCGCCTTGGCGCTGGCCTGTAACCGGCCGCTATGGCAAGTAACGGCAGTTGATAAAATCACCGACGCAGTAGAGCTTGCCAGACGCAATGCGACACGGTTAGCAGCCAGTAACTGCACGATATTACCCAGCAACTGGTTCAGTGCCGTAACCGGCCAGTATTTTGATCTTATTATCAGCAACCCCCCCTATATTGAACCTAACGATCCGCATTTACCGGCGCTGAAATATGAGCCAGTATCAGCCCTGGTGGCTGCAGAGCAGGGGCTGGCAGATTTAGCCATTATTTGCCAGCAAGCACCGGCTTATTTAGCGGCAAACGGCTGGTTATGGCTGGAGCATGGTTATAACCAGGCCGATGACGTGCAGCAGTTATTAGCCGCGGCGGGCTTTAGCAATGTCCAGTCGCGCCAGGATTACGGTGGTAACTGGCGGATCAGTGGCGGCTGTTTAAAGCACCACGACTAATCACAACAAAGTTTTGACCCCCAAGCTATTAGCGCATATAACTATTTAACGTTTTTTAATTCGCTATCTGTTTTTGGAGCCTGTCTGATGAATGACCCCTTTCTGTTTGCGGACGAAACTGAACTTCCGGAAGTGACCAACCATGGCTTTTGGAAAGTATTAATTGTCGATGATGAACCGGAAGTGCATACCGTCACCAAGCTGGCCCTCAGCGACTTTACATTTAATAACAAAAGCCTTGAGTTTTTAAGTGCCTATTCAGGGGCACAGGCCCGGGAGTTAATTGCGGCTAACCCGGATACGGCCATTATCTTGCTGGATGTGGTGATGGAAACCGACGATGCCGGTTTGCTGGTAGCACGACATGTGCGGGAAGAGCTGAAAAACGACCATGTCCGGATTATTCTTCGTACCGGTCAACCTGGCCAGGCTCCCGAACGGCAGGTTATTGTTAATTATGATATTAACGACTATAAATCGAAAACAGAACTGACTGCACAAAAGCTGTTTACCGTGATCATGTCCAGCTTGCGCTCGTATCGCGATATTCTGTCGCTGGAGCATAGCCGGCAGGGTCTGGAAAAAATTATTAATGCCTCAATTGACCTGTTCTCGTCTCATTCTATGGAACAATTTATTGATGGGGTATTACAACAGCTGACCTCTATTTTGGGGAGTCATGAAAATGCCTTGCTGGCTAGTTCATCTTTGGTGGCGGGCAATGTGCGCTCTGATGCCGATCCGCACGATTTAGTAGTATTTGCCGGGCAGGGCCAGTTCGCCCAGAAAGAAGGCAAGCCGGTGCAAGAGGTATTAAATCACGAACTGCTGGCGGCATTTGAAACGGCATTAGATAGTCGCAGTATCGTCTATCGGGATAATTATCTGGTGGCATACTGTTGCAGTAAATTCACCCATGGCTCGCTGTTGTACATCTCTGGCTTGCCGGGTCAGGTCAGTGACAATCAGAAAAAGCTAATTGAATTATTTGCGCAAAACGTGCAGATAGCTTACGAAAATGTGCAATTACAGCATGAAATAGAAGATACTCAACGCGAAATAGTATACCGGCTCAGCGAAGCAGTAGAACATCGCTCGGTTGAAACCGGCAACCATGTGCGCCGGGTTGCCTTTATTTGCTACGACCTGGCAAAAGCCTATGGCCTGAGTGAAGAAGAAGCTGAGCGGCTGATGTATGCGTCACCGCTGCATGATGTAGGTAAAGTGGGGATCCCGGATGGTATTTTAAATAAACCAGCTAAGCTAAACAGCGGTGAATGGGAAGTGATGAAAACCCACAGCAACATCGGCTATGATATTTTGAAAGACTCAAAACGTGTTATTATTCAGGCCGGTGCAATTATCGCGCAAGACCATCATGAAAAATGGGATGGTACCGGCTACCCTGCAGGTAAAAAGGGTAAAGAGATTCATGTTTATGGCAGGATTGCCGCCCTGGCAGATGTGTACGATGCACTGCGACACCGGCGTTGCTACAAGCAGGGGTGGAGTAAGGAAGAGGTTATAGCCCATATTGTGGCTGAGTCTGGCAAGCAGTTCGAACCTGAGTTGGTTAAATTATTTCAGCAACGGGTTGAGAAGCTCGAAGCAATTTTACAAAAATATCCTGATATTGAGGAGTAGCAATAAGGACCCTGTAGTATGTATATGGCGTTTAAAAGTCTGCACCTGTTGTTGGCGGTACTGAGTGTAAGTTTGTTGTTTATTCGCTTTGGAATGATGTTACGGAGCTCGCCAATGCTGCAGCATAAACTGCTGAAAATTGGCCCACATGTTGTTGATACCTTACTAATTTTATCTGCAGTGGTGTTAATGCTCAGTATTAAACAGTATCCGTTGGTGGATAGCTGGCTGACGGAAAAAGTGATTGCCTTGCTGGCCTATATCGCCCTGGCAGTGATGGCACTGCGTGGCCGTACCATGTCCATACGCTGGTTATGCTTTTTAGGTGCGCTGGGCTGGCTGGGATTAATGGTCAGGGTTGCGCTTGATAAACAACCGGTGTTTATACCGCTTTAATTTAAATAAATTGCTGGAATATTATGGAACAGAAAACCGTCAGGGTCGGAAACCTTACAGTAAATAACCAGCAGCAGTTTGTGCTGTTTGGTGGCATGAACGTACTGGAATCACGGGATATGGCAATGCGCATTGCCGAGCATTACGTTACCGTATGCGCCAGGCTTGGCATCCCTTTTGTGTTCAAAGCGTCGTTTGACAAGGCAAATCGTTCATCCGTGCATTCTTACCGGGGCCCTGGTCTTGAGGAAGGCTTAAAAATCTTTGCTGAAATTAAAAATACCTTTAATGTACCACTGATTACCGACGTGCATGAACCCTGGCAAGCGGCGCCCGTGGCCGAGGTGGTTGATGTGATTCAGCTGCCGGCATTTTTAGCCCGGCAGACGGATTTAGTGGTAGCCATGGCCAAAACCGGCGCGGTGATTAACGTCAAAAAGCCGCAATTTCTGGCACCTCACGAAATGCGCCATATTATTACTAAGTTTGCTGAAGCGGGTAACGATAAGGTGATTCTGTGTGAACGTGGCAGTTGCTTTGGCTACAATAACCTGGTGGTTGATATGCTGGGTATGGATGAAATGAAGCAGTTCGCTCCGGTAATATTTGATGCCACCCATGCGCTGCAAAAACCAGGTGGCAGAACCGATTCGGCAGATGGCCGGCGAGCTCAGGCTGCGCAGCTAGCGCGCTCTGGCATGGCACTTGGTCTGGCGGGTTTGTTTATTGAAGCCCATCCTGATCCTGATCAGGCAAAATGCGACGGTCCTTGCGCCTTGCCGCTGGCTAAGCTTGAGGGATATCTGAGCCAGATGCAGCAACTGGACCAGCTGGTAAAAAGTTTTGCACCGCTGGATACCTCTGCCAACTAAAACAGTGTGCGCCAGTTAGTAGCGCTGGCGCACGTAGTTAACCACATCCTGATATTTCTCCTGCATTACTCTGGCATGTTCATTGATAACTGACCAGTCACTGTTTTCAGCTGCCCGTTCCAGTTTTAGTGCCTCAGCTGACAGGCTTACCGCGCCAACACTTTTTGCTACCGATTTAAACTGATGGGCAACCGCTCTAACGGCGCTGCGATTCTGTGTCTTGGCCACAGTCGTTAACTCAGTCAGTAACTCTTTAGCATGCTTTACAAAGTAGTTTAGATACTCTTCATGTTTTGCCGGGTCATTACCCAGAAAGTTGGCAATGGTGGTGAAACAAATCGGGGAGGGTTGCTGACCAGCCTCAGCGTTATTGGTATTGGATGCCACCGGCTTTTTAACGGTAGCAGGCAGCCAGCGTTTGAGCATGGTCTCCAGGGTAACCAGTTCTAACGGCTTAGTAATATATCCATCCATACCAATACTGATACATTTTTGCTCTTCACCTTTGAGGGCGTTGGCGGTAACGGCGACAATCCGGCTGAAATTACTGTCATCCTGCCGGTTTAAACTTTCTTTGCGAATCGCAATGGCTAAATCGTAGCCACTCATATTTGGCATATGTAAATCGGTTAACACTAACGGATAGTGATAGTGTCGCCACATGTCCAGTGCAACTGCACCGTCATCGGCCACTTCAACCGCGTAACCAAGCGCATTGAGCTGATCGACAATGACCCGTTGGTTCATGATGTTATCTTCAGCCAGCAAGATTAACTGTTTGTCGCGCCGCGCTGTCTCAATATCCGGAGCGCCTTTACTTAAGTTCAGATTAGACGTTTGTTGCGGTTTCGGTTTATCTTTACGTTTAGCGGCAACTAAAATAGCATCGTACAAGTGACTGCGACAGATTGGAGAGCTATGCAGATAATAGGTTTGCTCATTGCTGTGCTCAGATAATTCTACCTGATTGGTAATCACAATAAACGGCACTTGCTCTAACTGCGGTACCTGCTGCAGCATTTTGATATGATCTGCAGAAATTTGCTCATAGGTGGCGTCAAGCACCCATACAGCAGCCTGCTTCGGTGGCAAAGGCTGTTGCGCGGAAGCTCGCTTAAACAATGCTTCAATATTGTTGATGACATCCAATTCGGCATGAGCGTGTTTAAAGTAAGCGCTTAAATGTTCCTGATTATCGCTATCCTGGGTAAACAGGCAAATATGCACATCCCGCAACAGCTCTTTACCCACGTAGTCTATTTCGTCAGAGCGGCGCATTGGGATCCTGACTTTGAATTCCGTGCCTTTGCCTACTTCACTTTGTACGTCGATATCACCATACATTAACGACGTCAGACGCTGACAAATAGACAGACCAAGTCCAGTGCCACCAAATTTGCGGGTAATAGAACCTTCGGCCTGATTAAACGGATGAAAAACGTGGTTTATCTGGCGCTGCGTCATGCCCCGGCCGTTATCGACAACGGTAAACTGGATCTGACTATACTCAAGGTTTTCTTCCAGTAAATCGGCGCGGATCACGACCACGCCGGTTTTCTGCGGGGTGGTCTCGGTAAATTTAATGGCGTTGCCCGCCAGATTATACAATATCTGGCGCAACCTAACCGGATCACCAAATAAGCCATTCGGTATTTTCGGGTCGATATACAATTTCAGATCAATTTGCCGCTGATAGGCAACAGAGACCAGAATGCGGCCAACCGCTTCAATAATATCGACCAGGGACACCGGAATATTCTCCAGTTCCAGTTTGCCAGCTTCTATTTTCGAGAAATCCAGAATGTCGTCCAGAATGCGCAGCAACGAGAACGATGATTCGCGAATGGTATCGGTCATTCTGAACTGTGAGGTAGAGAGCTGCGTTTTCCGAAGTAAATCAATGGTACCGATAATACCATTCATTGGTGTACGTATTTCATGGCTCATGGTCGCTAAGAAAGTCGATTTAGCTTCGTTAGCGCGCTCGGCGGTTAGCTTGGCGGTCTCTAACGCATCTGTACGCTCTTTAATTCGGGTATCGACTTCCTGTTTTAGCTGGGCAATATCGGTTTCAGAGTTTTTCAGCTCCTGTTGCGCCTGCTCAATCCGCCGGAACAGCTGGTTAATATAACTGCCCATCACCCCAAAATCATCGTGGGCATGACTCTCAACACTGCCATCAAACAGGTTTTTATCCAGCGCCGTTTTGGTGCCATCCACTAACGGTGTCAGTTTACGGTTGAAGTAGACGGAAATGGCATATGCAAAGCTTAAACTAAGCAGAGCACCGCAAACGAGGCTTATTAAAAATGCCAACAGCAGCGGTAACTTACTGGTTGGCGGAATATAATATACGTTTACCAGCAAGGTGTTGACGTCGTTACTGACGATCCTGCTGACAATTAAATAATTACCCTGACGGACTTCGCGGTTCGCCAATTCAGGTTGTGGTACGAAGTTGGCGAGGTTCACGGTATTTGCAATCAGTTCCAACTGTTGGTTGGTCTGGCGATATAAATAAATAGCCCGTTGGCTATCGGCATTGCGGGCCTGCAACAGCAATTGTTCGGCAGCCTGAATATTGTTATTACGCAGTGGTGTGCTTAAGGCGCTGGCAAGAATAGTGGTCTCAGCCGTTAAGCGGGCAAGTTGCAGCTCTTCCTGATTTTGTTCTGGCAAGGTAAACAGGGTATACAAGGCGGCTTGCAGCAACAGAATAACCAGGGCCATTAATGCCAGGCGTCGAAACATCGGTTTGGTGTAAGAGGTTTTTTCCATCAGCGGTCCATCTAAATGCGTTGCACGGCGTGTCGGTTAACTGAATACAGTGTAACAAGTTTTTTGAAGCTGGCGCAGTGTTAATTTTAGTGGCTGGCCAACAAAACAGCGGCCTTTGGTTAATCCCTGTCCGGTTGCGATGCTTTTAGAAAAAATCTGTTGACTTAGACCGGCAAAATCCGTTTAATACGACCCGCATTGCCCAGATAGCTCAGTCGGTAGAGCAGCGGATTGAAAATCCGCGTGTCGGTGGTTCGATTCCGCCTCTGGGCACCATATTTTTGGTGTCTTGTTCCATTACTGCTTTAGTTTAGTTTATCAGGCAGCATAATATAACCAGCACAATGTTTTTGCCCAGATAGCTCAGTCGGTAGAGCAGCGGATTGAAAATCCGCGTGTCGGTGGTTCGATTCCGCCTCTGGGCACCATTAAAGTTAGAACGCCAGCATACTGCTGGCGTTTTGCTTTGTGGTTTACGAGAATGGGCCACCAGAATCGTATTTCCCTCTCGTCGACATAAATTTCAGTTAGTTGAAATAGGCAGCCGCCGCTATCTTTGGTAAGCTCGGCTTAGTTCTGCTATTTACCCGCCCGTTATCAGGTATAAGGTACCAGGCATCAGATATAAGCGCTTCGATTAAAAACTATAACGATGGAGTTTACTTACCATGAAATACGCTATTACCCTGTTAGCAACCGCCATGCTCAGTGCATGTGGTGGTGCTAAACAAGATGTAAAACCCAGTCAGGATGTTACCGTGAGTACAGAGCAACGCCAGCCATTAGCTTATCCCGATACCCGCAAGGGCGACACTGTTGACACTTATTTTGACACCACGGTGGCCGATCCGTATCGCTGGCTGGAAGACGATCGCAGCAGCGAAACTGAAGCCTGGGTAAAGGCGCAAAACAAGGTGACCTTCTCCTACCTGGAGCAAATTCCGTTTCGGGATGAAGTGCGTGCCAAGTTAGAAAAATCCTGGAACTTTGAACGGATTGGTGCGCCATTTAAAGAAGGCGATTACCAGTATTTTTATAAAAACGACGGCCTGCAAAATCAGTTTGTGCTTTATCGGCAGAAAGTGGGGGGGCAGCAAGACGGCGGCGAAGCAGAAGTATTTTTAGACCCGAATACCTTCAGTGAAGATGGCACCACCTCATTGGCGGATATCGAATTTTCGCGCGATGGCAGTCTGGCAGCTTATGCTATCTCTGAAGGTGGCAGTGACTGGCGGAAAATTATCATTATTGACGCGAAAACCAAAGAGCAGCTAGAGCCAACCCTGATTGATGTCAAGTTCAGTGGGATCTCCTGGGTAGGCAATGATGGCTTCTATTACTCCAGTTATGACAAGCCAGAAGGCAGTGAATTATCGGCGATGACCGACCAGCACAAGTTGTATTATCACAAGTTGGGAACAGCCCAAGCTGACGATAAAGTAGTGTTTGGCGGCACGGCAGACCAGAAGCATCGTTACGTTGGTGCTGCAGTGACTGAAGATGATAAGTATCTGCTGGTATCGGCAGCAGTATCAACGTCCGGGAATAAACTCTTTTTAAAAGACTTAACTAAAAAAGACAGTAGCTTTGTTACCATTTTAGATCACACTGACTCTGATACCGATTTACTGGATAACGACGGCGACAAGCTGTATCTGGTCACCAATCTGAATGCACCCAACCGCAAAGTTGTGGTGACGTCAGCAACTAAGCCTACCCCTGAAAACTGGCAGGAGCTGATACCGGAAACCGAAAATGTTCTGCGGATCAGCAAAGGTGCCGGTTACTTGTTTGCCAATTACATGGTTGATGCTATTGCTCAGGTTAAACAGTATGACTACAGCGGTAAACTGGTCAGAGAAATTGAATTGCCAGGTATCGGCAGTGCCGGCGGTTTCAGTGGTAAGAAAGATGCTGAAACCCTGTACTACTCATTTGCTAATTACACCACGCCTTCCAGCATTTATGCGTTAGCGCCTGATAGCGGCAAATCTGAGCTGTATAACAGCCCGAAAATAGATTTTAATCCGGAAAATTATACGTCTGAGCAGGTGTTTTACACCTCAAAGGACGGCACTAAGGTGCCTATGATTATCAGCTACAAAAAAGGCCTGAAAAAAGACGCGACTAACCCGACCATTTTGTACGGTTATGGTGGCTTTAACGTCAGCCTTACTCCGTCGTTCAGTGTAGCAAATGCGGTCTGGATGGAAATGGGTGGCGTCTATGCCGTCGCAAATCTGCGCGGGGGTGGTGAGTATGGTAAAGCCTGGCATAATGCCGGCGTGCAGCAGCAAAAACAAAACGTGTTTGATGATTTTATTGCCGCGGCGGAATATTTACAGCAACAGCAATATACCTCAGCTGACAAACTGGCCATTCGTGGTGGTTCAAACGGTGGCTTACTGGTCGGTGCGGCCATGACACAACGTCCTGAGTTATTTAAAGTGGCGCTGCCTGCTGTGGGCGTACTGGACATGCTGCGTTATCACACCTTTACCGCTGGCGCTGGCTGGGCCTATGACTATGGCACGGCGGAACAGTCTGCTGATATGTTCCAGTATCTGAAAGGTTATTCACCGGTGCATAATGTGCAACCCGGTACCACTTATCCTGCGACCATGGTAACCACGGCAGATCATGATGACCGGGTTGTGCCGGCGCATTCCTTTAAATTTGCAGCAGAGCTGCAAGATAAGGCCACCAAGGTTAACCCGCAACTGATCCGGATTGATGTTAACGCCGGTCACGGTGCAGGTATGCCGGTATCGATGGTGATTGATCAGACTGCAGATATTTTCAGCTTTACCCTGTACAACATGGGATACCAGCAACTGCCGCAGTAATGCTGCAAGGATACTTAGCTGCGATGGTACTGAATGGTACATGGAACAAAAAAACGGCGCACTGGCGCCGTTTTTTTTGGCAGATACAAAGGGGGGAAAGCTTGATAAAAACCGCTGCAAGCGCCAAAGTAACAGTTAAACTTGTAAAAGGTCGGGCAGCGTATTAAAGTGCGTGCCCTTTTTATTTTTCAGGTTCTGAGCGGCGTGATTATGCAGCGCTGGCGCTCAGTTTCCGCCGGTACATTTTTGCAGTGGGAGTCCACAGTATGGCAAAGGCAGTGATCCTGGTTCTGGATAGTTTTGGTATTGGCAGTGCGCCCGATGCCGAGTTATTTGGTGATGTGGGTGCGAATACGTTTGGCAGTATCGCGCGTGAATTCGTAAAACACAAAGGCCGTCAGCTGGCCTTACCTAATCTGGCGCGTTTAGGCCTGGTAAAAGCCGCAGCGGCCGCTGCAGGCAGTGCGCCGAAAGTGGACGACAGCGCAGAGCCGGTGGGTGCCTACGGTTATGCCCGTGAGCTAAGTAGTGGTAAAGACACGCCCAGTGGTCACTGGGAAATGGCTGGTGTGCCAGTCTTGTTTGACTGGGGCTATTTTGACAAGAAAACCGACAGTTTTCCGCCAGAACTTATTGCTGAATTATGTAAGCGGACCGGAGTCTCCGGTATTTTGGGAAATTGTCATGCCTCTGGCACCGATATTTTGGTAAAACTCGGTGATGAGCACATAAAAACGGGTAAACCCATCTGCTATACCTCTGCTGACAGTGTATTTCAAGTCGCCGCCCATGAGACACATTTCGGGTTGGAGAAGCTGTTAAGCTTTTGCCGGGTCGCCCGTGAGTTGTTAGACGAATACAATATTGGTCGGGTAATTGCCCGGCCGTTTACAGGCGATAGCCCCGACAATTATGCCCGCACCGGCAACCGCCGTGATTATTCGGTATTACCACCGGCACCCACTGTACTGGATAAATTAACCGCTGCAGGTGGCAAGGTGATCAGCATCGGGAAAATAGCCGATATCTACGCCCATCAAGGGATCAGTGAAACAATTAAAGCTACAGGCCTGGCGGCACTGGTCGATACTACCTTATCTGCAATAGCGAAACAGCCAGAGCAAAGCCTGGTGTTTACCAACCTGGTAGACTTTGATCAGAATTACGGCCACCGGCGAGATGCCATTGGTTATGGTGAGGCGCTGGAATATTTTGATAGCCGCTTACCTGAACTGCTTAACGCCTGTGGTGAAGATACCTTGCTGCTGATGACCGCGGATCATGGCTGTGATCCCACCTGGCCAGGTACCGAACACACCCGGGAATATATTCCGGTATTGGCCTATCAGCATGGCCTGACCAGCACTGATTTGGGCGAGCGGATGAGTTTTGCTGACATAGGCCAGACCCTGGCCGATTATTTTAAGCTGGACGCTATGGCGTACGGCGATTCCTTTATTGCTAAATTACATTAAGAGAGAACTATGGCTACTCCTCATATTAACGCTGCTGATGATGCTTTTGCACAAACCGTATTAATGCCGGGCGACCCATTACGGGCTAAACACATAGCCGAGACCTTTTTAACCGATGCTGTGTGCGTCAATACCGTACGTAACATGTTTGGCTACACCGGTACCTATCAGGGTAAGCCGGTCAGTGTATTAGGCTCTGGCATGGGTATACCGTCTATGTCGCTTTATGCCACAGAATTAGCCAAATTCTATGGGGTTAAGAATATTATCCGGATTGGCTCCTGCGGCGCACTGCCACTTGAAGTAAAAGTGCGTGATGTGGTTATCGCCATGGGCGCCAGCACCGATTCAGCCGTTAACCGCAACCGTCTGGACGGAATGGATTTTGCGGCTATCGCCAATTACGATTTACTGGAAAAAGCCGTACACGCTGCCCGCGCCAAGCAGATAAATGTCAAAGTAGGTAATGTTTTCACTTCTGATTTATTTTATAACCCAAGTGAAACCCTGTTTGATACGCTGGAGAAATATGGCGTATTGGCAGTAGAGATGGAAGCAGCCGGTTTATATGGGGTGGCGGCGGAATATGGGATCAATGCACTGGCCATTTTAACGGTAAGCGATCACATTCGCACCGGTGAGGCGCTGGATGCCGACTTACGCCAGACCAGCTTTAATGAAATGGTTGAAATTGCCTTGTCATTAATTTAGTTATTTATCTGATTACACTCGGAATTATTATGTCTCTTACCACTAATAAAATGTTTTATGTGTCATGGGAAGCATTTCACCGGGCCAGCAAAGAGTTGGCCCAACAGTTACTCGGTCGGGAGTTCAGTGCCATAGTGGCAGTTAGTCGTGGTGGCCTGGTACCTGCCGCTATTCTGGCACGCGAGCTGAACATCCGGGTGGTCGACAGCATTTGTGTTGCCAGTTACGATCACGACAAGCAGGGCAGTTTACGTATTCTAAAAGATGCCAGCCTGGAAGATAACGCTAAACTGCTGATTGTTGACGATTTAGTCGATACCGGTGAAACGGCACGCGCGTTGCGCGAGCATTTCCCCAAGGCCTGTTTTGTTACCGTATATGCCAAACCGCAGGGTAAGCCGTTAGTGGACCATTATATTACCGATATCGAGCAGGATACTTGGATCCAGCTGCCATGGGATATGGAACTGGCTTACAGCAAACCTCTGGCGGAGCATTAAACGCATGGCAGCAGGACAACAGGTCACAATAACCCTGCCACAGTGGATAAACGAGGTTGTTGACTGGCAGAAAACCTATCGCAATGATCAGGAAAAAATGGCGTTGGCCGTCGAGTTGTCCAGGCAGAACGTGCTGCGTGGCACGGGTGGCCCCTTTGGCAGCGCTATTTTTGCCTGTGACAGCGGTAAGCTAATCAGTGTTGGCGTTAACCGGGTGATGCCAATGCATAACTCGGCGGCGCACGGCGAAATGGTCGCTATTATGTTTGCTGAGCAGCAAGTGCAGAGTTTCAGCTTACATGCCGATGGCCTAAAGCGCGAATTGTTTACCTCCTGCGAGCCCTGCGCCATGTGCTTAGGCGGCACGCTGTGGAGCGGGGTAAAACGGTTAGTTTGTGCGGCTACTGCAGACGATGCCCGCGCCATAGGCTTTGACGAAGGTCCGGTTGAGGCCAGCAGTTATCAGTATTTAACCGATGCCGGTATTGAGGTCGTGCGCATGGTGCAGCGCGATGAAGCGAATGCCATATTGCAGCATTATGCTAATGGTGGCGGTGAAATTTATAACGGCTAGTTCCGAAGCATAGTTATAATGGTCAGCGCTTATGCCTGTAAGCGCGCCGCTTTCTATTGCTATCCAAACTTAATTGAATGACTGCTTTGCCCAATATAACGCTTATAACTATTTCCTGGCGCTAGTATTTTTATCGCGCATCACCGTGTCAGAATTTTTTGCATCACCAAATAGTAAAAATGAATTGGTGTATTTAAATTATTGTTTTAACTTTACTAAAATTTATTGGTGTTAATTTTGCTTACAATATTTTCCATAGCCAATTTCCTCAACTGCAGCAAACTCCGGCGATAAAACGCAATCAGTTCTGGCTGAACTATCACAGTTTATTATTAGCTCTACCACGTAATATGTATTGGTGAGTTTTGCGGCTTTATTACCCAAGGTAACATGCATTCCGCCGTGATTATTTTGAAGCTATTTAATTTACGGGACTAAATAAAATGCTTTTTAAGTTGGAACAATGGATTGTCAATACGAATGAAAACACCCTGCATGATTCGCAAAACTTAAACACTCATCAGCTTGAACCACAAACAATGGCAGTTCTTAAACTGCTTTTGGAAAATGCCGAAGAGATAGTGCTGCGAGAAGCTTTTTTTGAGCAGGTCTGGGGCAAGAAAGTCGTGTTAGACGAAAATCTGTCACGTTGCATCTCGCAACTTCGCAAAGCCTTTGGCGATAATGCCAGGTCGCCAGTATTCATTAAAACTGTACATAAAACAGGCTACAAATTTTTAATCACGCCCTTACCACTGGTGCCTGATATCAAACCGCAAAACAAAGCTGAAGCTGAACTTTTAGCTGTTAGTGACTGGCAGCCGCCTTCAAAATATGGCGTTTCAGCTTTCACTTCATTTTTTTTTGTTATTGTTTGTGTTTGCGTGTTTCTGCTCGGCTTTTTTGGATCAAACATCAAACTGGACAATGAGTCTGCTACTTCAGGTTATTTAGATGACGCAGAAAGCGCACGAATACGACAGCTGCTGCTCGATAGTCAAAACAATGAGATATTCATTACCCTGGCCTCGCCACTAGATGACAACCATCAATTCGAAGTGAGTCTTAAAGGTAATGAAATTGGCACCGAAAATAGTGCCACCACCTTCGTTATCCAGGACCATAGCCAAGAGACGTTGTGGGAATTAGACCGTCGTCTCAATACTGCTGAAGAACGCATGTCTGCTGTAAATGATGTCATGCTAATTTTGAATGCTATCGCTATGTCTTATAAATATAGTGCGCCGGGTTCTATCTCACTGCCATCGTTTAAAAAGTATCAACAAGCAATGTATCGCCTGGATAAAAGGGGGGCTGACAATTTAGAAACTGCAATTAGATTATTTGATGAAGTATTAAACGATTCACCCGATTTTGTTGAAGCTACTATCTACAAGGCAGTTGCGATTAGAACGCTTAATTACTATCGACTGGATTTGGAAAATCGTGACCAGAGAGTACTGCAATATGATTTGTTGCTTAAACAAGCGGCAGCGCTAGATCCAAAGCACCCTGTCGTCAGGGCATTAACCGCAAACTTTGATATAAAACGCAAAAACTGGATTGAATATGAGTCAACCTTGGTTGCCGCTGTACAAGGTGCACCCGACTGCTTCGTATGCGTGCGCGCTTTGGCCGATTTTTATGTGAATCTTGGGTTATTTCAACGTGCCGCACAAGTAATCGAGACTCACATAGATAATTTCCCGTTATCACGGCAAATGCATACGTTACTTGGTGAGATATATACTCGACAAGGAAACGTTCCGGGCGCTAAACAACAGGCTGATATATTGAAAGCCCTGGGTTCAGAAGAGGCGAGTGATTTGCTGGGGTTAAAATTCAATATTTATTCTCTGCACGGTGATGTTGATAAGGTCACCGTATTATTGAATCAATTTCTTGAGATATATCCAAATTTTGATTCGCTTAAAGTCGCTTATGATGCGCTGTTAGTCCACGATTTGGAAGCGGCAACAGCCGCTGTAGAGCAGCTCCCCCGTTTACATTTCAATTTGGCGCTGTCAGTAGGTAAAGTCGATGCTGTGTTTCAGCGTTTAGTTGACAATGTATCATCAGGTAATTTGATAGACTTAGGTTTGATGCATGGCTGGTTAAATGAACCTACGGAAGTAAATCGGTATTACGCTGAACAATTGGTGGCATTGAAAAATCATCCCGATATGCCAGCGTTTTTAGAGCGCATCGGTTTAATCGATTACTGGGTAAAAACTGAACGCTGGCCTGACTATTGTGTCGATAAACGCTACATAAACTTACGAGCTGACTTCTGTGAATTGTCTTTCGTGGCTCAGAAGTTGGCGAAGACCAAAAGCTAACACAGCTGACGGTATTCGCCATTATCTGAGGCTCACCTAATTGACACTTTTTCTATTTCTCAGTCTAAAACCTGCAATTCCCAGTAACGCTGAAGAGAAAAGTAAAAAAGTGGCTGGCTCAGGCACTTGGGTCACTCGTGCCAACGACGCTGTGCGTTGAACAGAGGGAACGGTCAAGTCAGGGGCTAAAGAGTGGAGTATTCCGCACGGGGCGCCGTTTGTACATGAACTAAGGCTGCCGGAATTGGTTAACATGGTTTCTGTTATCGTCGGAATTCCAAAAGGACTGGTTAAAAGTTGACCGAGCCCAAAATTGATGGTTGCTATGCCCATAAATAACGTTTCGAATTCATCGTCACCTAAGATACCGGGTGAATTAACATTATAGTTTAAGGCAAAAAAGGTATTGGTAGGTAAAGTACTCCCTACGACAGGCGGCGGAGGATTATCTATATCATGCGTCACCGTGTGAGTGATTAAAGGATCATCCAAATATCCCTCTACGCCCTCGATGAAGGTACCCGACAGAGTAAAGCTGGCCCACCTCACTTCATTGGCACCAACAAAATTACCAAAGGAGTCAAATACCCCAAAACCTGCATCAACAAGTAATTGCTGATCTGGATTACTTGCCGAAAAAATATCTGGGGTTAAAAATGAGCTTATATAACCATCTCCGTTTAAGTCTTCACCGACAAAGCTGCCAGTTATTGTAGTGGGTACATCGTTAGTAATGCCGCTGTCGCAAATAGATAAAGAACCATACAAGGGATCATTGTTAACACTATCTAAAAATGCTGGATCAGAGCATGTATCAGTAAAACCACCTACCGTAAAATTAAACTTCATCAAACTTGCACTGGCGGGTGAAACGCTTGCAGCTAAAATGCATGTGGCCAAAATTAAGCCTTTCCGTGTTTTAAACATGTCTATCTCCATAACTTAATTGAATGGTTGATGCTGCTGGTGTACGTTAACCAGCTAAACCATCTGTGTTTTCGTACACCATTAATTAAGCTTTAAGGTTGTCAAAGATCCTTCGGATTTTCTGATTTTTTTATTCGGATTGATCTCAAAAAATATACAAGATAAAAAACAATGAGTTGCAATCATATTGAGAAGGGGCGGAGACAATTTAATGCAAGCTAGGTGTAACTCAATAATTTTCAATATATTGCAAAAGTGTGGTGATTATTAGCGCTGCCCCCTTTTTCGGTAAGTCGTGAGGCGGGGGACTAATTGATTTAAGTGAGCATTTCGATGAGCATAGAAGTACTAGAGCAACCCGATCAGGCTTTGATTGAACTGCTGGATATGAAAATAGCTGAATTTAACTGGGCGAACTGGGAGGTGAACGAAAGGCTGCCGATTGCAGTGCAAATTAAAGATGACAAGGGTGAGGTTATTGCCGGAGCGGCAGGCAGAACATTTGGCAATTGGTTACAGATTAATACGTTGTGGGTGTCAGAGAGCTTAAGGGGCCAGCAGATTGGTAGCAAAATATTGCAGGCGATAGAGCTGGCTGCGAAAAAGCGAGGCTGCGTAAATTGCCTGTTAGATACCTTAAACTTTCAAGCCATGCCATTTTATAAAAAGCACGGTTACCAGGTGCAGTGGATACAGGAAAACTACCCTAAAACTGGCTGCAAATACTATATGGTAAAACAGCTTTAAGTTGGTGATACGACTGTAACTGAACATCAGTAGCATAAAAAACCCAGCAGATGCTGGGTTTTCTCAACAGCAAAACGGCTTAAACGATACGCCGGCGACGGATAAGCAGTGCACCCATTGCCAGGGTAAACAACGCAATGGTAGAGGGCGCCGATACGACTTGAGCCCTGCCTAAGCTAATTTCAGTTTCCAATACCAGGTTACCACTAAGGTCAAATACTTCGAAGAAGCCGAATTCTAAGAAAGAATCGTAGAACATCTGATAACTCCACGTCGCTGGACCAAAGCCAACGTCATCTCCGTCGAACTCGAAAAATTCGATTCCTGCAAAGATATTGTTGCTATCGATAACCACTTCAAACAGGAAAATATCAAACACGTCACCCCAGGAGAATAGATCGCTTAGGTTGAAATTTATCAGTGTGATGTCATCACCAAAAGCGGTATCCAGAATGCCGGTATTTAGCTGGCTTTTGTCTATTTGAATTTCAATAGAACCAATCTTGCCGAAAGCATCAGCAAAAATGTCCTGTTTAATATTGATGAGACCCGCGTTGGCGGCGAAGGATGTTGCAAATATTAATGTAATAGCGAACAACGATTTACTTATTAATTTTGTTATAGATTTCATTATCTACTTCCTTATTTTTTTTAAAATTGCCGGGACAGACTGGCTATCCCGGCGTTTCCCTGACTACGGCTGAACGACTTCTAGCGCCGTGGTACCTTGTACTTCACCATTACCATCGGTAAAGGTAACCGTACCCATGTATAAGCCTGAGGCTAAGCCACGCGTTCTGAGGCTGATATTTTGCAGGCGATTTTCTACCGCGCGGGTTGAGGCAGAAACCACGGTAGACGACTCGGCGCC
>NZ_JBFJPY010000045.1:0-26565 GCF_041616895.1 Arsukibacterium sp.
AATAACCGGCCACAGCCAGCACTGAACAGGGTATCACCACAAAACAAATAAGGTTCGCTATAAAAACCAATATGGCCCAGGGTATGGCCGGGTAAATCTATTACCTGAAACTGACAGGTTAAAGGAGATAATTCAACGATATCGCCTTGTTGCACCCGTTCAGTCAATAAGGGTATTTTGCTTTGCTCAGCGGCAGGGCCAATAATTCTGACATTCGGGTAGGCCCGTTGCAATTGTTCAAGACCGCCGGTGTGGTCAGGATGGTGGTGGGTAATCAGAATGGCATAAAGTTCTTTTTGCTGTTGCTGCAAAAATTCCAATACAGGTTTGGCATCGCCTGGATCAACTACAACACAATATGAGTTAGCAGGCTGACACAGACACCAAATGTAGTTATCCTCAAAAGCAGCCAGCGGACTTATACTCAGCATCCGATCTTCTTTTAACATTAAAGCGCCCTCAATCTAAAAGCAGGCATCAGATTATCATGAAACCAGCATTGAACGAAAATGAACCGCAGGTACCAACAAGCTGGCAGGCATTCTTGCAAGGTCCGGCGTTAGCTCAGGCGATAGGCAAGCAGTTGCAACCCTGGTGGCAGCAAATATTTGGCTATTACTTACTAAAAGTAGGTGATTTGAGTAGCGACTTAGACTTGCCGGGGTGCAACATTAAACATCAGGTACATTTAGGCAGCAGTGACAATGGCAAAAACCATCTGATTGGCTTGCCTGACACCTTGCCAATTGACAGTAACAGCATAGATGCCGTATTGCTGAGTCAGTGCCTGGAATATCAGGCCGATCCCCACCATATTGTCCGCGAGGCCCATCGGGTACTTATTTCCGATGGCTACCTGTTATTAACGGGCTTTAATCCGTTAAGCATACTTGCACTGGCGGGCATTGCGCCCTGGCTAAAACAACGATACCCCTGGCAAGGCCGGTTTTTTTCGCCTGGCAGGGTAAAAGACTGGTTGCATTTGATTGGCTTTGAAGTGCTTGCTGAGCAGCGTTTTTTTTATGGCAGTATGTTAGTAAATGATTACACCGATAACGCTGTGCAACGTTTTGCCGAACAATACCTTAATTACTTTGCCGGTTGTTATGTGCTGGTAGCCCGAAAGCGCGAACTGCCACTGACACCCATCCGCCAGCGCTGGCAACTTACGCCTGCCTTTACTGAGGGCGTTAAAGGGGTTAGCGCCCGCGAGGGCTGCCGTTAACCAAAATAGCATGGTTAACGTGCCGGGGTGCTATATCGTCTTGCAGGCTTATTCCGTAAGCTGAACGAGGGTATAGCCTTGTTGTTGTAACAACTTCAGCAGGCCATCTTCGCCTGCCAGATGCAACGCACCTACCAGTACCATCGTGATGTGTTCATTGCTGGTTAACGCCTGCAGCATGGGCATCCAGGCATGGTTTCGGTTCACCAGTAAAATCTCATACATTTGTGGTGTCTGCTGCAAATCTTCGACAAACAATTGCTGTAATTTGTCAGTATCGCCGCTGCGCCACGCGTGTTTCATGTCGACTAACTGACTTTCAACTTGAGGCATATCCTCCAACGTCGAGCTGATGATAACATCAGGGTCCAATTGGTTCATGCCATCGAGCACTGCCAGATGCTGATCTGTGGTCTCCAGCCCGCTGATTTTTTTACCTTGCTGCTGGCCTAATTGCAGATAATGCATATCAACTCCGGTTTCCGCCGCGCCTAAGCGTTTCATTTCGACGCTGGCTAACATCATGGCAGCGAATCCCGGTTTAAACCGACTGACTGCGCCGACGGGCACTTGGCGTTCTGCAGCGTAGTGTTTCAGTTGCTGATAGACCTCAGCTGACAATACCTGCTCCAGGGTTGTACCATCGCTGTACGTATTTTGTTGCATCATTTTGCTCAGGCCAGCTGGGCTGGTTAATGCACTTAAATCGGTTTCAAACAGCAATTCGCTGCTCGCGGCAAAGGCGGTATCGTAGGCAGAAGGCAGTGGGTAGTCATTTTTGCTGAGTAAATGAATGGTTCCCGCCAGATAAAAATGCTGACCCTCTTTGGTCACTTTCCAGACACTGGCCGCCCATACGGAGCTGCTGACAAGCAATAGCGAACAACATAAGAAATGAGTAAATAAGCGCATGCTATTTCCTTTTTAAAGTAACTTATTTCTAACTGCAAATTACCACATTAAATCATCCGGGATCTGATAATCAGCGTACGGATCATCTTCATCGGGTTGTTGTTGTTTGGTGTTGAGTAATACGATGCTGTTGGCATCACGTTGCATAATTTTTTCTGCTACCTGGGACGGGATCACACAATATTGCTCTGCCTGGCGTGCTATAGCGACCAACCCCCGGCTAAGCTCATCATGTAGTTTATTACTGACGTATAACTTTTTAACCAATTTACCATCAACAAAATTAAAACCTAGCTCGCCTTTGCTGGTAATAGCATTGGTTTCAATCATTTGTTTTACCTGAGCCGCGATGGCTTTTTGCGCTAATTCGGCCTGCTTTTTCCGATTAAGCTCTTTATCCCTTGCTACCTGTTCCGCTTTCGCTTGCTGAGCCAAAGTCAACGCATCGTTGTTTAATACCGCATGCTTGCCAGCCTGGGTTTTTTGCTGGTGCTTTTCTTTTTTTACTTTTTTTACTTTTTTGGCATCAGCCAAACCAGCTTTCAGCAGCTGGTCACGAAACGCATTACTCATAATGGGGCTACTCAGGTTGCAGAGAAAATAAGTTGGCGTAGTGTACCCTAAGCAATCTTATTAACTCAAATGAGCCAGTTCGGTTATCATATAGCAGTACTCTAAGGTCATGAGGTTCATTTTGCCATTTAAAGATTTAGCATTAGATCCACGCTTACTCAGGTCCATTCAGCATCTGGGCTTTGATAAGCCAACCGAAATTCAGCAAGAAGCTATTCCGGCGGTGATGGTCGGCCGTGATTTAATTGTGTCGTCGCAGACGGGCTCAGGTAAAACGCTGGCGTATCTGCTACCGATGATGCAGCGTTTATTGAAAAGCCGGGCCTTATCAAAACAAGATGCCCGGGCATTGATTTTGGCGCCCACCCGAGAGCTGGCCAAACAGGTTTATGCCCAGCTTCGCTTGCTGGTTTCCAATACCCCCGTTACTGCAGCATTGATCGTTGGTGGCGAAAACTTTAACGATCAGGAAAAAATTCTGAAACGCCAACCGACGATAGTGGTGGCGACGCCGGGGCGATTTGTTGATCACCTGGAACATAAAACCCTATTTTTACAAGGTCTGGAGATGTTAATTCTGGACGAAGCAGACCGAATGCTCGATCTGGGTTTTTTGCCACAACTTACCGTCATCAATAAAGCGGCAGATCACAGATTGCGTCAAACGCTGTTGTTTTCGGCCACGTTGGATCATGCAGAAGTGGATAATCTGGCTCTGGCATTATTAAAGAACCCACATCGGGTTGCGGTTGGTGCTGGCTATCAGCCGCATCAAGATATCGAGCAACGGTTTTTTCTGGCTGATAATCTGACTCATAAGGAAGCACTGTTAAGGTTTTTTTTAACGCAACAACAGATTAAACAGCTGATCATGTTCACCGCTACCCGGGCCGATGCCGAGCGATTAACCAGCGTCTGTGAGTCCGCCGGTTATACCGCCGTGGGGTTAAGTGGCAAATTAAGCCAGCAACAACGCAACAGTGTGATGCAACAATTTGCTACCGGTAAATTTCAGGTACTGGTTACCACCGATCTCGCATCGCGTGGCCTGGACTTGTTGCAAGTATCGCATGTTATTAATTTTGATCTGCCCAAGCACCCGGAAGAATATGTGCACCGGATTGGTCGCACCGGTAGGGCCGGTGCGAAAGGGCAAGCTGTTTCTCTGGTTGGGCCGAAAGATTGGCCTAGCCTACAGAATATTGAAGCATTTTTGCGTCATGCCATTGCGTTTTCCGTTGTGGACAGTTTGCCGGCGAAGTTTAGCGGTGTTGTCCCTGAGCCCTCGCAATCTGGCGTGCGCCCTAACGTTAAAAACACTGGCCCGAAAAAAGCGGCCAAGTCTGCTAAGACTAAGCCTGACGCGACAAAACCAAAAGGTCCTACTTTTTTTGAGGGCGGCGATGATGGCAGCGGTCCGGTGCGTCGTAAAAAATAATTGGTCGCTGGTTAAATGTTCAGCATTTTTGCTGCTACACTGAAAAGTGTAAGTCGTGCCAGTTGGTGTTAACCCGTTCTGGTGAATACGATTTCGCTGGTACGGCTGGCTGGAAAATATATTTTCTGCTCGTCCGGTATTTATATTGACCGCATGATCAGCTTACCTGATAATGCGTTTGAATATTTAGCCGCTCGATAAGCTGGCCGAGAATATTTAAGTCGCCGAAATTTCGGCAAATTTAGTTAAAGTAAGAGAGTGTTATGTCACAGTTAATTTCTGGTACAGTTAAGTGGTTCAACGAAGATAAAGGTTTCGGTTTTATTGAGCGCGAAGGCGGCAAAGACGTATTCGTTCATTTCCGCGCTATCAATGGCACAGGCCGTAAAACTTTAGTTGAAGGTCAGCGTGTAACTTTCGAAGTTACCGAAGGTCAGAAAGGTCCACAGGCTGAAAACGTCACTGTAACCGGTTAATCTGATAGTTTTCTTGTAAAGAGCCAGCCACAGAGCTGGCTTTTTTATATCTTATCGCCTGGTCAGGCCCGGTTAATCAGTATTGGCCTAAAAAGGTAAAGTAAGCTGGCCTGGATTAGGGGCAGCAAAACCAAGCTGTATGCCAACTAATCGGACACCTTGCTGTTGCCGGCGTTGCCACGCTTGTTGCAATAAGGGCAGAAACTGCTCCAGTCTGGCGGTTTGAGCCTGACACTCCACCGTTGTTTGCCTGAAATCACTGAATTTAAGTTTAACTCCGATCTTCTGCAGCCCTTTATCGCTTTGATGTTCCAGGCGCGATTGTAGTTTTGGCCATAACGCACTTAAGGCCTCAACGCAGTCCTGGTAAACGTCGATATCTGTTGCCAGGGTGTGTTCAACACCGACTGATTTGGCATGACGTTCCACCCGCACTGGTCGCTCGTCGATACCCTGACTACGTTTAAGTAAACTATCAGCCATTGCTCCAAAATGTTTTACCAGAACGGCGAGATCACAGCTGGCAATATCTTTGCATTTTGTCAAACCGAGCCGGCTAAGGCGTTCAGCGGTTTTAGTTCCCACTCCGGGAATTTTAGCCAGTGGTAAATTATCGACAAATGCCGCGACTTGTTGCGGCGTTATAACAAAAAGACCGTCAGGTTTGTTTTCATCGCTGGCAATTTTGGCCAGAAATTTATTTGGCGCTACCCCTGCCGAGGCGGTGAGCCCGGTTTCTGCCAGAATGACCCGGCGGATATCGTCAGCGATGCGGGTCGCACTGCCGCCAAAATGCTGGCTGTTGGTAACATCCAGAAAGGCTTCATCCAATGATAAGGGTTCTACTACATCACTATAGCGGTGAAATATAGCCCGAATTTGCCTGCTAACCGTTCTATACTTCTCCATATTCCCGGCCATTAAATGCAGTTGCGGGCATAGCTTTAAAGCTTGGCCGGTAGGCATGGCAGAGCGAACACCAAAAGCGCGGGCAGGGTAATTGCAGGTAGCAATAACGCCCCGGCTACTGCGACTGCCACCAATCGCCAGTGGTATGGCAGCCAGCATCGGGTTATCGCGCATTTCTACTGCGGCAAAAAAACAATCCATGTCGATATGAATAATTTTACGCTGACTGATCATGATGCTGAGTGGACTGTATTGATATACAGTATAGTAGTGTCAGAGAGTGGCCTTGTAAAGTGCTCACAACTGTAAAGCAGACTATCCAGTTATTAGAATAGCCAATGCGCGCTTCTTGGTAGACGGCCGGACGGCTATATTTTCGGTGCATCCTGAATAAAATCAGGGTAGAATAAGCGCCAATTAATAGTCCCCATTTATTTAACCAGTAAGCGTGACCCGCGCCCAGGAGAAAGCATGTTAAAGCGTGAGATGAATATTGCCGATTTTGACCCGGAATTATGGCAGGCGATAACCGATGAAACCGCCCGGCAGGAAGCGCACATAGAGTTAATTGCTTCTGAGAACTACGCCAGTCCGCGGGTTTTACAGGCACAAGGTTCGCAACTTACCAACAAATATGCTGAAGGTTATCCCCACAAACGTTATTACGGCGGCTGTGAGTTTGTCGATATTGCTGAAGATTTAGCGATTGCCCGGGCGAAACAACTTTTCGGCGCGGATTATGCGAATGTACAACCTCATGCGGGTTCACAAGCTAATGCGGCAGTATTTTTGGCTTTATTAGAGGCGGGTGACACGATTTTAGGCATGAGTCTGGCTCACGGTGGTCATTTAACCCATGGCTCACATGTCAGTTCATCGGGTAAGTTGTATAAAGCTGTGCAATATGGTTTACATCCTGATACGGGCGTTATCGATTACGACCAGGCCGAAGCGCTTGCTATTGAGCATAAGCCAAAATTAATTATCGCCGGTTTCTCAGCGTACTCCGGGATTGTTGACTGGCAACGGTTTCGTGATATCGCTGATAAAGTAGGGGCGTATTTACTGGTTGATATGGCGCACGTTGCCGGATTGGTCGCCGCAGGCTTGTATCCTAACCCGGTACCGGTTGCCGATGTGGTTACCACCACTACCCACAAAACGCTGGCTGGTCCTCGTGGTGGTTTAATTCTGGCACGTAAAAATGAAGCTATTGAGAAGAAGCTTAACTCGGCGGTATTCCCAGGTAGTCAGGGTGGGCCGTTAATGCATGTTATTGCTGCTAAAGCGGTTGCTTTCAAAGAAGCATTAGAACCGGAATTTAAAGTATATCAGCAGCAGGTATTAAATAACGCTAAAGCCATGTGTGATGAAATGATCAAACGTGGTTATAAAATTGTCTCAGGTGGTACTGAAAACCATTTATTTTTAATGGATTTAATAGATAAAGACATTACGGGCAAAGCTGCTGATGCCGCCTTAGGCCGGGCGCACATTACGGTGAATAAAAACTCGGTACCGAATGACCCGCGCTCACCATTCGTAACCAGTGGCTTACGTATTGGTACCCCGGCGATTACCCGTCGCGGTTTTAAAGAAGAGCAGGCACGTCAGGTTGCCGGTTTTATTTGTGATGTACTGGATAATATCGATGATGACAGTGTTATCGAGCGGGTGAAGGCTGATGTTGGTCAGTTATGCAGCCGTTTTCCGGTTTATGCTTAAGCATTAATTTAGTGCTATTATGGCCGCATTTGCGGCCATTTTTATCTCTGAGAACTGCCCATGTATTGTCCCTTTTGTAATGCTGATGACACCAAGGTCATTGATTCGCGCTTAGTGGCGGACGGTCATCAGGTTCGCCGTCGCCGCGAGTGCCTGGCGTGCCATGAACGCTACACCACGTTTGAAGTGGCTGAGTTAGTGATGCCGCGGATCATTAAGCGGGATGGCTCGCGCGAACCCTTTAATGAAGACAAGCTGCGTAATGGATTACTCAGGTCGCTGGAAAAACGGCCGGTATCGACCGAACAAATCGAACAGCTTATCCAGAAAATTAAGTCACAATTGCGGGCTACCGGTGAGCGTGAAATTGGCAGTAAAATGCTCGGCAATCTGATCATGGATGAGTTGGTTAAAGTCGATAAAGTAGCTTATGTGCGGTTTGCTTCTGTGTACCGCTCGTTTAAAGATATTCGTGAGTTTGGTGAGGAAATTGCCCGCTTAGGAGAGCAGTAGTGGCGTTTACCCTGGCCGACACGCAGTTTATGACACTGGCACTGCAGCTGGCCGCTAAAGGTCGGTTTACTGCTGATCCTAACCCAAATGTGGGCGCTGTGATCGTCCAGGGTGCTCAGATCGTGGGCCGTGGCTATCATCATCAGGCAGGTCAGGGCCATGCTGAAGTGTATGCGCTGGCTGAGGCAGGTGATAAGGCTAGAGGTGCCACCTGTTATGTGACATTGGAGCCATGCAGCCATTTTGGCCGCACGCCTCCCTGTGCTGAAGCACTGATCGCCGCTGGCGTTTCACGGGTAGTGATAGCGATGCTTGACCCCAACCCTCTGGTCGCTGGCAAAGGTGTCGCGTTACTTACTCAGGCTGGGATCAATGTGCAAAGTGGCTTGATGCAAGCTGAAGCGCGGGCATTGAATCGGGGCTTTCTCAGTGCCATGGAGCGACAAAGACCCTGGCTGAGGTTAAAGCTGGCTGCCAGCATTGATGGTCGTACCGCCTTGGCTAACGGCCAAAGCAAATGGATTAGCAGTGAGCAGGCCCGAGCCGATGTTCAGCTTTACCGGGCGCAAAGTAGTGCGGTGTTATCTACCGCCAGTACGGTGCTGGCAGATAACGCCCGCCTGAGTGTCAGACAGCCCGACGGCGGCCCAGCGCTAACGCCCTTGTCCGACGGTCAGTTGCGTCAGCCAGTAAGGGTGATCCTCGACAGACGCTGCCAATTAACCGGCAACGAGCTGTTATTTAGTTTGCCGGGTACCATTTTGTTATGTGTAACAGGCGATGCACCAGCGCGAAAAATGCCATCACAGGTGCAGCGGTTAGCCGTGCCGCTTGGCGCTGATGGATATTTTGATTTGCGCGCGTTGCTCTATTTACTGGCTGAGCGCCAGGTTCGCAGTGTCTGGGTCGAAGCGGGCGCCACTTTAGCTGGCGCGTTATTGCAGCAGCAACTGGTGGATGAATTTATTTTATACCAGGCTCCGATATTATTGGGACCGCAAGCCAGAGCCATGGCGGAATTACCAGAATTAACGGCGTTGAGCCAGGCTTACAGGTTTGAATTTATTGATATTTGCCAGGTCGGGACAGATATCCGGCTGACGGCGCTATTGAATAAGATAAACACGCTCTGATACTTTTAACAACCGGCTGAACGTCGCATCCTATTTACCGGTATTATTGTGCCAACATATAACAAGGGTTTTTATGCAACTGAATACACCTGCTGAAATTATTGAAGATATTCGTCAGGGCAAGATGGTCGTACTGATGGATGATGAAGATCGTGAAAACGAAGGTGATCTGGTGATGGCCGCAGACTACGTAACGCCAGAAGCTATTAATTTTATGGCAAAGCATGGCCGTGGTCTTATTTGTCTTACCCTGAGTAAAAAGCGCTGCAAACAACTTAACCTGCCACTGATGGTCGATGCGAATAAGTCTCCTTTTGCAACTAACTTCACCGTTTCCATTGAAGCGGCTGAGGGGGTCACCACAGGTATTTCGGCTGCCGATCGCGCGCGCACTGTTAAAGCCGCTGTGGCCCGTGATGCCGGCCCTGCAGATATTGTTCAGCCAGGACATATTTTTCCGCTGATGGCGCAGGATGGTGGGGTGTTGGTCCGGGCAGGGCATACGGAAGCGGGCTGTGATTTGGCCAGGCTGGCAGGGCTGGAGCCCGCAGCAGTTATCGTGGAAATCCTCAATGATGACGGCACCATGGCCAGACGGCCGGATTTAGAAATATTTGCCCGTGATCATAATATTAAGATCGGCACTATTGCTGATTTAATTGAATACCGGAACCTGAATGAAACGACCATCGAGAAGGTCGCCACTTGTCAGTTACCCACTGAAGTGGGTGACTTTCAGCTGGTTACGTTTAAGGATACCATCGACAATCAGCTGCATTTTGCCCTGGTTAAAGGTGATATTAAGCCGGATGAAGCGACGTTGGTGCGGGTACATTTGCACAATACGTTTTCAGACTTGCTGCTGGCTGATCGTGCTGCGAATCGCAGTTTTCCGCTACATACTGCGATGAAGCGAATTGCTGATGAAGGCGGGGTGTTGGTGTTGCTTGGTAAGCATGAATCAACGGCAGAGTTGGTGCGGATGGTGCAGGCATTTGAAGCTGAAGATAAAGGCGAGCAGCCCAAAACGGTACCCTGGAAGGGCACGTCCCGCAATGTTGGGGTGGGTTCACAGATCCTGGCCAGCCTGGGTGTTAAAAAAATGCGGTTGTTAAGCCAGCCTAAAAAGTATCATGCGCTGTCTGGTTTCGGGCTGGAAGTCGTCGACTACGTGTCCGAATAACAGCGATGCCGCAATTGCGGTTTTTGTGATATTATGCGCGGCTGATTTTTGCAGCCCCAGATTCGAGAGGATTTACCATGCAAGTGATTGAAGCCGGTTATGTGGCCAAGGGCAAGAAGTTTGCGTTAGTCGTGGCTCGGTTCAACGGTTTTATCGTTGAAAGTTTGTTAGACGGTGCCGTTGATACCTTAAAACGAGTGGGTAACGTCGACGAGCAGGATATTACTGTCGTGCGGATCCCTGGCGCCTTTGAAATGCCACTGGCGTTGCAGCGGGTTGCAGCGAGCAAAAAATATGATGCCATTATTGCGCTGGGCGCGGTGATCCGTGGTGGCACTCCACATTTTGAATACGTCTCTGGTGAGTGCACTAAAGGTATAGGCCAGGTTGCTATGCAACACGATTTACCGGTCGCGTTTGGCGTACTTACCGTTGATAGCATAGAGCAAGCGATAGAGCGCGCCGGCACCAAAGCGGGCAATAAGGGTGCAGAGGCTGCGATGTCAGCACTGGAAATGGTTAACGTGCTGGACCAGCTGTAACAGGAAATTTTATGAAACCAAATGTGCGTCGTCAATCGCGTTCACTGGCGGTACAAGGGATATACAGCTGGCAGGTAAGCCACAACCCGATAGCCGACATCGAACAGCAGCTTTTGCTTGAAAATAATGTAAAACAACTGGATGTTGCGTATTTCCAGGATATTTTACGCGGTGTTGTCTTGCATCACAGCAAGTTAGACGAGGCGTTAAAGCCCTATCTGGAACGACCGTTTGAAGATATCGATCTGGTTGAAAAAGCGGTGTTAAGGGTTTCTGCATACGAGCTGAAATACCGACTGGACGTGCCTTATAAAGTGATTATTAATGAAGCCATTGAGCTGGCAAAAGCCTTTGCTGCAGATGACAGCCATAAATTTGTTAATGGTATTCTGGATAAAGCGGTTCGGGTGCTGCGCACCAACTAAAGGAGAGCCGGCATATGTCGGCTTTTTTACTTGCTATGGGTGAATTCGAACTTATTGCCAGCTTCTTTGCTGACGCAGGCATCGCGCGTCAGGATGTGGTGGTGGGCGTGGGTGATGATGGTGCTGTGCTGCAAATGCGCGACGGCTATGATCTGGTAGTTACAACCGATACGATGGTAAGCGGTACCCATTTTTTCCCGGATGTTGACCCCAGAGCACTTGGCCATAAACTGGTCACGGTAAATGTTAGTGATTTAGCCGCAATGGGGGCTGAGCCAGCCTGGTTATCTCTGGCATTAACGCTACCCAAAGTTGATGAAGCCTGGTTGCGGCAGTTTGCGGCAGGTTTGGCAGAAACGGCTGATTATTATAACTGCCGTCTGATAGGCGGCGATACCACGCGTGGTCCGTTAAGCATGACCATGATAGCGAAGGGCCAGGTACCTAGAGGCCGGGCGATCACCCGTAGCGGTGCCAAAGTAGGCGATTATATTTATGTAACGGGTACCCTGGGCGATGCCGCGCTGGGCTTAAAAGTATGTCAGGGCCATGCGCAAGCAAGTAAGAAACATCAGGCGCATTTGCTACAACGCTTTCATTTTCCTTCCGCCCGGGTTGCACTGGGCCAGGCGCTTCGAAATGTTGCCAGTAGCGCCATGGATCTCTCTGACGGGTTATGTGGTGATTTGCCGCATATATTGCGCCGCTCTGCGGTAGGTGCTTATATCGACGTTAACAAACTCCCGTTGTCTCAGGCACTAAAAGACAGTTGCGATCACACTACCGCACTTAACATGGCATTATCTGGTGGTGAAGACTATGAACTGTTGTTTACGGTACCAGAGAGCAAACGCGGCAGTCTTGATGTATTACTTTCGCCCTATGGGGTGCCTGTCAGTTGTATTGGCCGGATTACCGGCGTTGCCGGTAAACTGGAATTAAAAGCTGGCGAGCAAGCATTTGATTACCAGCATCAGGGGTTTGTCCATTTCCCATGAATAATAATAATAAATTTCAATTAGGTCGCTGGCAGCATTTGCTGGCATTGGGCTTTGGTGCCGGCCTTGCGCCCCGCGCGCCGGGCACCTTTGGTACTTTGGTTGCTATTCCATTTATTATTGCTTTCGCCGCTTTGGGTACCATTTGGTATCTGGCATTTCTGCTGCTGGGAACCGTTCTGGGTATCTATATTTGTGGTAAAACAGCAGCAGATGTCGGTGAACACGATCATGGCGCCATTGTCTGGGACGAAGTTATCGGGTTTGCGCTAACCATGCTACTGGTACCTTTGAGTTTGCAGAGTTTGTTGCTTGGTTTTTTGTTATTCCGCCTATTTGATATTGTAAAACCCTGGCCAATACGTTGGTTTGATCTGCGGGTGCACGGTGGCCTGGGAATTATGCTGGACGATATACTGGCAGCGGTGCCTGCCTGGTTAATACTGCAATTGCTTTTTTATTATCAGCTGCTGAGTTAGCGGTAAAAGACCACAGTGCGGGGCAAGGGAATGAAAAAACTGATAATACCAGGTTTGATACTGCTCACTGTGGCTAGCCTCGCGTTTGCTGAGCAAGCTGGATCCAACAGCAGCAATACAACAAACCACACGCCAACCTTAACACCAACGTCAGCGCTGAGTAAGCAAGGCGTACCTTCAATTTACGATTTTGATATCAGGCACTGGACCAGTAATGACGGCCTTTCCAGCAATTCTGTGCGGGCAGTGACTCAGGACGAGCTGGGTTATCTTTGGCTTGGAACCTTGTATGGCCTTAACCGCTTTGACGGCTTGCAGTTTGAACATTTTACCAGTGATAACACCCGGCATCTGGCCAGTAATACCATTACCCGTTTACTCAGGGATAATACCGGGTATATCTGGGTTGGCACCAAAGCCGGGCTGTCAGGGTTTGATCCAACAACGTTAAAATTTGAACGTTACCCGATTGTGGCCGAAGTCACGGCAATTATCAGCATAGCCGATGATGAAATCTGGGTAGCAGCAGATAATTTATTTCGAATCAAAGCAGGTAAAATCAGCAGAATTGAAGCGGTACGCAGTCAGGTGCATCAACTTGAAAAAGCGCCGGAAGGGATCTGGGTCAGTACTGCTGAACATCTTTATCAATTAAGCCCTGATGGCAGCCAGCAGCGGCACGCCTACCCGTTACCGTTAGAGCTTGCCCAGACGCCGGTTTATGATCTGACTGTCACCGAACAGGGCTTACATCTGGCCAGCGAAAGTGGTTTTTTTCATTTATCGCCAGAAGGCGAAATTCTAAAGTGTCAGCTGCCTGATGGTGAGCACAGCGCTGTTTACCGACTGTTCAAAGATAGTCAGCAAGGCAGCTGGATTTCAACCTATCGCAAGTTGTTCTACCGGCAACATCAGCAACAATGGCAAACGGTTACTACGGCTGAACTTGGCACTACACCCTGGTTCAGTGACGTATTTGAGGATAAACAGCAAAATATCTGGCTGGCCAGTTACAGCGATGGAATTTACCGCGCTGCTGCCGGGCACGTTAGACGAGTAGTTGATGGTCTGGCAGATCCGGTTGTACGCAGCGTTGGCTTAACACCCGGCGATGAGCTTATTATTGCCAGCCAGTCAGCGCTGCAAATTCTGAACAAGTCAGGTGAATTTACCACCTTGCTTGGTGCTGAGATCATTGGCAGTCAAACCATTCACGATTTTTTCTGGCCCGAATCACAATTGCTTTGGTTTGGTGCAGATAGTGGTTTGCTGCAATATAATCTGAAAACCTGGGAACTGAGTGTGCCTTTCCCAAGTTTGCAGGGCAACACGATTAAAGTGGTACAGCCTGCTTTTGACGGCGGGATATGGCTCGGTGGCGTTCGAGGACTCTACTACGCCTCAGATAAACAGTTAACTCTGTCGCCGTTAAATGAGCAATTTGAATCGCGTAATATCACGGCGTTGCAGCATAAGACAGATCAATTATTTGTCGGTACCACAAGAGGGTTATATCAGTACCAGCAAGACAAACTACAACGGCTGGGCGTAGGTAATGCGCTTTATAACAGCTATATTCTGGCACTCTTGCAGTTACCGGATGGCAGCTTGCTGGTCAGTACAATTGATGACGGGATTTTTATCCGGCGGCCAGATCAGCAGTGGCTGCAGCTTCATACCGGTAATGGTATGCCACATGGCCCGGCGGTTAGTTTCAGTTATGACGAGGCGGATCAGCAGGTGTGGGTAAGCAGCCATAAAGGGATATACCGGCTGGCACTGGCGACATTACCAGAGAATAATAATCAGCCTTTTATTATTGATGAGGTGCTGACACCCTTTGACCGGCAATTAGGCAGTGGTCCCAATCGCTGCTGTAACGGGGCGGGGCATGCTAAAATAGTGCATTGGCAGGACGAGTATTGGTTTCCAACGCTCAAAGGTTTGATCGCAGTACAGGCAACTTTAAAGCAAACATCAGAGCAGCCGTTACAGCCACGGATAAAACAGGTTACCACCAGTCAGCACTATCAACTGACCCAGGGACAACAACAGCTCGTGCTGGAAATGGATGAGCGTAATGTAACGGTGCATTATTCTGCGTTGGAATATATTAAACCTGACGCACTGCAGTTTCGTTATCGTCTGGAAGGTTTTGACAGCCACTGGCATGAGGTAAGCCAGCGTCGCGAAGCCGTATATACCAACTTACCTCCGGGTGATTATACTTTCCGCCTCCAAGTACGACAGCCAGGCCACAACTGGCAATCTGCCTCCGAGACCAGTTTGGTCTTGATCGTGCCTGAGCGTTTTGATGAGACGTTGCTGTATCGCTCGTTATGGTTGTTGTTATTGTTGTGTTGTTTGTATGGCGTGTTATGGCTGGTCAGGCGAAATACATTGCACAAACAACTGGAACTGGAGCGGTTGGTCAGGCAGCGCACCCAGGAGCTGGAAAACAGTAATGTTCGATTAAATGAGCTGAACGAGCAACTTGGGCAGCTGACCCATAAAGATAACCTGACGGGTTTACGTAACCGACGCTTTATGTTTGAACAATTACCAAAAGATATTGAACACTTCCAGCGTAACCGTGAATTAATGCAGGATCAGGGTAAGTGCCTGGCGCTACTGCACGTTGATTTAGATAACTTTAAACAAATTAATGATCAGTATGGTAACAGTGCTGGTGATAGCCTTATTCAGCAGGTTAGTGGCTTATTGATCCGGGAAACCCGCGGCTCCGATTATGTGGTGCGTTTTAGCGGCGCCGCGTTTGTGCTGGTATTGCGTGATATTCAGGCAGATTTGGTTAGGCAGTTTAGTTATCAACTAAACGAGCACGTTGCTAAAGCGGCATTTAACTTACCTGATGGTCAGACTGTCAGGTTAACCTGCTCTATCGGTTATGCCCACTATCCGCTGCCGTTGCTGGGGGGGCAGTTAATTAACTGGGAAGTGTCACTGCAACTGGCTGAGCTGGCGCTTTACCATGTTAAGCATCATGGCAAAAATGCCGTTGCCACCCTGGAGTTTGATACCCAGCTGGATGCGTTCGAATTTGAAGACTCAGCTCATATTGAAGCGCAAATTGAAAAGCTGCTGGCAGAGGGGCTGGTATGGTTTGAACAAGGTGATAGCCAGGCACTTTAAGTTGCCTGGCTAATGCCGATTTTATGGTAATATAAAGGCGTTTATTTGCCGGCTAATGCCCTCGCTGTCTAATCCCAGCTCAGCGTAAATCTCCTGTTGACTACCGTGTTTTACAAATTCATCAGGCAGTCCCAGGTTAAGCACACTCACGTTGCAACCATGACGCAGCAGTAAATCGTTGACGGCAGAACCTGCGCCACCAATCAGTGCGTTATCCTCTACTGTAACAAAATGGCTGTGACTGCTAACCAGCTGCAGCAACAGGGCTTCGTCTAACGGTTTAATAAAGCGCATGTCTATCAGAGTGGCATTAAGCTCTGCTGCAACGGCTTGGCATTGATGCAGCAGTGGTCCAAACGCCAGAATGGCCAACTTCTCGCCATTTCTGACAACGCGAGCTTTGCCCTGCGCCAATAATTGCATATTTTGCTCCGCAGCCACGCCGGAACCCACTCCCCGCGGATAGCGCACTGCAGCCGGGCCAGGGTGCTGATAACCGGTATACAGCATTTGCCGGCATTCATTTTCATCCGAAGGCACCATCAGCAGCATGTTTGGAATACAGCGCATAAAGCTGATATCAAATGCGCCCTGATGAGTGGGGCCATCGGCGCCGACAATACCGGCCCGGTCAATCGCGAACAATACATCAAGATTTTGCAACGCCACATCATGAATTAGCTGATCATAACCGCGCTGCAGAAAACTGGAGTAGATGGCCACCACCGGTTTTAATCCTTCAATCGCCATACCTGCAGCCAGGGTAACTGCATGTTGTTCCGCGATGGCAACATCAAAATAACGCGTAGCAAAACGTTTAGAGAACTGAACCATATCAGAGCCTTCACGCATGGCAGGAGTAATGCCCTGCAAGCGCTCGTCCTGGGCTGCCATATCACAGAGCCAGCTACCAAAAATATTGGAAAAAGTCGGCTTACCGGGTTTTTTTACCGGTTGGCTGCTGGCATCAGGGTCAAATTTTGCGACAGCATGGTAGCCAATCGGGTCGGCTTCAGCCGGAGCATAGCCCTTACCTTTTTTGGTAACTATATGCAGTAGCTGTGGGCCTTTCAGGTTTCGCATATTGCGAATAGTATCGGCCAGGGTAATCACGTCATGGCCATCAATTGGGCCGATATAATTAAACCCCAGTTCTTCAAAAAAGGTGCCAGGGGTTACCATGCCTTTAAAATGTTCCTCTGCCCGGCTGGCCAGCTCATGCAGCGGTGGCACGCCCTGTAAAATCTTTTTACCACCTTCGCGCAGGCTGGTATAAAAGCTACCAGATAAAATTCGGGCAAAATATTGATTTAACGCACCAACATTTTCTGAAATCGACATTTCGTTATCATTCAGAATAACCAGCATATCGGGTCGAACTTCCCCGGCATGGTTTAGCGCTTCAAACGCCATCCCTGCGGTAATCGCGCCATCGCCAATTACCGCCACGACTTTGCGTTTTGATTTAGCCTGCCTGGCAGCAATGGCCATACCCAGCGCGGCGCTGATCGATGTGCTGGAATGGCCTACAGTTAGCGTGTCGTATTCACTTTCTTGCCGGCAAGGAAAGGGGTGCAGGCCATCCTTCTGACGAATACTATGCATTTTGTCACGCCGACCGGTTAAAATTTTGTGTGGGTATGCCTGATGACCGACATCCCAGATCAGCCGGTCAAAAGGCGTGTTGTATACGTAATGCAGCGCAACGGTCAGCTCAACTGTACCCAGACCCGAGGCAAAATGGCCACTGCTCTGGCTGACGGTTTTTAACAAAAAACGCCGCAACTCAGCACTCAGAGCCGGCAGCTTATCCTGTGGTAATTTACGCAGTTGCTCTGGCACATCGGCTTTAGCTAACAGCGGGAAATCGGTCATGTCTAATGCCATCTTCAATGCCTTTATTAAAACTTGCGGGCAATAATGTAATGCGCAAAGGCTTGCAACTCAGCGGTATTGTAGGGCAGGCTGGCCAGTGCTGCCAATGCTTCCTGATACAACTGATGCGCTTTATCCTTGGCTTCCTGCAGCCCTAACAGTGCTGGATATGTCAACTTATTTGCTTTGCTATCAGAACCCTGTGGCTTACCCAGTACTAAGGTATCACTCTCAATATCCAGGATATCGTCCTGAACCTGAAACGCCAGACCCAGCGCACTGGCAAAAGCAGTTAGTGCCTCAAGTGTAGCAGGGCAATCCAGTTCACTGCTGTAATAAGCCAGTTGGACGGCACACTCTATTAAGGCACCGGTTTTTAGGCGATGCATTTGCTCCAGGGTGGCTAAATTTGTGTGTTGATTAGTTTGGGCCAAATCAATCGCCTGTCCGGCACACATCCCTGCTACGCCACTGGCTTTGGCCAACAGCGCGACGCGCTGTAATCTGCGCTGGATACTTAACTCATCCTCTGCGCTGGCCAGAATGTCAAAGGCCAGTGCCTGCAGCGCATCTCCAGCCAGAATCGCGGTGGCTTCATCAAATGCTTTATGACACGTTGGCTTGCCGCGACGCAGATCATCGTTATCCATTGCCGGTAAGTCATCGTGAATAAGCGAGTAACTGTGCAGGCATTCAATGGCACACGCTGCACTGTCTAGTGTATCTAAAGACACGCCCAGCATGCTGCCACAGCTATACACTAAATAAGGCCGGATCCGTTTGCCGCCATTAGTCAGGCTGTAGCGCATTGCATCGTGTAAGTGGGCAGCAATCTTTGATTGGGCAGCCATGGTAAGTTGTAATTGTTGCTCAATCCGGTATTGATACAATGTCAGGCTATCGGGTACCAAGCTACTCTCCAGGCGGTGGTGTGAAAGCTTGCAGACTCTCCTGCTGTTGCTGTTGTAACAGCAACTGGACTTTCTGCTCCGCACTTTGAAGTTGCTGCTGGCTTTGTTTAACCAGACTGATACCGCGTTCAAACTGGCTTAGTGAGGCATCAAGTGACAAGTCACCTTGCTCGAGTTGCTGCACTATGCTTTCGAGTTCGGCCATCGCCTGCTCAAACTGGCTCAGGTCGGCTTTCTTTTTACTCATGACGATCCCCAAAAAAACTGTGCGCAACGTTACCTTAGCAGGCTATTATGGTCAATCATAACCCATAAGTGAAAGCCTAAATTGCCTCTTTTGTGTAATTGCGCACTTAATATTTACGAAGCTTTGTCGATAACCGACTATAAGCTAATATAAAATAATCAAAATTGCCGTATGGGCGTGTGTTGAGGAGTAGAGAGTGGATATAGCAACCCTGGTGGGGATGATTGGCGCTATTGGTTTCGTTGTGATGGCGATGATTATCGGTAGTAGTGGCGACCCGGCTATGTTCGCTGATCTCGTGTCAGTACTGATTGTGGTCGGTGGCTCAATTTTTGTGGTGATTGCCAAATTTACCATGGGCCAGTTTTTAGGTGCCGGTAAGGCGGCTGCAAAAGCGTTTATGTTTAAAATAGAAGCGCCGGAAGAGTTGATTGAAAAAGCAGTGCAGTTAGGAGACTCAGCACGTAAGGGCGGCTTTTTAGCTTTGGAAGAAGCTGAAATACCCAATGCCTTTATGCAAAAAGGGGTCAACATGCTGGTGGATGGCCATGACGCCGATGTGGTCCGGGCAACGTTATTAAAAGATATCAGCCTGACCGAGAAGCGGCATGAGACGGCGATCGCGATATTCCGCAGTCTGGGTGACGTTGCGCCGGCCATGGGTATGATTGGTACCCTCATTGGTCTGGTGGCGATGCTGTCGAACATGGATGATCCTAAGGCAATCGGTCCGGCTATGGCGGTGGCATTGTTAACCACGCTGTATGGTGCTTTTATCGCCAACGTTATAGCGATTCCGCTGGCGGATAAGCTAGCCATCCGTAATCAGCAGGAAAAGCAAAATAATCAGCTGATCCTTGATGCAATTCTGGGTATTCAGGATGGTCAGAACCCGAAAGTGATTGAAGGGATATTACGCAATTACCTGGCACAGGGTAAGCGCGAGGCTGCTGTCGGAGAGCCGGCATGAACAACGAGGAAGAACAGGAGTGTAAATGCCCGCCCCCTGGGCTGCCGCAATATATGGGAACCTTTGCCGATTTAATGGCCTTATTAATGTGTTTTTTCGTGCTGCTGTTAGCATTCTCTGAAATGGATGTGTTGAAGTTTAAGCAAATTGCCGGCTCAATGAAGTTTGCCTTTGGGGTGCAAAATAAGATTGAAGTAGAGGATATTCCTAAAGGCACCAGTGTCATTGCTATGGAGTTCAGACCCGGTAGACCTGATCCGACCCCAATTGAAACCTTGCAACAGCAAACCATGGAAATTACCCAGCAGGTCATTGAGTTTCAGGCGGGTGAAGAAGATTCTGCTGGCGGGCGGCAGGAACAACGTGACGATATGACGGGCGGCCAGTCGGCCGCAAACGCAGAAGCGGCTGCGGCAGAAGCAGCAGCCGCGGCAGAAGCAGCAGCAGAAGAAATGCAGCAACAAACCAATGAAATGGTGAAAAAGCTGGCGGAACAACTGGAGCAGCAAATTGTCGACGGCGCCGTTGAACTGGAGTCATTAGGCCAGCAAATTATTATCCGGATCCGTGAGAACGGTTCATTTCCCTCGGGCTCATCATTTTTACAACCCCGTTTCAGACCGATTATTCAGCAAATTGGTACCTTGTTAAATGATGTGCCCGGTGAAATCACGGTTAGCGGCCATACCGATGATATTCAGGTGTCTGATGAACTGCATAGCAACAACTGGGAGCTCTCTGCAAAGCGGGCGGTGTCAGTAGCGACCGAGCTAATCCGCGCACCAGCGTTTGACCGGCAACGGGTGGTGGTAATGGGGCATGCTGACACCCGGCCGCTGGTTGAAAACGACTCTGAGTTAAACCGCAGACGCAATCGTCGGGTAGAGATATCTATCATGCAAGGCAAGGCCAAAGAGTCTGAACCCATCAGCTTTGAGCCTCAGGCAAATTAGCCTGGCGGCGATATGCCGTAAAGAGAAATCATTAAAGCCAGCAGCGCGCCCTAGGTGTTCTGCTGGCTTTACGCTATAATCCGCGCCACTTTTTAACGCTGTAACCGCCATGTTTGAATGTTATGCTTGAATTCATTATTAAATTACATCCTGAAATTGCAATTAAAAGCAGGTCGGTGCGTAAGCGCCAGACGAAGTTACTTGAACGCAATCTGAAAACCATCCTGACGCAGGTAGACTCCGGCGTTATCGTGACTAATCTGTTTGATCATCTGATCGTCAGTTGCGATAACAGCTCGCAGCGCATTCGTACTAAGCTGATTGAGCGCTTAACGTGTATACCAGGTATTGTTACGTTCTCTGAGATGCGTACCGCCTCCTTTGCTGATCTACATGATATTTTTCTGCAGGTCCTGGCGGTATATGAATCACAGTTACCAGGTAAAACGTTCTGTGTCCGGGTGCGACGCCAGGGCAAGCACAGTTTTAGCTCTATTGAAGCAGAGCGCTATATTGGTGGTGGGCTAAATCAGCAGGTGGCGTCGGCAAAAGTTCAGTTAAAACAGCCTGATATTACTATTAAGCTGGAAATTAAGCAGGACAAGTTGCTGCTGCTTAGTGAAAGTTTTCGTGGTATGGGCGGCTTTCCGCTGCCCTCACAATCCGATGTGTTGTCGCTACTCTCCGGTGGCTACGATTCGGCGGTAGCCAGTTACCTGATGATCCGCAAGGGCCTGCGTACCCACTACTTATTTTTTAACCTGGGCGGCGCGGCCCACGAAGCCGGTGTGCGGGAGGTCGCGAATTTTTTATGGCAAAAATTCAGCCTGTCGCACCGGGTAAAGTTTGTCAGTGTCGATTTTGCGCCTGTAGTTGATAACATTCTGGAGCACGTTGATAACGGCGTGATGGGCGTTATCTTAAAACGGATGATGTTAAGAGCTGCCAGTGCCGTAGCACGTGATTTAGGTATTAATGCGCTGGTTACCGGAGAAAGTATCGGTCAGGTGTCCAGTCAAACCATCGCCAATCTGGCGGTAATTGATAAAGTGGTTCCGGATTTAGTGTTACGGCCACTTATTTACCATGATAAACAAGATATTATTGATATTGCCCGTCAAATAGAGGTGGAAGAGCTGGCGAAAAGTATGCCTGAGTATTGCGGTGTTATTTCAAACAAGCCTACCGTGAATGCTGTGCAGTCAGACATTGAGCAGAACGAAGCCCGCTTAGATATGGCGCTGCTGGATCAGATAGTTAAGGCGGCAAAAATTCTGGATATCCGCACCATTGATTATCAGGCAGAGCAGGAAGCGCATGTCGTGTGCGAGCTGAGTGAACTGGCTGACAACGCAGTTATTCTTGATATTCGCAGTCCGGAAGAGACAGAGCAGGCACCGCTTAATGATGTGGGCGTACCTGTTGTCGAACTGCCTTTTTTCCGACTGGCCAGTCAGTTCGTAAATCTTGACCCGGGTCGCCACTATTATTGCTACTGTGCTAAAGGCGTGATGAGCAGGTTACAAGCTGTGTTGCTGCATGAGCAGGGGCATCGCAATGTGTCTGTGTACCGGCCTGTCAGCTAGTCGCTGTTTTTGCCAGAACCCGGCTTAGCATCTGCTGATTGACCGGCACCGCCAGTTGCAGCTTTGCTGCTTGCTGACAAACGTAACCGCAAATAGCAGCAATCTCGGTCTGCCTGCCTGCTTGCATATCCTGTTGCATGGATGAATAGTTGCCGGATGTTGCGGTTATTACCTGATAGACCCTTTGCAGGGTAGCAGCAGGATCCATCGGATAACCCAGTGCGCTGGCGACCAGGCACACCTCTGTGGTAAGGGCGCTGATTTTCGCCTGATATCGTGGTTGCGCTAACTGACCGTTCTGACAATTCTCCAGTGCTGTCAGTGGGTTAATTGCGGCGTTTATCGCAAGCTTTTGCCATAGTATAGGGTAAATATCCGGCACTACCGTAACGGGCCCTAACGCGGCGTTCATTGCCGTTATTATCTGACTGTCATCGCCATCAGAAGCCGTCAGTTTTGCCAGATAACTTAGGCCCTCACCACTATGGACAACATGATCTGCGGCTGGTTTATAGGCGGCCTGGCTGGTGGATAAAAACCACAAACCCTGTGCAGGGCCTAACCGGGCCAGCAAGGGTGCAATAGGTATCATGCCATTATGGCTGATAACTAACTGGGCGTTGGCGCTAAGATAGGGCAGTAATTGCGCTACCGCGTTAAGTACATCATACGCTTTTACCGGTACAATCAGACGTTCAATAGCCTGTTTCGCTGGCTGAGGCAGCAGTATCTGTTGCTGGTGTTGCTGCTTAAGATTAGTAAATCGCAGGGAAATGACATCAGATTGTTTTAACCACAGGCTAGCAGTATAGCCTGCCTGTTGCAGCCGCGCGGCTGCAAGCAAGCCGATGGCGCCGCGGCCAACAATACACCAGCTTAGCGCTGACTGCGCGGACGAAATTGGTGCCATAGCGCCCGGGCCAGATAAAACGTAACGATCCCCGCAACGTCAGCCAGCCAGTCTAACCAGTCACCGGTGCGACGGGTAAAATAGTGTTGCGCTAACTCTACGGCGCCGCCGTAGATGCCCAGCAGCAAAAAAGCTGAAATGACGGTAAGTTTATAGCCTTTCCAAAGTAGCGCAGCCAACAGGATAAAAATGCCAAAGTGAGCGACTTTATCAACATGCGCGAAACCTCCCGCTATCCGGTGACCACTTAGCTCAGCCAGAAAGCCGGCGGTGGCCAGCACAAAACACAATACACAAATCCAGCGATAAAAAATCTGCGGCACAGCGAGCCCTCTGTCAGAAACTGCGCTCGGATTGTAGCAGTTTTCTGGTTATAATCACCAGCAGACAGAATGGCTTATGCTAAGGAGATTTTTAATGCCCTCATTTGATATCGTATCGGAAGTTGACCAGCAAGAAGTACTGAATGCCGTAGAAAATGCAAACCGTGAATTGACCACCCGCTTTGACTTTCGCGGGGTGCAAGCAGAGTTCATCCTAAAAGAGAAAGTCATTACCATGAAGGCTGAGGCGGAATTTCAGCTGCAGCAAATGCTGGAAATTTTTTTAGCAAAAGCGGTAAAACGTGGCCTGGATGTTCGCTCTTTTAAAGAAGGTGATGTGGTGCATTCCGGTAAAACCTATAGTTTGGCAGTCAGTTTGCTGCAAGGTATAGAGCAGGATATGGCAAAAAAGCTGGTGAAGCTGATTAAAGATAATAAGCTTAAAGTTCAGGCCGCTATTCAGGGAGATCAGGTCAGAGTTACCGGTAAAAAGCGCGATGACTTGCAAGAAGCGATGGCGTTGGTTCGTGGTAGTGAGCTGGAGCAAGCTTTTCAGTTTACTAATTTTCGGGACTAGTAACGCAATCGGCAGCTTTAGACGTCCAGGCATCTATTGACATTTTCTGTTTCACGGTTACACTGCTCGCGGCCTTACATAAGGCCGTTTTTTTCAGGTGCTGCAGCATGCTGCAGTTAAACGGGAATCTGGTTAAAGCCAGAGCTGCCCCCGCAACGGTAAACAACTATCAAAACTTTAAAAACCACTGTCACTTGATGGGAAGGTAAAGTTTTGGCGCAAGCAGGTTGTAAGCCCGGAGACCGGCCTGAAAAGCCCATTAACTAACGAAGATGTGCGGTGGGCACATTGAAGGAGCTTACATGTTTAAACCTGCGTTTGCAGCCTTGCTGGTTGCAACCTGCTGTCCGGTTACTGCCAGTACTCTTGTTACCGGTAGCCTGAACGACACTTCTGTTGCAAATAACAACCCTGATGGGGCTATTGAACATATCAGTATCTACGCTAATCGCACTGCAACGTTGCAGCAAGACGTGCTGGCCAGTGTTACCGTGCTGGGTCGGGATGATATTGTGGCGCGGCAAGCCAATGACTTACCCGAGCTGCTGGCACAATTGCCCGGAATTAACTTAAGCCGTGATGGCGGCCGTGGTCAGAACAGCAGTATTTATGTGCGCGGTGGTAATACCGGTCATACCCTGGTATTGGTCGATGGCGTGCGCAGTGGCTCTGCTACCTTAGGTTATAAAGCCTTATCGATGCTGCCACTGGAGTTGATTGAACGCATTGAAGTGATTCGAGGGCCACGGGCTGCCTGGTATGGCTCTGATGCACTAGCCGGAGTTATTGCCATTACCACCCGGCGTAGCAGTGCATTAGAGTTACATGGCCGCGTTGGCAGCTATGGCCAGGGTGGTGCTGATATCAGCGTTAGTCAGCAGCGTGAACGGTTAACACTGCGGGCTAGTGCCGGAGTCAGCCAGGCGGATGGTTTCAATGCACAGCCAGCATTGGATCCGGACAGTGATGGTTATCAGCAACAGTATCTGAAAGTGGCTGCTGACTACCGTTCACCTTTTGGGTTGTGGACGGCTCAGGCTGACGTGAATTCAGGTTTTAATCAGTTTGATACCAGTTTTGGCAGTGAAGATGAAACTGACACTCTTAGCCGGGCCTATTTGCTTGGCTGGCAGCAGCAGCTCAGTAGCTGGCAACATCAGGCTCTGCTTAGTCGTAATCTGGACAGCGATACTACGTTTGGCCCTGTTTCCCGCAGCCCATTTGTCACTGAGCGTGACGAGTTCAGTTATCAGGCAGCGTCAGAACTCGCTGTGGGCTTACAATTTATTGGCGGGATTAACTGGTATCAGGAGCAGGTGGCAAAATCTGCTACGGCTTATGAGCAAACCAGCAGAACTAATCGTGCCATATTCGCCGGTATCAATTATCACTTAAACAGGCTACAGCTGGAAGCGGCAGCACGCTATGATGAGATTAATCAGTATGGTGCTGAGACTACCTGGCAGCTGGCTGCGGGGTATCAATTGACTGAGCGTTGGCAACTGCGGGCCAGTCGTGGTACTGCCTTTAAAGTGCCGTCGTTTAATCAGTTGTATTTCCCCGGATTTGCTAACCCGGATCTTAAACCTGAGCGTTCAATATCGGATGAAATTGCCCTGAGCTATCTGACAAGTGGCTTAACGCTGCAGCTTGCCTGGTTTGACCGTGAGGTTACCAACCTGATCCAAGGCGTTGAGCTGGCTGAGAACGTGCTGTTGGCAACGGTCAGTGGTATTGAATTCAGCTTGCTCCAAAACTGGCAGCAATGGGCCAGTAATTTCAGCTATAGCTGGCTGGATACCGAGAACCGTAGCAGCGGCTTGAAACTGGAGCGCCGGCCTGAAAATACCATTAACTGGCGGGGCAGTTATACCGCTGACAATTGGTCTGCATTTATTACGGCAGACTATCAAAGTGCGACCTACCAGGGCGCCGATTGGTTTACCGGTGATAGTTATCCGGATGCACCTGCTCATACGGTGTGGGGGCTGGGGCTAAGTTACGCGATGACACCTGCGCTAACCATAAGAGCCAGGTTGGCGAATCTGACCGATAAGAATTATTACACCAGCCGGGGCTACGCTACCGCCGGTGCTAATTTTGGTCTGTCAGTCAGCTATATTCTGCCGTGATCAGAGCCAGGCTTTTATCAGCCTGGCAACCTCGCTGGCGGCTGTCATATGACAATGATGGCCGCCGGTTATTTGCTTTACAGTCAAGCGCTCATACCAGCTTTGTACCTCTGCCAGCTTACTGTTAAAAGGACCATCACTGGCTAAAATAGCCAGTACCGGTGCCTGAACTCCCAGGCAAAGCGCCTTAGCCTGAGCGTCAGTCAGCCGATGTACCGCGCGATAACGTAAACGATAGTCATTATCCCAGCTAACACCCTGTTGATTTGTCACGGTGCCACGTTCGGCCAGTAGCAATGCATGCTGTAAGCTAAAATCACTTTGGCGTAGCCTTGCCTCAGCTGCAGCGGTCAGGCTCTGGTAATACGGTTTTTTTGCAGGCGGCGCTTTTAACCGC
>NZ_JBFJPY010000046.1:0-26407 GCF_041616895.1 Arsukibacterium sp.
GCTGTGTCATTTACCGGTTCTGACAGACTAAAGCGACTATGCAATAACTGCACTAACCACTGGTGCAACCCATCACAATGTGCTTGCCAGCCCCGCAGCTGACAACGTCTCGCTAATTCTGCCGCTAACAACTCAGGATGCTGGCTGATATAAGCAAAGCCCTGCAAGCCCATCCACTCTAAAATACCGTGTAAAAAAGTACCCGCCTGAGGCCCTGCAACAAACTGATACTGAATAGCCGGATCTTCATTTTCAGCTGATGACGGCTCAATTGGGAGCTCGCTGTATAGCTCAGGCAGCAATTTATCACTGGCCCGCTCTGGCCCTGCTTGCGCAAGAATACTGTTGTCGCCCAATTGCCGGGTGAGTGCGCTGTAACTGGCAACCCACCATAATTCCCGGAATTGATGATGTATAGTCCGGGCGACTGCCGTCAGGTCTTGTTGTTGTGCTGGCTGATAACATACAGCACTGACCGGGGGCAAAGTTGTCAGTGCAATGGCAGGAGAAGCTGCCCAGGCCGATGTAACTTGCGCCACAAATTCTTGAGGCATATTGATCGTTATCGCCAGCAAATAACTGATCGCGCTTTGTTCGGCAAGAGGTGCCAAGCCCAACCAACAGGCATATTTTGCCCGGGTTAAGGCAACGTAGCATTTACGAATATCTTCTGCCAGTCGCTCCTGCTCAGCAGCCGCCAGTGCCTGCTGATCCGGCTGATAACTGAAACAGAGAACACCTTTCTCATCACGATAAGTCAGAGGCAGCTGGCGGTTGTTTACCGGCCTTGCCGCGCAAATGAAGGGTAAAAATACCAGGGGGTATTCCAGGCCTTTAGATTTGTGAATCGTTACCACCTGCACCAGCTCAGCATCACTTTCTAACCTGACTTTTTGTTGTTCGCTATCGCCGCTTGTCTGCTCAGCAATGTGCTCCGCTAAAAAGCGCAGTAGCGCCTGCTCGCCGTCCAGTTGCTGGGCAGCCTGTTGCAATAGTTCTGCCAGATGTAATAAATCCGTCAGGGCCCGCTCGCCATCGTCTTGGCTGGCCCGTAGCCGGGCTGGGATCGAAAAATCAAATAACAAACTGCGCAGCATTGGCAATACCCCAAAACGACGCCACTGCTGTTGATATGTTTTAAACTGCAGACATAGCTGCTCCCACTGCAACTCATTTTGTTGTAACTGATCCAGCTCGCGCAGACTAAGACCGATAAGGCGACAGCCAATAGCGGAGCGCAGCAAGCTGTCTTTTTCCGGTTCAGCACAGGCATTTAAGATCAGTTGTAAATCAGTGGCCACTGAGGAACTGAATACCGACTCGCGATCTGACAGATAGACGCTGCGGACCTGCCGCAAGGCCAGTTGACGCCTGATAGCCAACGCTTCATGCTGGTTGTTAACCAATATGGCAATGTCAGAGGGTTTAAGTGGATGGGTATCACCATTGCTTGCCCTAAAATACGTTATACCACTTACCGCCTGTTGTAATATTGAGGCAATATAGCTGGCACAGCCACTGGCATAACGTTCAAGATAACTCTGACGACTTAGCACTTTCTCCGTTTCATTATCTGGCAACCAGGCAGTGAGAGCTGCTGCAGGTTGCTCAGCTATCAGCAACTGATGTGAGGTACCTTTCGCTTTAACCGCTTGAAATGGTAACGGATCGTTTTTGATATCATCACACCCATGGTCCTGGCGAAACAAAAATGCCCCACCGGCCCGCTGTTCAGCCTTTGCAAAAATATAATTTACTGCGCTGACCAGCTGAGCGTCTGAGCGGAAATTGGTGTCCAGGGTATAATGCCGGCCGGCCGTTGCCTGTTTAGCATGCAGATAAGTATAAATATCTGCACCACGAAACGCATAAATCGCCTGTTTTGGATCACCTATCAGTAGCAGTGCATAATGTTTATCCTTCTCCGTTCCTTCCTGGCTGCGGCAATCAGGGTATAAGGTAGAGAAAATCTGATACTGAATAGGATCGGTATCCTGAAATTCGTCAATTAACGCGACCGGATACTGACGCCGGATAAGTTCGGCTAATTCGGCTCCTTGGGGGCCGTGCAGCGCCTGATGTAACCGCAGCAACATATCGTCAAAGCCCATCAGCGCCTGCTGCTTTAACTCTGTCTGTATCCGCTCTGCAAGCCAGCTGGCAGCATGTTGCATCAGAGCCTGACGTGGTTCCGCCAGGTGTTGTAACGCATCGTGCAACTGGATAATACCAGCAAAAGCCGGATGGTCGGGCGGCGTACCCTGTTTCCAGCACTCTGCTATTCCATCTGGAGACAATCGATGCCAGCCTGTGCCCAAATCAAGGTTAGCGTCCGGGCTTTGCAGCCAGCTCTGCAGCTTTTGCAACCAGTTATCCAGATAACGTTGCTGTAGTTGCCGGCCATTAACTGCTTTTTCGGCAATGGCCTGATGCAATATGTCAGCCATCTCTGGCAGCCATCGCTGCCATTGCCGGGTCAGCTGTGTTAGCTGCTCGTTACGTTCAGCCAGGCATTGAGCAATGGCCTCTCTCGGTTTCGCGTAACCAATATTATCTATCGGGTTTGCCAGGTAATGGCCGGTAAGGCTGGCCACGCTTTGCCATAACTGCTCAGGCGTCTGCCAGTAACTAAGGCAGACTGTCAGCGCCTCTTCTGCCAAATCATAGAAAAAGGTTCGCCAGTAGTCCCGCGCGGCCTGCAGTTTTAAGGCACTGAGGTCGGTACTTAATTGCTGACTGAACAAACTACCGCTAGCAAAAGCGTGTTCTGACAACATCCGGTTACACCAGCTATGGATGGTCGAAATGGCGGCTTCATCCATCCACTGCGCTGCTAACTCCAGGCGTCTGGCACAAGACGCAAAATCAGTTTCAGCATACTCTGCCAGCAAGGCGGCTAACACGCCATCTTGGCTTTGCCCCTGCCGAAAAGCCTGCGCCGCCTCGGTTAGGCGTAACCGGATCCGGTCACGCAACTCCTGGGTCGCCGCTTCGGTAAAGGTCACAACCAGAATTTCCGGCGGCGTAAGCGAGCGCTCAAACGCATGTTGTCCACCATGGCCTAACACCAGGCGCAAATATAAAGCGGCAATAGTAAAGGTTTTACCGGTGCCGGCGCTGGCTTCAATTAATCGGTTGCCGCGAAGTGGCAACGTCAGTAACGAGAGTGATTTTGGCTGAGTCATTCTGCGCCCCCGGCACTATCGGCCTGATACACTGCACTGTATAAGGGCCGGTACAGCAGTTCGGCAAGTCGGAAAAAGTCGCCACTGTCGGTCAGTTGGCGAAAGTGCGGAAACAGACGCTGCAGATAAAGGTTCTGCTGAACGATTCCAGCGTTATAACTATCCCCCTGATAGCGCTTTTCGCACTGCTGCAAAATTTGCTCAGAACTGTATTTATCGTTATCGCATTGATGCAGATATAGCATGGCGCATTCTAACTCCAGTGGCCACGGAGCCTGATGAGCTTGCAAATAATAACCGAGTAACAGAGTTAATTGCTCACTAGCCGATGCCGCATCCAACGCGGTGAACTGTAATTCACCGGCCTGGCTTAGTAAGATGCTCTGACACGGGTGCAGACTATTGGCCAGTAAATGACTTAGCCAGGGGAGTGCCAGATGACGCCACTGATATTTACGATCTTTTATGATTGTGCTGCCACTTAACAACAACTGACACTGCTCGCCGCTGCTATTTTGTCTTAACTGGCTGAGCCAGTCCTGTAACTGAAGCCCCTGGTGTTGTAACTGCACGGCCCGGGGTTTGAGTACCATCGGATACGCTTGTTGCCATTGTTCCAGCCGCCCGGCGAGAGCCAGTACAGGCTCAGCCAATTGTGTTGCGTGTACCTTTACTGCTGCGCCAAAGCCAAGCGCGCCCCGACGTTGCATTTGCGCTAAACAATCGCTTACCGCGTTCTCTAGGGGCTGCCCGTCTGCCAAAGCGCGCTGTGCCTCTACAAGCAGTTGCTGTTGCAATTGCCAGCGGCTTAGCCCATCCAACGCAAAGGCTTCATCATTGTCAGCTATTACTTCAGGCTGGCCAAACCAAATCGATAACCGTTGATTAAAAAAACTTTTTACCGGGTCGCGTACAAAGTCACTGAGCTGGCGCAAGCTGATGGCTTCGGCTGGTTGCCAGGGACTTAGTTGCCCTGATGAAACAGCAGGTAAAGATTTTGCCAGCCATTCTTGTTGATAGCTGAACAATCGCGATGCTGATGACTCAAAATAACGCGAGCTAAAGGGTTGTAACGGGTGCGCTGTGGTCAGTACTGAAAGCAAAGGCTCTGGGTCGGTTCCCGTCTGTTGCAACTGCCAGCACGCTGCCAGATGATCACGTAGCTGACCAATTAACATTGATGGCGCCCGTTCGCTGTTATCATGAATACTGCGACCAATCCAGCTGATATAAAGTCTGTCACGGGCAGATAACAAAGCCTCCAACAGCAAATAACGATCATCCTCGCGTCTGGAACGATCTCCCGGACGCATATCGGTGCGCATTAAATCAAAGTCCTGCCGGGGTTGTTGCCTTGGGAAGGCACCATCATTCATTCCCAGCAAACAAATATGCCGAAACGGTATTGCCCGCATTGGCAACAAGGTAGCAAAGGTTATTCCGCCGGATAAAAACCGTTGCTGCACTCCCGGCTGAGCCACCAACGCCAGCCAACTATCAGCAACGATTGGCGCGGGTAGCAATGATGTCAGCTCGGCTTGCTGACAATGGCTATGCCACTCATCCAGCGCGTCATACAGTTGCGCCAGTAAAGCCTGTTCATCGGTATGTTGTGGTAATAAAAAATCCTGCAACAAATTATTAATGATGTCTTGCCATTGCTGCGCCTCGTGCGTTTGCTGCAACAGTTGCCAGTAGTGCTTCAGCTTTACCAGCAGTTGATTAAGAGGGCCAATTAGCGCGGCATCTAAGCCGCTGATATCCGTAAATGGCTCAATGCCATGCCAGCCTGAACCACCCTGCTCTGCAGCAGATATCGGGCCTGTAGCAAAACCAAGCAACATTCTATCGATGGCGAACTGCCAGCTAAACTGGTGTAAGTCGGCAGGCAAATCAAGACTGTGTCGCTGCGCGGAATCCAACCCCCAACGCGCGCCCGCAGCATGCAGCCATTGGTGTAACATAGGAATTGCGGCTTCTTCTATCGAAAACCTTTGACGTATGGCAGGCACCTCAAGCAAGTCCAAAATGTCACTTAATTGAAACCGGCTTTGTGCCAGTGCCATTAATTGTTCAACAGCCTTGAACATGGGCTGCTCTGAACCTGGGGGCAAGTCGGCAATGGTAAAGGGTATATAGCGCGGGTCCTCGGGTTTTACCGACGCAAATACCGCCTGGATCAGCGGCGCATAGCTGGCGATATCAGGAACCATTACCATAATATCGCGAGGGCGAAGACTATGATCCTGCTCAAACGCCGCTAACAGTTGATCGTGCAACACTTCAACTTCACGCATCGCACTATGCGCTATATGAAACTGCACAGACTGGTCTGTTGGCTGAATGGGTGGCCAGTGCTGCTGGCTTTCATGGATGGGCCGTAAATCGTAGATATCGTGTTGCAGCATTCCCAGTAAATGCTGGCTCTGTGGTGGCTGAAATAAATCAATTCGCTGATTTAAAAACAGGTTTTTGAACCTTGCCGTGTCATCAAATTCATCCAGCAATCTGATATAATCCCGGCCCTGACGACCCCAGGACGCCAATAGCGGCTGGGCATGAACATAGAGTTGTTCTTCGTCAATATGTTGTGGCATCCCTGCTTTGTATTGTTGACGATGATGTACTGCCCGCAACAACTCTTTCTCACTGATAATGTCAGCCCAATAGTGTTGGCAGGGGTTGTGAACTGCCAGCAACACCTGACAAAAAGGCGCTATCGCGGCCAGTACCTGCAAACTTTGCTGCGGCATGGCTGAAATACCAAATATAACTAAGCGTCTGGGCAACAACCTAATGGCTTCGGATTGTGACATACCGGCCAGTTTATCAATAAAGCGCTGATGAATTTCTGCACGGCTGTCTCCGAGCTGCTGCTCACTAATTCGCGCATGCAATAAGCGCCATAACTCACTTTGCCAACGTTGCTCCTCTTGCAACGTACTATGCTCACCACGTGCATTGACTATTACATCCTGTTGTTGTTGCCACAGGTTTAGCCAGTCCGCCCGATACACCTGATATTGATCATATAGCGCTGCCAGTTGCTCAGCCAGTTGATACGTTTTAACTAAGGATGGGTCATCAGCATAAAAATGCTTTAACGGATCAAAACACGGGTTATCAGGCAGTTGTGGCAGCAAGCTCAGTAAATGCCAACGCAGTAATTCACGGCTGTAGGCTGAGTGCTCACTTATTTGGTCAGCGCCGAGCACTTTGCGGTAAAGTTGCCAGATAAACCTAGCGGGTAATTGCACCTCTATAGCGGCCGCAATTCCACAACCCGGCTCAGAGGAATCAGGTTCATTAGCCAATGCCAGTTTCAGCCATTGGGCAATACCATTGCTCTGCACCAGAATTTGCTCTGATTCCAGCGGTGACAGTGGATAACGTTGCAACCAATTCACTACCACTGCACGTAATTGCTCAGGTGCGTTGGCGTGAACCACCAGAAAACCAGCTTGTAAGCGACTAGCCTGTGACATAAAAAGCCTTTAACGACAGCAGGCTGCCACTATAGCTGATTTTACCAGAGCTTTAAAAGCAGCTTAAGGTTATGCCTTAACCAGATTTTTACGCCGGTTATACTCGGCAATCATCAGTTGCATTTGCGTTGCGTCATAAGGTTGCAAATTACTGAGGATCATTCGTTTCTTACCGCCGCCAATTTGCTGACCATTTTCTGTCAGCACAAATTCTAGCAACACGTTGCCACGCTTTCCTTCCACCTGAAGGGACGATGCCGCCAGGCTAAGTTCAACAGCAGCAGTAGGCAAAGTGTCAAAAGACAATGCCATACTCTCATATATCACCAACGGTCGGCCCGGATGGATCATCACATTATGCTGTTCCATTAATGGCTGTAAAATATGCGGGAAATTTTGTCCGGAAAATCGCACATAATCACGGATCAGAGGTTCAATCACGGCTAAATCGTGACTCGTCTCACCTTGTTGCTGCAGCTCAAGATAGACTTTGCCTTGCTCATCACAAATTCGTAATTCATTATCATGTTGCTCGCAGTGCAACAACACATCTGCGCTGACCATGCCGGCAAAGGTACAACTCAGTTCTTTTGCCAATCCGTAGTGACTCAATAAATAGGCAAACAGCAGATCACCAGGTACACAAAAGCGTTTGGCATCCACGTCATGAATAGGATTAAAATCGGTGGCAATTTGCTTGGCAAAACGACAAGACTGCTGCCGGCTGAAACTAAAACCGTTAGCAGAACGGCTGACAAAATCGTCTAACAACATCAATCAGGCACTCACTTTTCTTAACTTAAGCCGACCATTCTAGCCTAAATTGCTTGTTAAATGGTCCAGCCAGTAATAAATAAGCAACAGGAATGAATCTCACCTATTTATAACCCGAAAGATTATTGGCAAAAAGTACTTGCCTTTATTTTAAACAGCAACTACTGTATATCCATACACTGTACATAAACACAGCTGGAGAATACTATGTTGCCAATACCCTCTTCTACTCACTTTAACCCGGATGCCCCTGCACTATCAGCGCCACGTGCTACCGGGCGCTTACAACGTTTAACAACCACAGTCGCTGCTGCCACGCCTTTTTATCAACAGCTTAGTACAGAGTCTGCAGCCAGTTCTGAGCAACTGCTAATTAAGGTATTGCAGCGTCATCGCCACGAAACAGGATGGATTGTGTTAGTTGCGCCACCCAATCTGCCGTCAAAAGCGCTGGCGGCATACTTACAGCTACCGGTAGATAAAATAATGGTTATTCATGCTAAAGCGATTAAAAACCACGCAACAATTTTACATCAGTTATTACAAACCTCCAGTTGCAGAGTAGTGGTGAGTTTTACTCAGACGACATCTGCACAAATGACGCAACAACTTAGTCAATGCGCAGCCAGTCAGCAACGATGGTTATATCAGTTTACTCCCAGCGCAACACAGGCTCATTAAGGGTACTGCAGGTATGCCTTAACTTACGTTATAATGCCAGTTCTAAGGCATAAGTCTGGGTTAGAGGTATTTGTGTTCTGCTATTGTTGCTCCGGGAAGCTTTTCAGCGATTGCTGCCAGCCATTGCTAGACGGGAAGGTTAAGGCTAAAAATTGTGTCGCGTTAATGCGCTCACGCTACAGTGCATATTGCCACAAAAATATTGATTATCTTTATGCCACTTATCATCCGGACCAGCGCATAGCTAATTCAACATCACAAATTGCAGAATTTGCCAATGCAGCGCATTTTGTTGATTTAACTATTACCAGTAGCTCAGACATAGATAATAGCAATGCTGCAGCTAACGGCCATGTCAGTTTTGTTGCCAGCTATATTCATGATAACAAACTGGAAACACTGACAGAGCAATCTCGATTTGTATTGGAAGATCAATGGTACTACGTTGACGGCGATATCTTCGCTTCTGCCACCACAACGATAGGGCGTAACGATAAATGCCCATGCGGTAGTGGTAAGAAGTTTAAACAATGTGCGTTACATATCATGTCAGGCAACGCTGCGGTTGGGCAAAGCTAGGCATGTCTTGCAATTACGCCGCCGTGTTTTGCTGTAATTCCTGCAAAATGTCATACAATGCCGTTGGATCAGCTTCAGATCGTGCCATTTTACTACCGTCGCGCCGGCGTTTGCTGTGAGCATCTAAATTTTGGATAAGTTCAGATGCCAACTTCTTATTATCATCCACTAAAACCAATGGTCCCTCTGTTAAATATTGCTGCAATTTAAGCTGACTAACGCTACCTGAACTTAGCGCTTCGCTCTGACGGGTTAATTTGGCCAAGTCATCCTCTTGCCAGGCAAAGTCCCTGGCTCTTATCAGAGATAATTTGGCATACAAATCAGCTTTTGTGATAGCAGGCTCAAGGGTAGGCGTATGAAACTCAGCCATTTCATCAATTGCCGGCGACAAAAATGCCAGCCACAACGAAAAGTCTGCTCTGTGGTGCTGATTAAGGGCTTTGTTCAGTCTGCAATCGAGTTGCCATTCGTTTATAATAGTTTTCATAGCAGCTTACTTAACAATGGTTGTTTGGTTTATCGGCAGTTGACCAAAAAAGTTAAGTAAAACGCTTTACATCAAAAGACAGTTTGATAAGATGCGCGCACTCGTGGAGGGGTTCCCGAGTGGCCAAAGGGATCAGACTGTAAATCTGCCGGCACTGCCTTCGAAGGTTCGAATCCTTCCCCCTCCACCATTTACTGCTGTTTTATCCATCGCTCCATTTTTAACCACATACAACACTGCTAATTAACTTGCCAAAGTGCACTATATTTCCGACACTTAGCGTATTCAGGCTATGGTGTAAGGTGCTAATGCAATACAAGAATTTGGAAAATCAACGGGTACTGATTGTTGATGACCAGCGCGCGTTTCAGTTAATGTTTAAAGGTGTGCTTTATTCGATGGGCGCAACCAACGTTGCGTTTGCACCAACCGGTGAGCAGGCTCTGGCTAAATGTAGCAATATCGATTTCGATATCCTATTCGTTGATTACCATTTAGGTATCGGAAAAAACGGCAAACAATTGCTTGAAGATCTGCGAGAGAAAAAGCTCCTTAAACCCCATAGTATATTTATGCTAATCACCGGAGAAAGCTCAGTGCCAGTGGTGGTTAGTGCCGTTGAGCTTGAACCTGATGATTATCTGGTAAAACCCTTTTCGCAAAGTGTTTTGCGAAGCAGGATAATTAGGATCCAACACAAGAAAGAGCATCTTGCAGGCTTATTTCAGGCTCTATATGACAATGACTTCAATCAGGTTATCGCACTGTGTCAACAGGAAATAGCGGAAGCTGGTCGCTATCAGCAATTCTGCAAACGTGTACTTGCGGAGAATTTATTAGCGTTAAAACGATATAGTGAAGCGGAGCAGGTTTTAAGCAGCTGTCTTGAACTCAGACGCAATGGCTGGGCGCTGTTACTGATGGCCAGGTTGTGTTTTGAGCAACAACGCTTTAATGAAAGTCAAACGTTGTGTGATGAAGCACTGGAAGAGAACCGCTTGTTCGCAGAAGCTTATGATATTAAAGCTCGTAGTTATCTGGCTGAAAATGATCCTGAACAAGCATTTATTTGCATTCAGGCGGCCACAGACATTGCCCCCTACTCTATGCAACGTCAGTATTTATATATGGATATCGCTCACGCGCTAGAAGATACCACGGCTAAAGTACTGGCCAGCAAACAACTTTATGAAATAACCCGTCGCTCTATTCGCCAGGATGTAAGTCATTTACTCAATTACATTCGAAGTATTATCGCTGCGGCAACCCTTAGCGACGAACCACAGCAACGCAATCGCTATTCTCAGGAAGTAGCAATTGCATTGCAGCGGGCGCGACGTGATGACAGCTTGATCAGGGAAACTGACTTCGATCTTTTTGAAGTTTTATGCCAAGCCAGACTTGACTCAGTAAGTGGGCAACAGTTTCAGGCAAAGAAAACTTACGCTGCGGTTGCGCAACTTGCTGAAACACAGCAGCAAGTAATACCTGATACCGTGCTGCTACTTAATCAGATTGGCGAATTTGAACAAGCAGATCGGCTGGCAACGCTTATTGACGAAGGCCAGCGCAACGATCCGGTGTTGCGGCGTTTGTTATCAGAGCAACTGCGACAAAACCAGTCGCAACAACAATATTTTGCGCAATTAAACAAAGACGGCATCCGCCAATATAAAGACGGCCAGCATCTGGCTGCACTTGCTTTGTTTGAGCAAGCATTGGAGTTGGCACCGATGAATACTGGCTGCGCTCTGAACGTTATTCAGACCAGCTTACAATTGCTTAAAAACCAAAGTAAAGCGCCAGGTAGCAGTATGCTGGAGCGCTGTAAAAAAGCGTTTAGAATCGTCGACAATATGCCATTACCTGAACATCACCGTAAACGCTATGAGGAACTGCTAAGTCAATTTTCAAAGTTAAAACAGGAAAAGCGCCGTTAATACGCTAATGCAAAAAGCGGATAAGCCTATTAGCACGCCGCCAGCTGGTCTGCTAACTCAGCTATCAGGGCACTGGCCCCAATGCGCATCGTTGCACTGGTTGCTGTGACTCCCGTTAATTGCTCATAGAGATCAATTAATTGCAATGCCTGGCTAACAGTTCGAACTCCTCCTGAGGCTTTAAAACCTACGGGGCGGTTCGCCGCGGCAATTATTGTTAGCATGATCCGCGCCGCTTCCTCGGTAATTCCCACGGTCACTTTGCCGGTTGACGATTTAATAAAATCAGCACCTGCATCGATAGCCATCTCGGTCGCTTTAGCAACTTGTTGTGCAGTGATAAGCTCACCAGATTCAATAATCACCTTCAGACAGTTTGCACCACATGCGCGGCGTACACCGCTTAAAAATGTACTAACGTACTGGTGCTCACCGTTCATTAGCGCTTGATATGGGATAACGCAATCAATTTCAGTGGCGCCGGCGGCCAGCGCTTCGCTGATCTGCAGGCAAACACTATCTAGCGGTGCATTACCATCAGGGAAATTCACTACAGAGGCTAAACCTGTTGGTTGCTCAGACTCTGAAATAAAACGGCTTACCTGGGATAAATACGCCGGGTAGACACAATATGCAGCAACAGCAACCGGCAAGGTCGGTAAGTTCGCTAACCATTCCGCCATTTGCTGAGTATCATCAACATCACTTAATCGGGTAACATCAAGCAATTTACTCAGTTGCAATAAACGTAATCGATTGACCATGGTGACTTCCATTATTGATATTCTGGCCTGAACAACTGCAATGCTGCACATCGACAGCAAGGTTTGCCTGGCTAAATTTGACGGGAAGAGTAAACCACATCAGCGTAAAAATGCAAAAAAGAGAAAAAAATAATATTTTTGGAATTTTTTAGAAATTAGCGAGTCACAGTTATTAGTTGTAATGTTGTGTTTACTTCTCTCCCTGAAATTGAGTTGTCCTTAGTTTATCGCCGGTATTATACCGGCGCTTTTTTTTGGTCAAGCGACAAACTATATTGACCGTTATACGACTAATTGCTGCTGATAAAAACTCAACCAGGCTTGTGCCTGCGGGTAATCTGGGACATAACGGCTGACAATGCGCCAGAACTCTACCGAGTGATCCATAACTTTACGATGTGCCAGTTCATGAACCATGACATAGTCGTAAACCCATTCCGGTGCCATAATAAGGCGCCAATTCAGACCTACTACCCCATTGCTGTCACAATAACCCCAGCGACGTTGCCACTGCCCCAGCTTTAATTCATGAAACGAAATGTCCATAGCCTGAGCCCACGAGGACAAACGGTGCTCAAATACCATCCTGGCCTGTGCTTTTAACCACTTTGCAAAAATTTGATTTTGCCATGCCATAAGATGAGGACCGCTGACTCGGTTGCTAACTGCTATTATTATCTTTTGTCCGTCAACAGCTACGTCACTTTTTGATGCTCTGACGCATACTACCTCTACTACGTTTCCCTTAAATAGTACCTCTCCCCGTTGTTGCCAGTTTAATGCAGGAGACTTAGCCTGCTGCTGTAAAACATGACGCTGAATCCAAGGCTGTTTTGTCATTATCAGGTGTTCAATGCGTTTGCTACTGCATCCCACCGGCGCCCTTACCGTCACCTGACCATGACGAATAACAATAGCCAGGGTCCGACGACGACTGTAAACAATTTTATAATCAGCCAGCATTGTCAGCGATGTCCTGGTTCAGCCTGACTTACCGTCTGACCGCTTCGCATGCTATGATGCAAACTTGTTCCAGGTTGAGGCATGTAGTGAAACATGAAAATAATCTCTTTTAATATTAATGGCATCCGCGCAAGACTTCATCAATTGCAGGCGCTGATTGACAAACATCAGCCCGATATTATTGGTTTGCAGGAAATCAAAGTCCACGACGACGAATTTCCAATGACGCAGGTGATGGCAATGGGCTACCACGTTTACCATTTCGGTCAGAAAGGCCATTATGGCGTAGCTATTTTAAGTAAACAAGCTGCCACCGAGATGCAATATGGTTTTCCCGGTGATGCAGAAGATGCTCAGCGTAGGATGTTGATTGGCCAATATTTGCTGGAAAATGGTAAAACGCTTACGGTTCTTAATGGTTACTTTCCCCAGGGCGAAAACCGCAGTCATCCTACAAAATTCCCTGCAAAAGAAAAATTTTATGCGGACTTGCAGCACTATATAGAGCAACACCATCGTCCAGATGATTATCTGTCAGTCATCGGTGATATCAATATTTCCCCCGTTGATTCTGACATAGGTATCGGCGAGGCCAATGCTAAACGCTGGTTAAGAGAGGGTAAAACGTCATTTTTGCCAGAAGAGCGTGCCTGGCTGCAGCGGCTTAAAGACTGGGGCTTAATTGATACCTACCGCCAGCTTTATCCGGACGAAATTAGCCAGTTCAGTTGGTTTGATTATCGATCAAAAGGCTTTAACGATAACAGGGGGCTGCGCATAGATGTCGTTATGGCCACCTTGCCACTGGCTGAGCGTTGCACTGAGTCTGGTATTGACTATGAGTTACGGGGAATTGAAAGGCCATCAGACCATGCACCAGTATGGTCTGTCTTTGACTTAAACGACTAACAGCATTAAGTGTAGATGCGGCCTACAGCCAAGGCCGCATAAATGTCTTATCCAGTTGTTTATATGCTGCAGCCAGTGTATTGGCCAAATCTAAGTAATTCCGAGGCTCGCTGGCAGTATGGGGTTTCATACCTTGTTCTTGCATCTGCAAACGAATTTGCCGACACCAGCTTACCAGCGCCGGTGGTAATTGTGTTGAAGAGCGAACCCCAAGCCAATACCAGCCTTGTAACGGCAGGGATAAAATAAATAGCATCATCGCTAAAATCTGACCGGTAAAATCACTACCAAGAAAGGTTAACTGGAAAAATGCTGTCAACACCGCAAGACCAGGTAAAAAACGCAAGCCAAGACGGGTAAGTTGAATAATCTTATTTTCCGGGAACAAGGCATTAAGCTCAGGTTTTACAGGCCATGCCTGACTGTAATGACGCCCATCCTGCAATAACGTAATTAATTTCATCATCAAAGCCTCTCACCAATACCACGGCCAACTTTTACTTTAGCATAATTACATTACGTTGCGCAGACACAATTGTATCAGTGCATCTATATCCGTTTATCGTCAACCAAATGGCATAACTGATAAAACGCATCGTTAAATCACGGCAACTGTTCTTTTTAACTTAAATCGCATTAAAATTGACCATGAAAGAATCAAGCAAATACCAAGCCAAATAATTTATTGTTACTTTTCAGAAAGTTAAATTGAATTAGCGGTGTTACCAACAATCTTACCCACAGAAGCTGTGGACAAGTTTCATAGCGGAAACGCTTAAACACCAGCAGCTGTCAGTATTTTTACCAGTAAAAAACCACGTTTCGAAAAAAATTCATCATCAAGTCATCTTTCTGACATGTTAGGCTTAAACAAGTAAGTCAGAGCCTGTCATAATTCGGCATTTAGCTGAAACTATTTACAGAAAATAAATTATTATTACGATAGTATTGCTGCAGATAAGTACTGCCTGAAAGCTGGCAAAACGCTTATAATTTATTTTAGAAATACATGTACTGCTGATAACGGAAGCCTGTTTATGATTAGAATGTATGGTATCAAAAACTGCGACACCATTAAAAAAGCCAGAAAATGGCTGGAACAGCATCAACTGAACTATCAATTCATAGACTATCGCCAAGACGGGCTGACAGCAGAGCAACTGGCTGTTTTCAGCCAGCAACTTGGGTGGCAAAACTTATTAAACACCCGCGGCACCACATACCGGGCGTTACCAGCAGAGAGCCGGAATAACCTGACTGAATCACTTGCGCTGGATCTGATGCTGCAACAACCCGCGATGATCAAGCGACCCTTGTTACAACGAAACGACACCTTTATTCTAGGCTTTAGTGCTGAAACCTATCAACAACTGCTGGAAGACTAAGATGAGCTGGCTTGATCCACAACAAAACCCTGTACTTGCGCTGGCAATGGATTTAATTTCACGAGAATCCGTTACTCCTTTAGATGCGGGGTGTCAGCCACTAATGGCAAAACGATTGGCCTCAGTCGGCTTTGACATTGAGATGCTGGAATTTGCAGACACGTTAAATATGTGGGCCAGGCATGGCTATGGTAAGCCGCTATTTTGCTTTGCCGGGCACACCGATGTCGTGCCTACCGGGCCTTTGTCTCAATGGCATACCCCTCCTTTTACCCCTTCTATTATTGGCGATAATTTATTCGGCCGCGGCGCTGCAGATATGAAAGGCAGCCTCGCTGCGATGGTTGTTGCTACCGAACGGTTTTTAGCCGACTGCCCTAACCCGGCCTTTAATATTGCTTATCTGATTACTAGTGACGAGGAAGGCCCCTTTATTAACGGTACGGTACGGGTAATTGAAACTCTCGAAGCCAGAAATGAAAAGATAGATTGGTGCCTGGTAGGAGAGCCATCCAGTGGTCAAAAGCTCGCTGATGTGATCAAAAATGGTCGGCGGGGCTCGTTAACTGGCCATCTGACCGTGCAAGGCATTCAGGGTCATGTAGCTTACCCGCACCTGTCAGATAACCCTGTGCATAAAGCCGCGCCAGCGTTGGCAGAGTTGGCCAGTGAACAATGGGATGCCGGTAATCGCTACTTTCCTGCCACGAGTTTCCAGATTGCCAACATTAGTGCAGGCACCGGCGCATCCAATATCGTACCCGGCGAGCTGAAAGTCATGTTTAATTTTCGTTACAGCACAGAAGTGACTGCAGAGCAGCTGCAGCAACGGGTGTATGCAATGCTGGACAAGTATGGACTGAATTATAAACTAGACTGGACGTTAAATGGCTTACCCTTTCTGACCGACAGTGGCAGTTTAGTTGAAGCCGTAGTGAATGCCGTTGAGCAGGTACAAGGCTTCAACCCACGACTGGAAACAACAGGTGGAACCTCAGATGGTCGCTTTATTGCACCAACAGGCGCCCAGGTCGTAGAGCTCGGCCCCTGCAACGCCACCATACATAAAGTAAATGAATGTGTTTCTATCCATGATCTGACAGTGCTCGCCGATATTTATCAGGCATTGTTGCAACAACTTCAGCAAAAGCTGTCGGCATGATCATCCAGCACCCCAGCAGCGCTATATTAACCGGTTGCACCGAGGCCCACCTGATAGCGCTGGAAGATGGTGCACTTATCCACAACCAGATGCAAACTGCCTGGTACAAGCTCTGCCAGGCGGCTGCAGCGAACGGTATGGAGATTCGAATTGTTTCAGCATTTCGAAGTTTTCAGCGCCAGGCAGCCATCTGGCAGGCAAAGTGTGATGGGGCGCGCCCGACATATGATTTGCAACAGCAGCAAGTACCTGTCTCCAGCTTGAACGGGCTGGCAAAACTGCAGGCAATTTTATTGTACTCTGCCCTGCCCGGTGCCAGCAGGCATCATTGGGGGACAGAACTGGATATCTATGATGCTGGCGCAGTCGCACCGGACTATCAGCCCCGCCTATTGCCAAGCGAATATCAGGCGCAGGGCCCGTTTACCAAATTAAACCAGTGGTTAAGTACTGAAGCAGTTAAGTTCGGTTTTTTCCGGCCATACCACCAATATCGCGGTGGCGTGGCAGCGGAACCATGGCATCTTAGTTACGCCCCCATTGCCAAGCCATATTTGCAGGCATTTAATATTGCGACATTATCTGCTTGCCTGCAACGGCATCCTATTGCAGAACAACATTGTGTGCTGGCTAACTTAACGCAACTGTATCAGACCTACGTTACCAATATTTGCGAGGAAAACGAATGAACTGGCCACTATTCTGGGCGCTGCTATTTGGCTTTGGCATGATCATCGGCAACATTATGCTGGTTAAGCATTCTGCCAAAATGAAAATGCCAAGCTTAAAAGATGCTAAAGAAACCCAACCAAGGTCAAATAGCGCTGCTGAAAATCCTATTCATCGTCAGTCTGACGCTGAAAAGCCGAGTAGCCCTGAATAAATCGTTGTAGCTGATCCCGTAAATTTGGTGGGGTTCCTTTAATGATCAGGGTGTCAGTACCCACATCATACTGCACCCTGTCACCGATGAGTTTCTCATCAAAACTCAACGATAATCCACCTCCAGCGCCGTTAAACTTTACCATTTTTTTAAGTTCTTTTACTTCAACCGGAAATTGCTCGGCGACTTCAAGTTGCTGTTCGGCACAATAGTGTAAAAAGCCATTCTCCTGTTCTGGATCAACCACAGCTGAAAGCTCAGCCAGCACCACATCCTGCCCCGCCTTGGCCCGCTCTTCACAATAATCAAAGACTTGACGTCGAGCGGAGGTTTTTTCAGCTTGCTCAAATTCAGCTGCAGCAAAATATTCTTCAACAGAAGACAACACTTTCTGGCTGTTTTGCCGTGCGTCAGCGCCTTCTACGCAACCGAGAAAATCAAGAAAAAAGTCAGCTACTCTCCTGCCCGCACGGCCACGAATAAAACTGATGTAGTTACCCGCTTTGGCGTTAACTTTATATTCGGTGAGATCTAAACGCGCCGCCAACTGCATTCTGGCGATATCAAGATGGCGTGAAGTTGACAAATCCAATTGTTCAGTAAGGGCAAAGTGATCCTTGCTACCTAGCAAACAGACAAAGAGAAACTCGCTGGCAAGATAACGGTAATGTCCCAGCAATAAATACCCGGTTTCGGGCAACTGGTGGCTGCTTAGTTGGCCAATCAATGAATCAGTCATCGCTTTGGCAAAGCCAAGATAATTGGTGTCGCCGCTTTGCCAGCTGGCGAGCGCCTGCGGTACGGCCGGATCTTTTTCATCAGTAAAGCTGGCATATCCTTTAGCAGGCTTGCCATTATAAGCCAGGTGCAATTGCTCCAATAAGGTTGAAACTGACCCGTCTGCACCGATCAATTGCCCGCGGTAATGGGCACTGTGTTCACCACTGGCTGACAGGTCAATATAATTAATAGCTAAATGCAGTACATCGACGGACATAATTTTTCCTGTTTTAACTGAAATCTGATACTATTCTTTAGTCTTAATATCATCATAATCTGAGTGACGCATGCCCATTGTATCAAAGTATTCCACAGCACAAATTGAAAATCTGGTAAATCAGCTACTGGATACCTTTCACGCCAATAATGCTACCACTGAACTTAGTCTGATGTGTTTGGGCAATGCCGTTAGTCATGTCATCAACAGCAGTGTACCAGCGCCGCAGCGTGCTGCCGTCGCCAGCCATTTTAGCCAGGCGTTAGCTGACGCCATCAATTCAAAAAGCAATTAATCCCGAATGGTTATTGAACAAAACTTATCTCTGGTGAAAAAAGTCAACCGGCTGCTTAGTTGGGGCCATTGGTTTAGCTTTTTTAATGTTTTACTGGCGTTAGCTGTCACCAGTGTTTACTGGTTATCTGAACCTTCTCCAGCGACCCTTCTGGGCTGGATATACCTAATCTGCTATTGGCTGGGTCACACTGCTTTTCTTTGTTTCATGTTTTTTATCATAACGGTGTTTCCGCTATCACTGGTTTTCCCCTATCAAAAACACGTGAGAGGTTTGGCGGCCCTGCTAGCCACTATTGGCATGGTAGTGTTGATTTTCGATGCCTATGTTTATGCCAACCTTGGTTACCATATCGGTAGTACCTCGTACCATCAGACAATAGAGTTGCTACAGCAGCAAATTGTCACAAACCTGCGTAACTTTATTCTTATTGTCAGCTGCGTGGCAGCAATTTTGATCGCTGTTGAGCTGACTATTAGTAATTACTGCTGGAAAAAAATTGCCAGGCTGAAACAAAGCCAGATTAGCCGACCATTAATGGTGATTTTTATAGGTAGCTTTATGTTAAGCCACCTGATCCATATTTATGCTGACGCCCGTCTAAAATGGGACGTGACAAAGCTTGATAATGTTTTACCGTTTTCTTACCCGGCAACAGCAAAAAGCTTTCTGGCAAGGTATCAACTGGTTGATCTGGCAAAAAGAGCGCAGCGTCAGGCAGACAAGCTCAGTATATCCAGCCCTGAGCTCAGTTTGCGCCAGTTACAATGTACCGCACCCCAGGCTGAACCCATTAAGATAATCATCGCTAACGACGTATCGCATCAAACCATAGAGTTTATGCGCCAGCAAGGATTACGTCTACATCAGCAACACTTTGCGCCGAACAACAACACAGAAGCACTTCTACACCTGCTTTACGGCCAGTTTTTACTGGCAGAAGACAGCCAGCAGCAACTGAACGACTCTCCGGCATTTATTCAGCAGCTACCAGCCGGCACTTTGCATATTGACAGTAAATCGTCATATATCAGCACGCAGTTGCCTTGGATAAATTCTGCTATGAAAGCAGATAACGCACTGGTTAATATTGTGTTTGATGACACGCCACAAGCTAATTGGCAAGAATATCAACACTATAAATATATCATGCTACTGCCGCTTACCAGTAAACAGCCTACCTTTGTGTTAGCACCGGTTACGGCAATGATCCGCTGGCCCCAGTTGCAAGAACAGTTATCGCATTTAAGCTCTCAGCATCTTGATTTACTGCCGACATCACTTAGCTGGGCCGGATGTGATAGTGAAACAAGCTGGCTAGGTGACAATCTGCTGCAAACCCCTACCTTGCCTAAGCTCAGTATCAGCAATCAGGATATTGTCAGTATTCGCAAAGACAAAATGGTGGTACTGCGCCAAGATGGTAGTTACGGCGTGTGGTCCGCAGGCACCTTACTGCCATTAAACGAAAAACTGGATATTCCAATGCTGACGGACGCCCTGAAAAGGCTGGAAAGCGCAGCAGAGTAACGATGTGTCGCCCGTTCTCAGGTTACTGCAGGGTTTTATGGGCTTTTATCTTAGGTCTTTTACCTGCCAGCTCTAATTCAGCCAAGTGAAGTAAATTGGTATAGACAATGGGCGGCACGGGTTCATTAAAGCGCTCAAGAAATGCGATCTGTGCATCTTTGATCAACTGCTGACACAACTGATCATACTGACTGTATCCATCATACGAATAAGGTTCTTGCAGGTCAGCCAGACCGACTTCCCGCTGTCTGCGCATAAACCAATTCAGTAAAAATTCATATTGCTTAATATCGAGCCATTGCCGACAATCCATCATGCTACCTTAATTACGTGGTTGAAACATGCCTGTCATTATTATCCGATGCCACTGCTTAATAATCTATATTTACGATTAACAATAACGCTTTATTTCACTTTAAACAATAAGTAGGCACGCTATTATCCTGACATACCTTACAGGAGTTTACGCTATGCTAAAAACAGCAACTTTTGCCATTATGCACTTTACAATTGCTTTTGCCGTAACTTACGTTATTACCGGAGATTTGGTTTTGGGTGGCCTGGTTGCAGTCATTGAACCCGCAGCCAACACCATAGCCTATTTTTTTCATGAGAAATTATGGCAACGGCTGCAACAGCAAAAAGCCGAGCAGAAATGCTTAACATTTTTTAAGCACTATACTATTAATCTGTAGTTAGTTTTATCGTGCAAAGCCGTTCAAATAAGCTCTGCAGCAGGTAATAAAAGGAGTTACAATACGCCCATAGCAACTTAATTTGGATTACTAATGATTGCACTTGGCACCCTGAACACGCTAACCGTTAAAAAGCAGGTTAAATTTGGTTTTTACCTAGACGGGTTAAGTTGGGGAGAAATTTTGTTACCCAACAATGTAGCCCCGGCTGGCTTGGAAATAGATCAGCAACTAGAGGTTTTTCTGTATTTAGATTCAGAAGATCAACTTATAGCAACGACAGAAAAACCAGCAATAATGGTTGGTAAAGTTGCCATGCTGCCCGTCGTTGCGGTAACAAAAGTAGGTGCTTTTTTAAACTGGGGCCTGAAAAAAGACTTGCTGGTACCTTTTAGTGAGCAACAGATCCCATTAAAAGAAGGCCAGAAGTATCTGGTTTATTGTTATGTCGATGTCAGCAACCGAATTGTGGCGTCTACAAAATTAGACCGCCATCTGCATAAAACCGAACCCCGTTACAACATTGGCGATAAAGTCAATATCATTATCAGTGAGCAAACCGATATAGGGTATAAAGTGGTTGTGGAGCAGTGTCACTGGGGCGTACTCTATAAAAATGAAGTATTTAAGCCGCTGCGCAGGGGAGACGAGTTAACTGCTTATATCGTGAAAGTGCGGGATGACGGTAAAATTGATTTGCGCTTAACTGCTACCACCTATAAACAGGCGCTAGAGCTTACTACAAAAATACTCACAAAATTAGAGCAAAATGGCGGCAAGCTGACGTTAACAGACAAAAGTTCACCAGAACTCATATATCAGGCCTTTGGTGTCAGTAAAAAAGCATACAAGCAAGCGATTGGTGCGCTGTATAAAGATAAAAAAATTGTGATCTTAGATGCAGGTATTATGTTAGTTGGCAGCTAAACGTACTGTAGAAAACACGCTTTCGAAATTACAGCCAGCATTTAACTGGCTTTTTGAGTTGTTTCAGCGCCACGCCGGCTTGATGGCGGTATTAGCTTTTGTTTCTGGGATAGCCAGCTACGTCCTGATAGATCGTAAAGAGTCGGTAGCCCAATTTATCGCTGCGTTTATGCTGGTGAGCTGGGTGGTACTGGTTGCCGATAACTGGCTAAGAGCCACCTTGAAACGACGGTATGGCTGGTGCATGTCGCCAATAGTGGTGCGTTTTCTAACTCAGTTAGTTCATCAGGAAAGTTTATTTTTTGTCTTGCCTTTCTTTCTGGCCGTAACCAACTGGGATCATGGCCAAGCGGTATTTACCAGCATACTTCTGATTTGCGCGTTAATATCAATTATCGACCCTCTGTACTACAAACATCTCGCCACTCGATATGCGTTGTTTGTTGCATTTCATACTTTGGCATTATTTGTAGTAATGCTGGTAGTCCTTCCTCTATTACTGCAACTGACTACCCAGCAAAGTCTGATTGCAGCAATTATTGCTGCAATGATTTTCAGCTTACCGAGCCTGGACAGGATTCTACCCCCTGCCCGCTGGTGGCGTTTGCCACTTTTACTAACGGTGCTTGCTTCGATGGCATTAGTGTTATGGCAATTACGGAGCTGGATCCCTCCTGCCGGAATGCGTCTGTCTGAAATTACCATATCGCATCAGGTTAATACCGTACAGCGCAGCGCAGGCAACAACATTACCGAGCTTGATGTCACAGAGTTAGAGCAGGGTCTGTTTGCCTGGACCGCGGTAAGTGCTCCACGTGGTTTAAGAGAAAAGATTCATCATGTCTGGCTGTTAAATGGCAAAGAAGTCGATCGGATTGTGCTGGATATAACCGGTGGCAGGGAAGCCGGCTATCGTGCCTGGAGTCATAAATTAGTGTTTCCGCCTTATCCTGTCGGAAAGTGGCAGGTGCAAGTTGTGACAGAATCGGGTCGATTAATAGGTTTAACCCGTTTTACCGTAACGCGCAGTAGTAATAGTAACAATGATGAAAAGCAAGATAACGGCCACTGATCAAAGCCGTGGGGCGGGTATGGCAGCCTAACAGCAATAGCAGGCATAAAAAAAGGGCCTTATGGCCCCTTTTCACTATATTGTCGAATAAATACTTTACCGATAAAGTTAGTCTTTCAATCTGTTAAATTCTTTTTCGGCTTGTTCCCGGCTCATACCGTAACGCTCTTGCATTTTGCCCAAGAACTTTTCAAAATTACCTTCAACCTGATCAACGTCATCTTCAGTTAATTTGCCCCATTTCTGTTGCACAGAGCCTTTCATCTGACGCCATTTACCTTCTGCAATATCACTATTCATCTTCGGACTCCCTTAGATTATTAATAACGCCTTGCCGCAGATGGCTTGTGTAATCTCACTCTACGACATCAACCCTATTACTATTGCAATGGCTATACCAATCAGCGAACAAAGTTATCATATTGAAATAGGTGGTTATATTGGAGGCTGCAACTTAAAGGATTAATCTGAAGAAAAATAAAACGTACAATTTACCGGTCAGTCTGAAAAAATTGCAGACTGACCAGTAACCGTTAACTTATGACCAGCTACTACGATTATCCGGTTTAGATAGCACCATGTGCACAGCACTAGTAGCTCGCTCCCTAAAACCGCCCTCGCAATAACAAAGGTAAAAGTGCCACAGCCGGATAAAATTATCATCGTAACCTAACTGATGCACGGCATCCCTATGATGCATAAAGTTATCACACCATAACTTCAGAGTTTTAGCGTAATCAAAACCGATATCCTGAACCTGGCGGATCACTAGATCTGTTTTGCTGCTCACTGCGTTCGCCATTCGGCCAATAGAAGGTAAACACCCCCCTGGAAATACGTAACGCTTAATAAAATCGACTTCCCGGACATATTGCTTATAGCGTTGATCAACAATAGTAATTGCCTGTAATACCATTACGCCATCTGGTTTAAGCAAACTGGCACATTTCTGAAAGTATTCATCCAGATAATCGTCACCTACCGCTTCAATCATTTCTATCGACACTAATTTATCGTACTGGCCGGATAAATCGCGATAATCCTCAAACAACAAGGTTATTTTATCTTCCAAGCCAAGTGCCGCTACTTTTGCCTTGGCATACGCCAGTTGTTCGGCTGAAATGGTGGTGGTGGTTACTTTGCAACCATAATTCTGGGCCGCATAAATTGCCATGCCTCCCCAACCAGTACCAATTTCAATTAAATGGTCAGTCGGTTTTAATTGCAGCTTGTCACAAATCTGTTTCAATTTGTGATGTTGAGCGTCGGCTAAATCCGCCATCTCAGAGGGAAAGACAGCACTGGAATACATCATACTGTCGTCCAAAAACAGTTGATACATCTCATTGCCAAGATCATAGTGCGCCGCAATATTCTTTTTTGCCTGTTGTTTGGAGTTGCTATTGCGCCAGTTAAGAGCTTTTAAAAAAGGACGGCTTAGTCTTGCCCAGGTCGAATCCATTTTATCCAGTAGCAGCAAGTTTCGTCCAAAAATACGAACTAAAGCGGTCAGATTGTCGCAGCGCCAATATCCCTGGATATAAGCCTCGCCACCACCTACAGAGCCTGCTAACACTAACTTCTGATAAAACGCCGGATCAAGCACGGTAAGGGTGACTTTTAAATCACTGCCCTCTTCTCCTAATTGAAAACGTTGCTCTCCTTCGATAAGGGTAATGTCTCCCTGCTTTAACTGCCCTAAAAAAGATAAAGTGAATTTTCGGCACAGTCGGTCAAACCAGCCCAAATTTGTAAAAACCGCCTGGTCGGTAAGCGATAGACTCATAACTACTTTTCCCTGGATTTTGGATGTTGATGCAGCGGTACCCGCTTAACATAAAGTTTTAATGCCTGCCAATATATGCGCCACATCACCTGTACGTTTTGCCAAGGGTGGCGGATCAGGATCCGACGCCGGTTGGCATGGTTCAGCGTAACGCGCTTAAGCTTAATCCAGGCACTGAACACTGCCTGCTCGGCTTTAATATTGGTAATACTACAATACAACTCGCTGGCAGGTGCAGGTATTTGCCAACGATATTGCATATCCATCGGATTAAAAGGCGACACATGAAACGCCTTATCATGCTGATAAAAACCAGGATCACGACTTTGGCTATCAATTGTTTGCAAATAATAATGCCGCTCATTCCAGGGGGTATTGCTTACCTCTGCCAACAAATAGCAAAATTCCCCACCGCTGTCGTAACAATAGTAAAGCGTAATCGGGCTAAAATAATAACCCCAGTTCGCCAGTGGGGTAAGTAAGTAAACGTTAGCAACAGATTTTGCGCCACCTAATTCACTTACCTTCTCTTGTACCGCATAGAATAGTGTATTATCACCAGGTAAGTAGTCACGGCGCCGATAACTGATAGCACCGAAAGCCTCGTAACTGATACCTACCTGCGACAGACTTTCTGGCGATAAAGCCTCGCAATCAAGCCAATATGCATTATAAGTGTAATGGAAGCCGTGAGGTTTCGGAACAAAACGTTTATGACCGACCACACCGCAATACACCGCATGTCCCGCTTGCATTAATAACTGACTCCAAACATTTCAGCAACATCGACCGCGCTTCTGGCACCGTCTTCGTGGAACCCGTTATACCAGTATGCGCCGCAAAAATAACTATGATTTTGGCCATTAATTACCTTGCGCTGCAATTGTGCCGCCATGGTCATCATGTTGTAAACCGGGTGAGCGTAATGAAAAGTTCTGAGGATTTTATCTTTATCAATCGCGGCAGAATTATTAAGGGTAACGCAAAAGGTAACCGGGGCATCCAATCGCTGCAATATATTCATATTATAAGTCAGGGTTGCGCGGTCACGCTCTGGCGCATCTAAATTATAATTCCACGAAGCCCAGGCACCACGCCGTTTTGGCAATAAACTCGTGTCGGTGTGTAATACCACTTCATTTTTCTGATATGCAATAGCACCAAGAATCGACTGTTCATCCATTGTGGCGGCTTGGCCCAGTAACGCTAATGCCTGATCACTATGACAAGCAAACACTACTTTATCGAACTGTTGCTGCTGGCCGTTGGCAAACTTCAGACTAACACCCTGCTCATTGCGGCTAACAGAGAGAATATGTTGCGATAATTTCAGCTTGTCAGTACCAAGCCTGGTAAGCAGCGCCTTAACATAACGTTTCGAGCCGCCCTTAATTACTGCCCACTGCGGCCTGTCCGTGACATTTAGCAAACCATGATTATTAAAAAAACGTAGAAAAAACCTGACTGGAAATGATGGCATCTCTGTTAATCCCGCAGACCAGATAGCCGCGCCCATTGGTAACAAATAGTTATCGCGCATCCCGCTGCCAAACTTATATTTAAGTAAAAATTCACCCAGTTTTAAGTCAAGATCAGGATGTTCTTCAGCAACCAATTGCTTACCTAACTTATTAAAGCGGACAATATCACGGAGCATACGCCAGAAAGAGGGCCGAAAAAGATTACGTTTCTGGGCAAAAAGACTGCCGAATGTATTGCCGTTGTACTCCAGATTCTGCTGCGAATTTTTAACCGAAAAACTCATTTCAGTATCGAGTTTTTCTACCGCGAGGTCTGCAATAAACTTATTAAATACCGGATAAGTCCAATTGTTAAAAACAATGAAGCCGGTATCAATAGCATAAGACGTGCCGGCCACCTCAACATCAACCGTAGCAGTATGCC
>NZ_JBFJPY010000047.1:0-26192 GCF_041616895.1 Arsukibacterium sp.
GCGGCACCCAGTAACAGATGGCGCTGGCTTAGCCAGTTTTGCAAAGCCGTTATGGCCACTGAGCCAACAGGGATTTGCCGCTCCTTGCTGCCTTTGCCGCGCACCCGGATTAACTTTTCGCGCCAGTCGATATCGTTAATATTACAGCCAACGAGTTCTGCCAGTCGCAGGCCGGAAGAATAAAACAGCTCCAGCATGGCTTTATCACGACAGGCCAGTACGTCATGGCTGCTATCGAAACTAAGTAAGTGCTGTAACGCGTCGATATCAAGGTTTTTTGGTAGTTTTGGCTTTGGCTTGGGCACGGTCAGGTATTGCGCCGGGTTATCCGACACGAGCTGTTGCTGTAGCAGGTAACGATAAAGACCACGCAGCGCTGCGACAACCAGCGCCAGGCTGCGGGCACTTAAGCCACGGCGCCGGCCATTTGCCAGATAGGTTTGCAGGCCGCTTTCAGTTTGGTTATACCAACTAAATGCGGCGGGGGTATCGGTTGTGGTCTGGTTGGCAACTTCAGCCTGGCTGTTTGCCACCAGGCTCAGCTGCTGCCGGTAGGTTTGTAGGGTTCGGCTGGCATAACCGCGCTCAAAGCGCAGGTAGCTAAGGTAGGCGTCAATATCAGTTTGCCAGCGCGGCTCAGCTGAGGTCATTGCCGGGTAACACCTGCACCAGCAGTTTGGCCAGGTGCCGGATGAACAACCGGTCCATTTCCGGCTGAAAATGGTCGTCCTGCTCGCTGCCAAAAGCCAACAGCGCCAACCCCGGGCCACTGCCAATTTGCACCAGCGCGACCGAATGAATGGCGTCGCCAAACAACGGCTGCTGCTCTTCTTTGTTTAGCCGGCCCAGATACACATTGTCGCTGCTTAAACGGCGTGACAGCAGCAGCTGATACTTGCTGATGGCGCTGCTATCAGGTTGCAGACACACCAGACGACAAGCGTGAACCTGCGGCATGCTTTTGGCAAACTGTTGCAGTGCCTGTTCTGCCGCTTCCAGCGACGGCTTATGCAATAAACTTAAGTGCAGGGTGTTCAGTGCATGAAAAATATGTTCATTCTGACGGGCAACGGACATTAAGCGGGTAATGTCATCTTCCAGGGCAGCAATTTTGGTGCGTTGCATTTCCAGCTGACGTTCTACCAGCGATACGCTGCCGCGCTGCTGATGCGGTAAACGCATTTGTTGTAACAGCTGCGGATGGTGCTGAAAAAATGCCGGGTGATCCTGTAAGTAATCGAGCACCACACTGGCGGCGATTGCCTCTTTGTCCTTTGCAAGGGTGTCGTTCATATCGAAAGTTGTCCATCGAATACGTGTTCAGCCGGGCCGGTCATTTTAACCATCTGGCCCGGGCCATTCCAGCGAATGTGTAAGCTACCGCCGGGCAAATCTACCTGCACCTGTGGTCCGAGTTTCTTTTGTAGCTGGCCAACCACCACCGCCGCGCAGGCACCTGTGCCGCAGGCCAGTGTTTCACCGGTACCGCGCTCCCATACCCGCAATTTAATGTGCGAGGGCGAGATTACCTGCATAAAGCCAATATTAGCTTTTTGTGGAAAGCGTTCGTGTACTTCTAATAGCGGCCCTAACTCTGCCACGTTGGCACTGGCAATATCGTCAACTTCCAGCACCGCATGCGGGTTGCCCATCGACGCCACACCGCAAAGCACCGTGTGTTCGTCGGCCCGCATAATATAGGTAGCTTCCTGTTTCTGGGCTTTAAACGGCACCATTGCCGGGTCGAGCTGTGGAATACCCATGTTCACTGTTACCTGGCCGTCCTGTTCAACATACAGGGTAATTCTGGCCGATTTGGTACTTACCTGAATTTTACTTTTATTAGTCAGGCCGCGGTGGCGCACAAACTTTGCAAAGCAGCGGGCACCATTGCCGCATTGTTCAACTTCACTACCATCGGCATTAAAAATCCGGTAGTGAAAATCGAGTTCCGGATCATAAGGCGGCTCTACCATCAGTAACTGGTCGAAGCCGATACCAAAATTACGATCGGCCAGCTGGCGAATTTGCTCTTTGGTCAGGAAAATATTCTGGCTAACGCTGTCGACCATCATAAAGTCGTTGCCCAGGCCCTGCATTTTCGAAAAATTAATGATCATTGGCGCCTTATTACTGTTCGGTTAGCAGCTGTTCGCCGCGCCATAAATCCTGCCATTGTTCGCGGGCCCGGATCAAATGACAGCGATCGCCCGCTACCATAACCTCGGCCACCCGCGGCCGGCTGTTGTAGTTTGAGCTCATGGTAAAGCCATAAGCACCGGCAGAACGCACGGCCAGTAAATCACCCTGGGCAATGGCCAGCATCCGATCTTTGCCCAGAAAATCGCCGGTTTCACATACCGGGCCTACCACATCGTACAAATGAGGCGTGGCGGCACTTTTCGGGTTTACCGGCACAATATTCTGCCAGGCGCTGTACAGTGCCGGCCGGATTAAATCGTTCATGGCGGCATCAACGATGGCAAAGTTTTTTTCCTGACCCGGCTTTAAGTATTCTACCCGGGTTAATAAGATCCCCGCATTGGCCATAATGGCCCGGCCGGGTTCCATGATCAGTTCCAGCTCAGGGTACTGTTGTAAGCGTTCAACCACTTTGCTGATGTACGCGTAAGGTTCAGGCGGGGTTTCTTTATCGTAGGTAACACCAAGTCCACCGCCGATATCGATATGGCTTAGCACAATGCCATCTTGTTTCAGGGTATCAATTAAGCTCAGTAATTTTTCCAGCGCTTCTAAAAACGGTTGTGTTTCAGTAAGCTGCGAGCCGATATGGCAATCTACACCTACCAGCTTAAGGTGGCTCATCTGGCTGGCTGCCCGGTATATTGCCGGGGCGGTTAAAATATCAATGCCAAATTTATTGGCTTTTAAACCGGTTGAAATATAGGGGTGAGTTTTAGCATCAATATCCGGGTTAACCCTTAGTGATACTGGCGCCTTAACATTTAAACTGCTGGCAACCTGTTGCAGGCGCTCAAGCTCAGCCTCAGATTCGACATTGAAACACTTTATTCCCAGTTGCAGGGCAAATCGCATGTCGTCAGCGGTTTTTGCAACGCCGGAAAACACCACCTTCGCCGGGTCGCCGCCGGCGGCAATAACCCGGCGCAGTTCACCACCGGACACAATATCAAAGCCACTGCCCAGTTTACTCAATACATTTAACACCGCCAGATTGCTGTTAGCTTTAACCGCATAACATACCAGACTGTGCGGATGCGCCGAGGCGGCACTGGCAAAGGCCTGAAAATGGCGCTCGATGGTCGCTTTTGAATAAACATAGCAAGGGGTGCCAAACTCGGCTGCCAACGCATTTAAATCGACCTGTTCGGCATGCAGGCAATCGTGCTGGTAATTAAAATGGTCCACGGATTTGCTCCTCGCTGGAACGCTCAATTGAATTGGGCTGCACCGACTTTTCTGGCGCCGGCTCTGCCACTTCGGGTGCAGCTTGTGGTAATGTAAGAGGCCCTTTTTGACCACAGGCAGTAAGCATAATGCTGCCCAGCATTAAGCAGGCAGGCAAAAGAAACTGGGATAAAGTGCGCTTCGTTTGCATGGTTTCTATTTCTTTAACGGCTTGACGCTCTATAATCGCATCCTTAGCGATAAAAGCAAACAGGTGACGCAGATGAATGACTTAGAATATGACGAACTAACCGATAACACCCTGTTAGCGGTAGAAGAGGCGATTGAGCAACTCGATCTTGATTTAGACTACGAATCACATGGCGGGCTGTTATCAGTCACCTTTCCGGATCAAAGCAAAATTATTATTAACAAACAACCACCATTGCAGCAGCTTTGGGTGGCGACAAAATTTAATGGCCATCATTTCGAATGGAAAAACGGCCAGTGGATTGATAACCGCACTGGCAGCGAGTTCTGGCAACTGTTATCCGACGCAGCCTCTAAACAAGCTGGCACTGCGGTGGTACTGGCGGCGCAACAATCTGGAACTGAATAATGGCGTTACTTTCTTTTGTTGACGTAAAACCAGCCGGCCCGGTTAAGGCTGCGGTGATCTGGTTGCATGGCCTGGGCGACTCGGGCCACGGCTTTGCGCCGATAGTGCCAGAACTACGCTTGCCCGCCGATGCCGGCATCCGGTTTTTATTTCCACATGCACCCGAACAGCCGGTAACGATTAATGGCGGCATGCGGATGCGGTCCTGGTACGATATTAAAACCATGGATTTAGCCCATCGGGCTGATGAAACTGGCGTGCGGCAGTCAGCCGCAGCCGTGCAAAAATTACTGGATAAACTGATTGCTGATGGTTTAAGTAGTGAGCAAATCGTGCTGGCTGGCTTTAGTCAGGGCGGGGTAATCGCTTTGCATTTGCTATCCCGCCTGCCCTATAAGCTGGCCGGTGTTATGGCATTATCAACCTACATGTGTGCCCCAGAAAAACTCGCGTCAGAAGCATCCGCGATAAATAAGGCGACGCCGGTGTTTTTTGGCCATGGTAGTCAGGACCCCATGGTGCCAATGGCAGCAGGGCAACAGGCATTTCACGCCTTAAAAAGTGCTGGCTTTAACGTAAGCTGGCATGATTACCGGATGGAGCATAGCGTCTGCGCCCAGGAAGTTGCTGATATCAGCAGCTTTTTGCAACGCCGGTTAATGCAGGTAAAGGACGATTAACATGAGCCAGATTGTACGTATAGCTACCCGTAAAAGCGCGCTGGCGCTGTGGCAGGCCGAATTTGTTAAAGCAGAGCTTATCCGCCATCATCCGGCACTGCAGGTAGAACTGGTGCCAATGTCGACCCAGGGCGACAAAATTCTCGACACTCCGCTGGCAAAAATTGGCGGTAAAGGGTTATTTGTTAAGGAGCTGGAAACCGCCATTCTGGATGGCCGGGCCGATATTGCCGTGCACAGTATTAAAGATGTGCCGGTGGCTTTTCCCGATGGCCTGGTGCTGCAAACCATTTGTCAGCGGGAAGACCCGCGCGATGCGTTTGTGTCTAATCAGTTTCAGCAGCTTGAACAGTTGCCCTATGGTGCGGTAGTGGGCACCTCAAGTTTACGCCGGCAATGCCAGTTAAAAGCGTTGCGGCCTGATTTAACCGTGCGTGATTTGCGGGGTAATGTTAACACCCGGCTGGCCAAACTGGATAACGGCGAGTTTGCGGCCATTATTCTGGCTGCCGCGGGCTTAATCAGGCTCGGTTTCGCTGATCGAATTGCCAGCTATATTGAACCAGAGCAAAGTTTACCCGCCAATGGCCAGGGTGCGGTCGGGATTGAATGTCGCAGTAGCGACACCGCGATCCAGCAACTGTTGGCACCGCTGGAACACCAGGCTACGCGTTATTGTGTGCTGGCCGAGCGGGCGATGAACCGCCGTTTGCAGGGGGGGTGTCAGGTTCCCATCGGCGCCTTTGCTACCCTTAATGGTGAGCAGTTGCATTTACGCGGCCTGGTAGGTTCGCTGGACGGTGAACAAATTATCCGTGGCGAGATTACGGGTGAGGCCGCACAAGCAGAGCAGCTGGGCCTGGCTGTGGCAGAGCAGCTACTGGCCCAGGGCGCGGGTGTCATTTTACAACAGGTGTATCAGGCAAACGCATGATGATAGCCACCCCTTTTTTGATCACCCGGCCAGCGGGCAAGGCCGATAACTTGCTGGCAAGCCTGGACGAGCAGGGTATTGCGTATAGTTATCAGCCACTCATTACTACCCAGCAAGTGGTATTAAAAGCCAAAGATCAGGCATTACTGGAACAGGCAGAGCTGCTTATTTTTGTCAGTGTTAGTGCGGTATATGCGCTTGAGCAACAAATCCGGCCTGAACAACTTAGCGGCCACTTGTTTGCGGTTGGCAGCACCACGGCCAGCGTGTTGCAGCGCTGGAGTGGGCGTGAAGTCATCGTTCCGCACGATCAGCGCAGCGAAGGGTTACTGGCACTGCCACAGTTACAGCAGGTTACGGGCAAGCAAATTGTGGTGGTGCGGGGCAACAGTGGCCGGGAGCTGATTAAACAGCAATTAATCGCCCGCGGTGCTACCGTTAAATATGTGCAGAGTTATAACCGGCTGCCATTACCACTGGACGGGGCTCAGCTGTGGCAGGTGTGGCAGCAACAGCAAGTACGTTGTATTGTAGCCACCAGTAACGAAATTTTGCAGCAGCTGTTTGCCATTATCCCAGAGGGTGGAGTCACCTGGCTGCGGCAACGGCACTGGTTACTGGTTAGCCCGCGGATGCAGGAGCAGGCGCTGGCTCTGGGTATCAATCGCCAACAGATAAGCCTGGCAGAAAATGCCAATGATCAGGCGTTGCTGCAGCAAATTATTCAGCTTAAGAAGGAAATATTATGAGTGAACAGGCAGAGTTAACCCCGGCTGATAAATCAGATGCACCGCTGGAGCAACTAAAGCAACAGCTTGCTGAACAAGAGCAGCGGCCGCCTCGTGGCGGTCGCGCGTTGGCGGCGTTGGCATTGCTATGTTCATTATTAGTGGCAGCAGCCCTGGTGTGGGCCGCATATTGGCTTTGGCCGCAGTGGCAGCAACTGCAAAGTCAGCAACAGCAGCTGCAACAAGCGCAGCAGGATATTAGCCGGCAAAATGCGGAGCTACAAAGCAGCAATGAGAGCCAGCTGCAGCAAAGCCTGAACCGTCAGCAACAGAGTCTGAACGAGCTGGCGCAGCAGATAACTGCGCAGCAACAAGGCCAGCAACAGCAATTGCAGCAGCAAATGCAGGGCGTCCGGGAACTGGTGCAGCAAAGCGACGGTGCGCCACCGCGACACTGGGCACTGGCTGAAATTCAGTTTTTATTAAAACGGGCAGATTACAGTCTGTGGTTAAATCAGGATATTAATACCGCCAGGCTGTTGCTGCAGCGTGCCGGGCAGCAGCTTGCTGAACTGGATGATGCCTCGCTGATTAATGTGCGTCAGGCCATCGCTGATGATTTAGCAGCGCTGTCCACCATAAAAACTCCTGATCTGAGTGCCGTGCATGTCGAGTTGGCACAAATGCGCAAAACCAGTATGCGTTTACCATTAAAGCAGCAGCATACAGAGCTCAGTGTTACCGTCGCCGAGCCAGAGGGTGAGCTTAAAAACTGGCGCAGCACCTTAAGCTATTATTGGCACAGCAGTTTGCAAAAGTTATTTTCAGCCCGGCTGGCCACGCCAGAAGATTATTTCAGCTTAACGGCAGAGCAACAGCTGATGGTGCGGGTTGCTCTGAACCAGCAATTGCTGTTGGCGCAACTGGCGGCACTGCAGAGCGAACCCGCGGTGTATCGCAGTGCATTGCAACAAGCCAGCGATCAGTTACAGCGTCATTTCATGGCAACCGAGCCAGCCGTGCAGCAGCTGAGTGAACAACTGCTGGCGCTGGCGGCCGTGCAGATCAGCGCGCAACAACTGCCGACACTGCACAGTAGTGCGCAGCTGCAGGACTACCTGCAAAGCCAGGCGGAGACCGACCTATGATCAAAGCCATTATCCTGATTGTTGTGCTGGCGCTGGCCATGTTTTTAGGGCCGGTGGTAACCAATAACCCGGGCTATCTTAAACTGGTGCTGGCCGGCTATGTTATTGAAATGACCGCACTGGGTTTCGTGATCGTGTTAACGGTTACTCTGCTGGCAATCATGCTGGTCGTAAAGTTGTTGAAATATCTGTTACGGATCCAGCATGGTTCATTCAATTTTTTCCGCTCACGGCGGCAGAAAAAAGCGCAGCAGGCCTTTGCCAACGGCTTACATGCCTATGCAAGGCGGCAATGGCCCAAGGCTGCCAACGAGCTTCAGCTGGCGCTGCAAGCCGGAGCGTTCAGCCATGAAAAGCGTTTCCTGGCAGCTTACGCGGCGTTTTATGCCGGTGATTACCAACAGGCCAATACGCTGCTAGCCGAACTGGCTGCAGATGACCCGAACCGCCAGTATCTCGAAGCTGACATGTTATTGCACCAGGGGCAGACCCGTCAGGCGGTGGTGGTCCTCGAAGCCTTGCTGCAGCAGCCGCCGGTTGATGCGGCGCTCGGCCAGTTGTACTTGCGGGCATTACAGCAGGCGGGCCTCTGGCAACCGCTGCTCAGTGCTGCAGGGCGTGCTGCTACAGAGCATTGGTTCGATAAAAGCAGCTGGCAACTGCAACGTTTTGCTATTTACCCTCAGGCCGTCCGTCATTTAGCAGGAGAGACTGACTTTGACCAACAGCAGGATTACTGGCAAGCGCTACCTGCTAAAGAGCGCAAGTCGGCAGCCGCGGCAGTAGGGTTAGCCTGGGCTGAAGCCAATGCCGGGCACCCTGACGCAGCAGAAAAGCGCCTGGTAGCGGCGTTGTCGCTGGCCGATGTGGCACCAGCATGGCCGCATTTGCGGCAGATTGCGCTTGGCCGTTCAGTGTTAAGATTACGCAAGCAGGTTCAGCACTGGCTGCGCGATAATTCCAGTAACGGTTATCTTTATGCCATTTTGGCCTATCTGGCCGAGCAGGAAGGTGAACCGCAGCAGGCGCAGCAAGCCTGGCAAAAAGCCCGGCAGTACCAGCCCGAGCTGCGTTAATGGCCGAGGGGATATCTGGCCTGGCGGCAGTGGCGCGACCCGATGCCAGGTTGTTAATTCTGGGTAGCATGCCGGGTGAAAAGTCGCTGCAACAGCAGCAATATTACGCCCATCCCCGCAACGCGTTCTGGCCGGTGATGACCAGCTTGCTTGAGCTTGAGTCCGGCTTAAGTTATGCCGCGCGGCTGCAGGCATTGCTAACCCGGCAGATAGCGCTGTGGGATGTACTGGGCTATTGCCAGCGCAAGGGCAGCCTGGACAGTGCCATCAGTGCAGAGCAGCCAAACGACTTTGCTGAATTTATGCAGCAACATAACAAGGTAACCGCTATCGCATTTAACGGTGGTAAAGCCTGGCAAAGCTTCCGGCGTCACGTTATTAAAAGCCAGCAATTGCCTGCAACGCTGCACCTGATCCCATTGCCCTCCACCAGCCCGGCGCACGCCAGTCTTAGCTTTGCTGGTAAGCTACTGGAATGGCAGAAAATAAGCCCGTTTTTCGGATAAATTTAGTCTGCGACTAATGCTGCTGCATATTATCTGGTCTTTTTTTCCTGCCTTGGGTACCTGTCGGTTATTTTTACAACTGCATGTGTTTTCTGCTTGACAGCATGTCTATTCAGGTCAATATTGAATGGTAATTAAAACGTCATCACGATGTGTTAAGAGCGCACGCTTATGAAAAACCTGTTATGCAGAGTCAGTGAAGTACTGTGGTCGGTTGCCAAACCGGCTAATCTGCATAACTATGTGCATAGCTATATGCATAACAATTTGCATGAGTGCGCCACCGACTATCACCTGTCTGAGTGGTTTGACGAATAGCCCCCACCCCCTGAGTTAGCTCCAAAATCTTTTGCAAGGCGTTTTGCCGTGCGAAGAAGTCTGGCCTGTTGGCCATTTCCTAAAACAAAACTATATGCAGGAAGTAAAAATGAAAGCACTAAGTCTGTTAGGCGTTGTTGCGCTATTGCTTTGTGGCCAAGCGCAGGCCTGTTTGATCCAGGAAAGCGAAAATAATAATAATGAAAGTGGTGCCGATGGTCCGCTTTGTAGTGGTGTCGTGGTGCAGGGCACCATTGGCAGTCGCACCGATCAGGACTGGTTCTATTTTGATACCAGTACTACCGGCAATATTTCGGTAAGCCTGAGTCACGCCAATAACGACGATTTTGATTGGTTTTTATACCGTGCCAGTGGCAGTTATATTGCCTCTGGCCAAAGCAGCGCCAATCCTGAAACCGGCACTTACGTTGACTCTCCGGCTGGCAGCCATTTTATTAAAGTAAGCCGTTATAGCGGTACCGGCAGTTATCAGCTAACCGTTAATTTTAACGGAACCGGTGGTGGCACAGAACCTGAGCCAGAGCCTGAACCGGAAAATTGCAATTACGGCAGCCGGCCGGCAAAACCGGGTGGTTTGAGTGCGACTTTGTTGGGCAGTAGTAACGATGTTTGTGTCAGTTTGTCTAGCCCGGCTTTATTATTGATGGGCGGCGGTGCTGATGTCGACGCCGCCTTTGCAAACCGGGTGAAGCCGCATATCAATGGCGGCAATGTGGTGGTACTGCGTACCTCCGGCACCGCTGCATACAATGACTATCTGCAGGCATTAACTGATGCCGCATCAGTAGAAACCTTAATTATAAATACCCGAGCCAAAGCCAACAGTGACTATGTCGACTGGGCAATTCGCAGCGCCGAATTTGTTTTTATTGCCGGCGGCGATCAATCTGATTATTTAAATCAGTGGCAGGGTACTAAGGTGCAGGACGCATTGGTGCACGTATACAACAAAGGTGGTGTGGTGGGCGGCACGTCGGCGGGTAACCATGTGCTGGGCGAGTTTATCTATGATCCGGACGGGGTGCAGGGTGCTATCAGCTCTGAAGCTGTCACCGATTTCTGCCATCAAACCATTAATATCAGCAGTAATTTCCTGGGTTTGCCACTTCTCAATGGCATTATTACTGACACCCACTTTAAACAGCGCGATCGGATGGGTCGCTCGGCCGTATTTCAGGCCAAACTGGGCAGCGCAGGCCGGGTAGTAGCAGTATCAGAGGCAACATCATTGTTTGTCAAGGCAGACGGTAGCGGCGTGGTTGATGGTAGCCACGAGGTATACGTTTTACGCGCCGACGGCCAGACCCAGTATCAGCAAACCAATTGTGGCCAGCCTGTAATTATTAACAACTTACTGCGTTATAAGCTGTTACCCGGTCAGAGCTACAACCTGCTGAACAATAGCAGTAGTGTCAGCCCGACACGGCTTAGCATTGATGGTCGTAGCGGCAGTTTCTACAATCCGGCGGATCCTTATTAAGCCAGCTTCAATAGCAAAATGCAGCTTGCCATCTTGAGGTGGCAAGCTGGTTAAAAGGTAAAGCAAAGATGAAATATTATATGATGCTATTACTTTTGCTGTTAGCCGGCTGCAGCCAGCAGGGCTCATCAGGCGCAGATGCTACCTCGGCGCTGGACGCATTAGCGAATGCTGAACAATGTGGCTTTGGGCCGCGACCGGCAAAACCCGGCGCTTTGCAGCGGTATGCCGTGGGCTATAACGAAGATGTTTGTGTGCCGCTGGTACCCGCTGATGCTGGTATTATTCTGATGGGCGGCAGCACTGACGTAGACAGCATTTTTACCGATAAAGTACGCCCTTATATCCAAGGCGGCAACGTATTGGTGTTGCGCACTCAGGGCGCTGCCGGCTACAACGATTATTTCTTACACTTACTGCAGGCCGCGTTGGTTGAAACCTTGCTGGTTGATAGCAGAGATAAAGCCAATAGCGACTATGTGCGATGGGCATTACAAACTGCCGAGTTTATCTGGTTTGCGGGAGGGGATCAGTCAACTTACATTGCAAACTGGCAAAACACTGCATTACAACAGGCTTTGCATGCTGCTTATCAGAGCGCACAGCGTTATGGGTAGAACGAAGCGGACATAGCGAAGTTTTCGGCGAACATGAAGTCTATATAGTACGGGCAGATCAACAAACGAGGTTCCGGCAAACGGAATGTGCAAAGCCGGTAATTATTAATGGTACCAATAGAGATTTCTATAGTCCGGCTAATCCATACTGAACGGCAAACAGGTTTTTCAAAAAGTTAGTATTTATTACATTTTGCTAGCAATGGTTGCAATCACTTTTGTTTTTTTTAAAGTAGCCATAGTTTAATTAAAAGGGACTAAAAATGAAAAAGTGGTTGTTAGCTGCCTTATTCGGCTGCTCTGTTGCTCAGGCAGATATGCTGGATGCATTACAAGCGCACGAAAACAAAAACTATAGCGACGCCCAGCAACAGTTTGCTGAATTATTACCATTAGGCAATGAATTAGCAGCATTTAACCTTGGGGTTATGGCTTTGCAGGGAGAAGGGCAAGAGCAGGATATTAGCGAAGCGCTGGGCTATTTTATGTTAGCTGCCGAATTAGAGCATCCCCAGGCTAAAGACGTTTTGCAAACTGTAGTAAAGCAGGCCACCGAGCAACAACTGGATCAGGCTAATCAGCGCTATGAAAAGTTAAAGAGCGGTGTGGTTATTATTGCAACAGATTTAGATAAGCCGAGGGATGCTAGTCTGCCGCAGCCGGTTAAGCGAGTGCACCCTAAATATCCGGTTAACGCCGCCAGAACTGGCCAGTTCGGTTTTGTTAATCTGCGATTTTTAGTAGATGAGCAAGGTCAGGTTACTGCGGTAGATACTTTAGATGCTTATCCTGAAACAGTGTTTGAAAAAGCATCGATCCGGGCGGTCAAAAGGTGGCGCTATCAGCCTAGTGGTCAAAAACATTTGATGTCCGTACGGTTAAGTTATTCTCTAAGCGGTGGTGTCAAGGTTTCAGCGGTGGAAAAGACGGTCGCTGAACATAATTTATGGAATTTTGCTGTAGCTGGCTCATCACAGCATCAATTGGTATTGGGTATGCTGCTGTCGCTAATTGAGATTCAAAGTGGTAATGGCTTTTGGTATAACCCGGAGTTACCGCTGGCAACAGAAGCGGATTTTTCTATCTATGAGAAGCGTGCTGAACTAAAGCCTGATTTTGATGGCTTCTGGGGCTACGCTGTGGTGCGGGTGGCAAAAGATGGCACCATCACTGAGCAGATAAAAACCAAGTTTGAACCTCGTAGCGAGATAACTAATTTAGTGGGTCTGAAGCTTAAAGGTAACGTGGAGTCAGAGGTTTACCGGCTGAACCGCAGAAGTGATATCAGTTCGAAAAGTGTCTCAGCACAGGCCTCAGTAGAAGTCTCCAGAGCAATGTCTGGCATGTTCTGGTGGGAGCAAGCCGCAAAAAATGGTAATAAAGATGCACAGCGCATTATGGCGGCATCTGACCAGCAATGGGAAGCATATTTACTTAGCCAGAACGATGCTGAAGTAATGGCTTGGACCGGTACCCGTTTAATCCTGGAAGGCCAGCGGGAACAGGGGTTGGCATTGCTCGATCAGGCGATAGCAAAAAACTACAAACCTGCTACTGAAATGAAAAAACAGTTTATGTAGTCCCTGGATATTTAAACTGCATAGTTAAATTGCAAGTTTAGACGGAATTAATTGCCGCTCTGCCAGTCTGACGCTTACTTAGCAGCATCAGCTTCGGGGCGGCAATTGTTAGCGGCGATTACCCATTCTTTTAAACGCCTAATGAGCGAATATGGCCTTGCCATCCTGCTGGCATTATTATTTCACGGCCTGTTCCTCACATTACTGTTAAGCATAACCTTTAGCTCTCCCGTGCAACCGCCGCCAGCTGTGCCTGTTCCCTCTTATTTATATCAGCCGCCAGTACCAATTCCGGCTGGCACAGCTGCAGCCACGTCTGACCCGATAAAAGACGCTGTGACTGAAGTACGCACTGCCACTGTCTCGTCTGAACAAGCTATAACCAATAAACCTGCACAGGGCGTCGCCGCACCAAAAAATAATGCTGAAGCCGGTTTAACGCTGGCGCAAGATCCAACAAAAATTCAAACTCATGCCGGGCAAGCATCAGAAGATACGTTATCAGCTACACCAGCACGCGGCGGCAGTCTGGTGCAGCGGGCATTAAACCGTGCTGCTTCTGTCGATCCAGCTATCGTTGAACAGGACGCTGCCGCCAGCTATCAGCAGTTTTTGCAAAGGCAACAACCGCGGCTTACGGTAGAGAAACAGCACTGGCCTGTTAGTGAGAACCCGGCACAGCAGGTGCTTGCCCAGCTGGATGATGGCCGGCAGATTGTCCGTATCAGAAAAGGGGTTTGCGTTGTGGGTGACCCCATGCTCGATGGCTTTGAGGCGCTAATGGCCGCAAAGCGGGTACCGTGTGGCGATGAAATAAAAACCAGTGAACTGCTAAAGCAGGCATTAGACAAACATATCAAAAAGTTGTGATCAACTGAAAGCCAGTGTTGGTTAATGTCTTTGTAATGGGTCCTGACATCCCTTATATTACTTTCAAACCGGCGAAAAATTGTTATGGAGTAACAAATGGTAAGAGTATGGTTGGTTTTTGTCAGCGTTTTGATAATTAGTCCACTGCAAGCAGACTGGTTACAGGCAGTGAAAGCTCACCAAAGTCAGAATTACGCGTTGGCGAAAGAACAATTCAGCCAATTAATCCCTTATGGAAATAAAGATGCCGCCTTTAATCTCGCTACGATGCATTTGTACGGCGAGGGTATTGCTGTTGACTACAGTATGGCGTTGGCTTACTTCAAACTCGCTGCGGCACTGGGACATACAAATACAGTAGAAGTCATAACACAACTGCAGCAAAACCTGGACGATACACAGTTAGCCAGCGCAGATCAGGAATTAGTAAAGTTACAACACGTTGCCAGGTGGTGGCTATTACCACATAGCAGCAATATTGATGCAGTTTTATCACCGTCGCCCATTAAACGAGAAGCGCCGCTTTACCCTTTAAACGCCTACCGCACTGGTGCAATTGGCTACGTTACACTGCGTTTTCTCGTTGATGAGCAAGGCGTCGTGCAAACTGCGAAGGTTATGGATGCCTTCCCGGAAAAAACGTTTGACCAAAGTGCGTTGCGGGCATTAAAAACCTGGCGGTATGAGGCAACGGGTGCAAAGCAAATACTCACCACCCGATTTGATTATTCGCTTAACGAGGAGTTGAACATTGATGCGGTAGAGTTACTCATAGAACAGCATCAACTATGGCGTGGCGCGTTATTAGGATCGGCTCAGCATCAGTTTTTACTCGGAAGTTTGTTGCAACTGTTAGATACTCAAAAAGTAAAGCTGAGCGTTATTGATAATGACATGCCGCTCAGCGCCAAGCTTGATTTGTCAACATTCAGAACAATGAGCCCGGTAACAGCGGATTTTTCTGGTTTTGTCGGCAATGCAGAAGTGCGGGTGGCAGCAGATGGCACCATCATTGAGCTGCTAAGAACTGATTTTTCGGATGAAAATAAGCTGCAAACGCTGCTTGGCTTGAAGTTAACGGGAACATTGGAGTCGGATGTCTATCGTCTTAACAGGTCAGCTGACCGGCAGACAGAGTCTGTACTTGTTATGCCAATAATGACAATACCACCCAGTTTAACCGCTCGGTTCTGGTGGGACAAAGCTGCCAGAAACGGCAGTAAGGCCGCGCAACGGATTGTGGCGCCTCATGACCAACGCTGGGAACATATTTTGGTTGAAGAACAAGATGCTGAAGCGATGGCATGGGCAGGTAGCAGAATGTTGCTTGAAGGCGATCGCGAGGCAGGACTCGCGTTACTTGAAGCGGCCATTGCTAAACAATACACACCTGCGCTGGAGCTAAAAAGACTGCTTATGTAACATCGCTCATAAAAGCGGCACGCAGCACCTATTTTAGTTATTCCTGCAGATGTTGCTCCAGCCGCTGTTTTAATTCGCCGTCAATAACCACCGGCTTACCGGTTTTTTGGTCTAAGCAAACAATGGTTACCTGGGCATCTGCGGCAATGGCATCTTTGCCGGCAATCCGCACTTCCTGAGTTACTACCGCACTTTTGCCGCCAATTTTACTGAAGCGGGTAAATACTTGCAGGGTATCGCCCATGGTGGCCGCTACCCGATAATTAATATTAATGTTAACAATTATCCACGCCAGGTTATGTCTGGCAAACCACTCGATATCGCCGCTGTCTTCTAAATAACCCCAACGGGCTTCTTCCAGAAACTCCAGATAGCGCGCATTGTTTACATGCTGATAAATGTCTAAATGATAACCGCGTACTTTTATTAAGGTTTGGTGAGTCATATCCGGGCTCTGTCTTTGTTTCGGGTGCAATTATTGTGGCATATTGCCACTGGCCAAACCAGTCTAAATGTAAGCAAAGGCGTCAGCATACATCTGCTCCGGATGGGCACCTTGTGCTTTAAAAGCATCGCGGGCTATTCCGGCCATGGCAAAGGGGCCGGCAATATATATATCGTAGGCCTCTAATGACACAAAGTCTGCCAATATGGCTTCGTGTACCAGACCGGTGCGGCCCTGCCAGTCAGCAGAGGGCAGTTGTACTACCGGGATAAACCGAAACTGTTTACTGCTACTGGCCCATTGCTGCAGCTGTTGCTGGTAATACAAGGCATCTTCTGAACGAACGCCCCAGTACAAAAATACCGGCCGGCTGGTGTTAGCGGCTCGTAACGCCTGGGCAATGGCATAAACGTAGGAAAAACCAGTGCCGCCCGCCAGCAATATTACCGGTCGTTTGCTATCTTCGCGCAGCTGCGCCTGACCGAGGCCAATCTCTGCCATAACCGGCAAGCCCGCCTGAAACTGCTGTTCAATATGGGACAGAGCGGCGCTTGACCAGGTATCGCCTGCCGGCGTACCAATATGTAATTCCAGCAAATTGCTGCTGGCAATACTGGCAATTGAGAACGGCCTTTTGTCGTCGCTGCTTAACACCAGTTGTAAATAGTGGCCGGCCCGGAAATCCGCCGCCTGCTTCGGGCTTAACACGACTTTGCTGATCCCGGGGGTCAGCGCTTCTACCGAGTGGATCTTGCAGGCAATAGCAGAGGTGTTGGCAGTGTTGGTCATAAAACTCTCATGTTTTGGTGGCGTTTAGGTTATCGCTCGTTAGCCACTGATAAAAGGGTGGTGCAATACTACATCGCTTACCGGATATGCCAGGCAACAATAAGTAAACTGCTGTTGTTTGTCTACTTCAGTCAGCGGTTGTGGCTCGTTATAGCGCACTTCACCGCTTTTTAACTTGCAGACGCAGCTGGTGCAGACGCCCTGGCGACAGCGATTTGGAAAATCTATGCCACTGCGTAGCGCCGCGCCAAGAATGGTTTCGCCGTCCTGTACGGCAAAGCTAAGCTTTGCCGGAACTACTGTTACGGTAAAACTCACAGCCCAGTGTCCTTGGCTGGCAAGGGAATACCCAGGCTGTCCCAGATGGCATCTACCCGCTGTTTGGTTGCCGGGTCCATAACAATAGGTTCGCCCCATTCGCGGGTAGTTTCACCCGGCCATTTGTTGGTGGCATCCATCCCCATTTTTGAGCCAAGGCCGGACACCGGCGAGGCAAAATCCAGATAGTCAATCGGCGTATTTTCTACCAGGGTGGTATCGCGGGCCGGGTCCATCCGGGTGGTAATGGCCCAGATAACATCCTGCCAGTCGCGGGCGTTGATATCGTCATCACACACAATCACAAATTTGGTATACATAAACTGGCGCAAATAAGACCAGACACCCATCATTACCCGTTTGGCATGGCCAGGATACTGCTTTTTCATGGTAACCACTGCCAACCGGTACGAGCACCCTTCAGGGGGCAGGTAAAAGTCGGTAATTTCCGGAAACTGTTTTTGCAGTATCGGCACAAACACTTCATTTAATGCCACGCCCAGAATAGCCGGTTCATCTGGCGGCCGCCCGGTATAAGTACTGTGATAAATTGGGTCTTTACGCATGGTAATGTGGGTCACGGTAAACACCGGGAAATTGTCCACTTCATTATAGTAGCCAGTATGGTCACCGTAGGGGCCCTCCGGTGCCATTTCACCGGGCGCAATATAGCCTTCCAGCACTATTTCGGCACTGGCCGGCACCTGCAAATCATTGCTGATGCATTTTACCACTTCGGTATTATCACCACGCAACAAGCCGGCAAAACCGTATTCTGACAAGGTGTCCGGCACGGGCGTTACTGCACCAAGAATAGTGGCTGGATCGGCACCTAAGGCGACAGACACCGGATAATTCTGTCCCGGATTAGCCTTTTGAAACTCGTAGAAATCCAGCGCACCACCGCGATGCGATAACCAGCGCATAATCAGTTTGTTTTTGGCCAGCACTTGCTGGCGGTAGATGCCTAAATTTTGCCGCGCTTTGTGCGGCCCTTTAGTGACGGTTAAGCCCCAGGTAATTAAGGGGGCTGCATCACCCGGCCAGCAGGTCATTACCGGTAACTGGCTCAGGTCGACCTGTTCACCGCTTAGCACTACTTGCTGGCAGGCTGCTTTTTTAACCTGCTTCGGTGACATATTCAGTACCTGCTTAAATAACGGCAGCTTACTGAATGCGTCCTTCAGGCCTTTAGGTGGCTCAGGCTCTTTTAAAAAAGCCAGTAGCTTACCCACCTCACGCAATGCAGCGACATTTTCCTGACCCATACCCAGTGCCACCCGTTGCGGGGTGCCAAACAAATTGGCCAGTACCGGCATACGGTAACCTTTGGGGTTTTCAAATAAAATAGCCGGGCCGCCGGCACGCAGGGTGCGGTCGGCAATTTCGGTCATTTCCAGCACCGGGTCTACTTCTGCAGTTACCCGCACCAGCTCACCGCGCTGTTCTAACTGACTGATAAAATCACGTAGGTCTTTATATTTCATGCTTGCATCGGGCCCTTTAGGGTATTGCCGGCTATTATACAGCTCTGGCTTGCGCTTGCCAGTTTTGGCCTGCTATGCGGCTGGCTTGGCAAAGTGCCGGGCTTATAATAGCGGCAGATTAATCAACGCAGAGTGATACGATGACTGAGCAGGAAGGGGTTATAAAATTTCAGTTAAATTATCAGGCTCAGGCGGTTCTCACTGCCGGGCATGTCATGGAGCTGAACAGCTGGCGCCATATTATGGTGCAACTGGGTATGCTGGGTCAGTGTCCACAGCGCTACGACAATTATGGCTTTGGTAATATCAGCCAGCGCTTTGGTAACGGCGTTGGCCCGAAAAGTCAGTTTATGATCAGTGGTACCCAAACCGGTGGTATTCGCAACATGACCGCCGCGGATTACGCCTTGGTCACAGATTGTAAGCCAACACAAAACCAGATTGCTGCTGCTGGCGAAACCAAACCCTCTTCAGAAGCCATGACTCATGGCCAGTTGTATCAGCTAAGTGAGAATATCCATTTTATTATTCATGCCCATTGCCCGCAAATCTGGCAGCTGGCCAGCGAACTTGGTTTACCGCAAACCGGGGCAGATGTGCCTTATGGTACGGTGGCCATGGCCGACGAAGTGGCCCGACTGTTTGCGAAAACCGACGTGCTTCAGCAGGGTATTTTTACCATGGCAGGCCATGAAGATGGCGTCGTGGCGTTTGGTTGCTCGGCAGAGCAAGCAGGACGGCGGCTTATAAGCTGCTATGCTTTGGCGCTTAATCGCGCGGGTTCAGCTAATTAGCGAATTCCCCCTGAATTTAGTTGGTAAAGCAGTGCATTTATCGCTAGAGTTCAACTCTATTCCTTTTACAAAAAATTAAGGTTGTTGATGGATTTTCCAATACAAATTAAACAACAAACCTGCAGCGACTGTTTAAGCGGTCAATCCTTAGGTTTTCAGATCCGGATGGCTTTTCAGCCAATAATCGATTGGAAATACCAGGTTATCTGTGGCTATGAAGCCTTAGTACGCGGCCCGGAAGGGCAGGGTGCTGGCTGGGTGTTTGAGCGTATAAACGACGATAATAAGTATTATTTTGACCAGGCTTGCCGGGTAAAAGCGATAGAAACGGCCGCTAAGTTAGGTTGCAGCACTTATTTGAATATTAACTTTTTACCCAATGCTGTCTACAATCCGGAAACCTGTATTAAGGCGACCATTGAAGCTGCAGATTTATACGGCTTCGATTTAACCAAGCTGGTATTTGAAGTAACTGAAGGCGAACAAATTCCGGATAAAGATCATTTAAACCGGATTTTCCGCAGTTATTCAAAGCGTGGCTTTAAAACCGCCATTGACGACTATGGTGCCGGTTACGCCACACTAGACTGGCTGGTTGAACTTAAGCCTCATATCTTAAAACTGGATATGGAGTTAATTCGCAATATTCAGAGCAACCCGGCCAAACAGTTTATTATTGAACAAACCATCGCCCAATGTGAGTTGCAAGGCACCCTGGTGCTGGCTGAAGGGGTAGAAACCAAGGCGGAACTGGATTGTTTATTAGGTCTGGGCATTCGTTATTATCAGGGCTACTACTTTGCCCGTCCGGAACTTGAGCGGCTAATTACCACTGCTGAGCTCAATGGCCTGACATAACAAAGGCGCCGAAGCGCCTGTGTTATTGCTTTAACCTCCTGCTAAAAATCGTAACTTACCCGGCCATACACCAGCCGGCCAGAGCGGCCATAAGGTGAATAGTTAGAAAACGGCGTGTTGCCAGTACCATTTAAATTAATGGGAAAAGCATCCGGGTATTTGTCTAACAGATTATCGGCGCCAAATGCCAGCTTCATGTTTTCGGTCAGCTGATAGCGGGCCTCCACATCAATTAAGGTTGCTGCATCCAGGGTAAAATCATTGGCAGGGTTAGCGTTAGGAGTTAACACCTCACCGTAGCGGGTTGCCCGGAAGGTGGCACCGAAGCGGTCTAAACTCCAGTTAACATGCGCACCTAACTTGTTTTTCGGGTTACCTTTTTCAAAGGTAAGCACATTTACCCTGCCAAACAGTTCCGGTGCAGGGTCAAGCGCTGACAACTCAGCGGTTTCTGGTGTTCTGGTAACATCTGTACTGTTAACGTTTGCCACCAGAGTTAAGTCAAAGCGGCCCATATCTGCAGTAAATACCGGGTAATTGGCGACAATATCAATGCCCTGTGTTTCAGTATCGACGCCATTGATAAAGAAGCGACCGCCACCGATACCAATTAACCCCAGTGACTCGAGGTAAGCGCGCACGTTCGGCTGCGTCAGGTTTTCTGATAACACTATTCTGTCGTCAATATTAATCTGATAGCCATCAATGGTTAGGGTTAAATCGCCAAGCCGGAACACCGCACCAAGCGAAAGGTTTACGGACTCTTCAGCATCCAGCGGACTGGAGCCTAACGCTATCGCCGCCGGATTGTTCACCGGGAAGGTAGTAATATCAAACGGGATACCACCAATAAAGTTAGTGGACGTACTGGTAAAATATTGCTGCTGCAATGATGGTGCTCTGAATCCGTTCTGGACGCTGCCACGCAGGCCAACACTGTCACTGACATCGTAGCGCAGCGCCAGTTTGCCGGTCACATTGTTGCCAAAATCAGAATAGTCCTCTGCCCTTAACGCCACCGAGCCCAGCAGGTTATCAGTAACGTTGGCTTCTAAGTCAACATATACGCCGATTGCCCGCCGGCTTTCATCCACCGCGTTTGCTGGTCGAAACCCCGGAAACACCTGTGCGCCAGACTGGGTTGGATTGCCATTAGGCAGCAACACGCCGCCATTGCGATAGGAGTCAGGTTCACCGGCAAAAATTGAGTAGCCTTCGCGTCGAATTTCAATACCAGTGGCCAGGTTAACTGGCGATGCAAAACTGGCAACATCAAAAGAGGTGACACCCGAGAGGTTAAATACCCACTGGTTATAGTCAAAACCACCGGCATCAAACTCGGTTTTGCTGCTGGGGCCAATGGAACGGTTTACGGTATTCTCAATGGTAAAGGCCATTTCATTCATGCCATAAACCACAGAGGCATCCATACTCCACTCTGCCAGCTCCCATTCATAACCCACGGCAAAACTGGTGTCGGTTACCTCAGGTGCAATAATGGGTAAAAAGCCATCCGGGTGTACTTCAATCACATTACGGTCATCTTGTGCCCGTCGGTAAAAGCCGCCAGAGCGGGCTGAACGATCCTGAAAGCTAGCCCAGCCATAAAGCTTGCCACCGTCTAACATCATGCCAGCATTAGCAAACAGGGTAAATTGTTGCAGTTCCGGCTCGCCATACCAGGCATTAAAACGTTCAATAGTTTGTTCGCGGGGATCATAGGCGCCGTCAACTAGTGGGTATTGCTGGCGGTAATCGTAACCGCCGCGTTCGGTGCGCTCTGCATCTTTAATTTCTGCGGCCAAGGTCAAATAGCCATTGTTTGGCAGGGCAAAGCCTTTCCAGCCTGACAAATTGAGGGTTTCACCATCATTAACGCTGCGTTTTATCTCGCCAGGTGCACTCCAGGTGGCATTGGCTGGCGGCGGGGTGGTGGGCACCGTATATTCTGAATCCCGGTAACCATACGACAAGCTAACACTGCCACCTTCGCTGGCGTCGCGCAGCCTAACGTTAATTACCCCGGCAATCGCATCCGAGCCGTATTGAGCTGATGCGCCATCGCGCAGTACTTCAACGCTGCGAATGGCTGCCGTCGGTATGGTATTTAAATCGACTGCTGAACTGCCGCGGCCCACGGTGCCATTAACATTTACCAATGAAGCGGCGTGGCGCCTTTTCGAGTTAACCAGCACCAGCGATTGGTCCGGGCCAAGGCCACGTAAGGTAGCCGGGCGAATGGTATCAGTGCCATCAGCCAGGCCTGGGCGCGGAAAGTTAAACGATGGCAACGCCACCGATAATACCTGATTAAGCTCGGTAGAACCGGAACGCTCCAGTGTTTCCACGCTAACAATATCAATCGGTACTGCGGTATCATCCACCGAGCGACCGGCTACCCGGGTGCCGGTAACGATAATTTGTTCAATTTTTTGTTCATCGGCGTTTGGGTTACTGTTTTCCTGGGCCTGCGCCAGCACGGCGGGGCTAAGCAAAGCAGTACTGATCGCCAGTACCAGAGGGTGTAGTGCAGTACTGCGCATAATTTACTCCTTGTTGTTATCCTTAAACCGTAGGCGGCGGCAGAACGCTTGTCAAACTTCCGCAAACTTTGTTTGTATGATGCAATACTGTTGTTAACAGTGAAGCGATCAGCAGGTGGTGTTTTAGTATCGTGATCTTTTAGTAAAAACAGGTTAGCATGCTACAGACATCCAGATGTCTTATCTATCCGACTAAGGTCGCAGTGGGGTAAACAATGCATAAAAACACTAAACTTATCGATGCCGGCCGGGCTAAAAAATATACTGGTTATGCGGTAAACCCGCCGGTTGTGCGGGCTTCTACTATTGTGTTTGATACCTTTAGTGAGCTTAAACAAGCGACTTTACAGCGTGGCAACCGGGTGCCTTTTTATGGCCGGCGCGGCACCGATACCCATTTTGCTTTGCAAGAAGCGATTTGCGAGCTCGAAGGCGGGGCTGGTTGTGCATTGTATCCTTGTGGTGCTGCAGCGGTAAGCGGGGCATTGCTGGCCTTTTTACAAAGCGGGGACCATCTGCTGATGGTCGATAGCGTATATGAACCCACCCGGGCATTGTGCGACAAGTTGCTCAAAGGCTTCGGAATTGAAACCAGCTATTATGATCCGCAAATTGGCAGTGCCATTGCCAGCCTGCTTAAACCAAATACTAAGGTGATTTTTCTGGAGTCGCCCGGCTCACTCACTTTTGACATGCAGGATATACCGGCCATCTGCGCGGTGGCGCAGCAGCATAATATAGTCACTATTTTAGACAATACCTGGGCGTCGCCCATTTTATGCCAGCCGTTTCAGTTGGGGGTAGATATCTCCATTCAGGCGGCCACTAAGTATATAGTGGGTCATTCCGATGTCATGCTGGGAACCGCCAGTGCGAATGAAAAACACTGGCCTAAGTTGCGTGAACACAGTTATTTAATGGGTTATTGCGCCTCAGCCGATGATGCCTACACCGCACTGCGCGGTTTGCGCACCTTAGCCGTGCGGATGCAACAGCACGAGCAAAGTGCGCTCACTGTCGCCAACTGGCTGCAGCAGCGGCCAGAGGTTGAAACCGTGTTGCACCCGGCATTACCGTCGTATCCGGGCCATGCCATCTTTAAGCGTGATTTCTGCGGCAGCAATGGCTTGTTTTCCTTCGTGTTAAAACAGGGTAGTCAACGCCAGGTAGAGGCGTTTATTGAAGGCATGCAGCACTTTAAAATGGGCTTTTCCTGGGGCGGCTATGAAAGCCTGGTAACCGCCACCATGCAACTGCAGAAACTGCGCACGGCAAGCAAATGGCCATACAGTGGGCCGCTTATCAGGCTTCATATTGGCCTGGAGCATGTTGATGATTTACTGGCAGATTTAACCGCTGCGTTTGAGCGGTTTAATCAGGCTACAGTTGCGGCGCCTTAATCACAGCGCCGCAGCGTCGGCAGTCCAGTTCTGACCATGCCGTTTGTGGCCGGTACGTAATTAAGTAGCGTGTCAGCTACTGGTAAGTTTTGCTACTAGTTGAGAATTTAAGTCGTTAAGGGCATGGTATATGGCCATATATGCATCTTTTCCAGCTTCATAGGAATAATCTGGAATGGCCATACCAAAATTAGCTGCTGGGCTGTAAGCATAAATATTTTTACCAGAGAGCGAGCTATATATTTTCCTATCTTGATCGTCCAGCAATTCATGAGTACCAGTAGATGTTATTAAGTATGATTCTAAAGGAACCGGTTGCATAACTTCATATTGAATAGTCACTTGTGTCTTTGTACGCATTACTACTAGTGCAGGTACAGGAGCGGAAAAAGATAATACGGTCGGTTTGATGACTAAATCAAATTTATCACTCATAGCAGCTGAGTCTGATTGAGCAACTACCCAAAATGTTGATTTCAGTGAGTCGTGAATAGCATTTTTAAGATAAAAGCCAAGATCATATTCAAAGGTTACTCCTAGTTGCTTCTCGGAATGCTTAAGAGCCAAAAAGCGTTCATCAGTAACTAATAGCAATCGTTGAGTGAGTTTATACTTTTGCTCATCCAAACTCATTTTGTTAATAACAACAGGACTTGTAACACAACCGCCCATTATCAAAACAGTTAGTACATAAAATAAAACGAGAAACATCTTTTTCATTGTTATGTGCTTCCTTATTGTCAACGTTTAGTTAGCGCCCCATTGTACCAATAATTGAAATGAAATCTTTAGTAAGCGACCAAGTAATTTAACTAATTGTTACGCAGAGATTCTAAAATTATTCCTGTAAACATAATGCTCAAAGCACAGACCGAAACCCGCGCAGCGGTGAAACTTCCCCCTAAAAAGTGGCCACTTGTGGCTGCGCTTGTTATAGCGTATCACCCTGTAAATAAGTCCAATGTTTTTTGCCGGCCGCTAAGATCTTTCTTATAGAACTCGGTGAAACCGCATGACTTACAGCTAATATAATAGAATCGTGTGTTGTTAAAATTGAACAAGGCTGAAAAAAGACCGCCTTTGCCACGCAGCTGGCCTACCTCAAAATCATGACAACTACACTTAATGCATTCGAATTGGAATTCCGATTTTTCAGACATGCTTAATGCCCTTTCAGCTTGCTGTATAGCTGATAATCTCTCACCTGCAACACCACATTTCTGACACTTTAACTTATCGGCAGAATTTGAGGCACCACAAGCAACACACTTCCAAAATTCACTCATGCCAATACCTCATGCACACTAACGCTTTCTCACCGAAAAATGACGAGCGCCAGCGAGTTATTTTTCGGTGTAGTAACTTGTTAGCTGCCTTGTCCAAGGGGCGAATCTAATAGTGATAACGGCACGAGATTATCGTAATCGCATTATCATCAACTGCGTACACCAACCTGTTCGTATCATCTATACGTCGGGACCAAAAACCAGCTAGGTTTTCCTTTAACGGCTCTGGCTTACCAATACCTTCAAACGGTGAGCGTCTAACGTCGTTTATAAGCTTGTTTATTCGTTTGAGCGTTTTTTTGTCCTGGGTTTGCCAATAAAGGTAATCGCTCCAGGATTCGTCAGTCCATGACAATAAACGACTACTCATCAATCAAGTCTCTGCAGGTTACCTTACCTGCCTTGAATTGTTCAATTGAGCGATTCAAATGCTCAGCATTGGCAGGTGAGCGCAGTAAGTGCACCGTTTCCATCAGACTGTTGTAGTAGTCTAGCGACATAACAACAGCATCTTCCGAATCACGGCGAGTAATGACTGCTGTATCTGCGTCATTAACAACGGAATCTAAAACCGCTTTCAGGCTATTTCTTGCTTCTGTAAAAGACACAATTTTCATACAACCTCCACATGTACGTTTCACGGGACAAGTATAGCCTCAAACCTTAACATGTACAATATGATGAACATGTCAATTGTGGCAGATAACGCCCGCCACAAACGCGAGCAACGTGTTGCGAGTCGAGCGCTGAAGGCGCGTTGTGCTGGCAATAACATGGACTCCCCCTCACTATCCGGCATCGATGTGCCACACTGAGAGCGTCAAAACACACAGTAACAAGTGAGGGGAAGTCGCATGAAACATTCTATACGTTGCGGGATAGATATTGCAAAGCTCGTGTTTCA